>NZ_JBVUBB010000031.1:0-106173 GCF_055791185.1 Bradyrhizobium ingae
ACTTCGACGTATCCATCCCAATACGGATAATCTGGCTCACGGACGGCTCCTGTGAATGAGTTTCTGACAACCTCATTCTGGCACACTGATGCCGTAGGGGGCCGTCCACACCATCACCCCAGGGAGCTATTGTGGCGCGAAGTGCTGACCACCAGTCTTCGCAACAACGAAGGCCGGCGGTTATAGGTCCTGGCTTTCGCCAGGACGACACCGAATGTGCTGAGGCGCCTTACGACGCCAGATCCAGCTTCGACGCCACCGTCGAATCCGCATTCAGCCGGTAGATGATCGGAACGCCCGTCGCCAGCTCGCGCTTCAAGATGCCTTCCGGCGAGAGCTTTTCCAGCACCATGATCAGCGCGCGCAGCGAGTTGCCGTGGGCGGCAACCAGCGTGCGCTTGCCGTTGAGCACGCCCGGCAAGATCTCTTGCACGTAGTAAGGCAGCGCGCGCGCGAGCGTGTCCTTCAGGCTTTCGCCGCCGGGCGGCGGCACATCGTAGGAACGGCGCCAGACATGGACCTGCTCCTCGCCCCATTTCTTGCGGGCGTCGTCCTTGTTGAGGCCGGAGAGATCGCCATAGTCGCGCTCGTTCAGCGCGAGGTCCTTCGAGGTGGGTAGTCCGGTCTGGCCGAGCTCAGTGAGGATGAGATCGAGCGTATGCTGGGCGCGCGTCAGCACCGAGGTGAAGGCGACGTCGAAGACGAGGCCATTGGCCTTCAGCTTGCGGCCGGCGTCCTTGGCTTCCGCCACGCCCTGCTCGGTGAGATCGGGATCCTTCCATCCCGTGAACAGGTTCTTCAGATTCCATTCGCTCTGGCCGTGGCGCACGAGCACGAGAAGACGTTCGCTCATTCCTGCTGTCCGTTCCTTGCGTTCGATTGATCAGGTATCGCCGAGGCCGAGCACATCGGCCATCGAGTAGAGGCCCGGCTTCTTGCCGTGGGCCCACAGCGCCGCCTTCAGCGCGCCATGGGCGAACAGCATGCGGTCCTCGGCGAGATGCGACAGCGTCAGGCGCTCGAACGGGCCGAGAAAGCTCACGCTGTGCTCACCGGCGACGGTACCGCCACGCAGGGAGGCAAAGCCGATATCGCCGGGCTTACGCGCGCCGGTGATGCCATCGCGGCCACGGGCCGAATGATCCCTCAGCGAAATGCCGCGGCCGCTCGCTGCGGCTTCGCCCAGCATCAGTGCCGTGCCCGAGGGCGCGTCGACCTTGGCACGGTGGTGCGATTCCACGATTTCGATATCGAAGTCGTCGCCCAGCGACTGCGCCACGCGCTTGACCAGCGCGGTGAGCAGATTGACGCCGAGGCTCATGTTACCGGATTTGACGACAACGGCGCGGTTGGTGACGCTCTTGATCACCGCGTCATCGGACGCCGAGAGACCGGTCGTACCGATGACATGAACGAGCCCGCGCTGTGCGGCGATCGCGACATTGGCAATGGTCGCGGCCGGCACCGTGAAGTCGAGAATGCCGTCGGCCTCGGCCGACATCGCCCAGAGATCGGCCGAAAGCGTCACGCCATTGGCCGGGAGACCTGCGAGAACGCCGGAATCCTTGCCCAGGAGTTCCGATCCGGGCGCCTCCAGCGCGCCAACCAGCACCGCGCCTTTGGTCTCGGTAATCGCACGCGTCAGCGTCCGGCCCATCCGGCCGCCGGCTCCAGCAACAATCAAGCGCATGTCGGACATGGTGTGATCCTCTTCGGGGCCCGTTGTAGCGGGGGGATGCTGTTCCGGCAACCGAGGGGGCAACCATCATCGTCATTCCGGCGCACCCGAAGGGCGAACCCGGAATGACGGAGGAAGCTTACGGCTGCGGGCCGTCGTAGCCTTCGATGACGATGAGATCGGCGATCGAGTGCGGCTGGCGCACCTTGATGTTGGCCTGGTATTCCGGCGAGTTGTAGCAGGCGAGCGCGGTCTCGTAGTCGGGGAATTCGATCACGACGTTGCGGCTACGGCTGGCGCCCTCGACAGTGGTGAGCTTGCCGCCGCGAACGACAAAACGGCCGCCCCATTTCTTGAAGATGGCGGCGTTCGCCGCCGCATAGACCTTGTAGCCCTCGTCATTGTGAACGTCGACGCGCCCGATCCAGTAGCCTTTTGCCGTCATTCTTCTTCTCCTCGTTGATGTTCAGGTCAGCGCCTGCGCGATCTCTGTCTGGATGGCCTCGGCCGCTGCCTTGGGATCTGTGGCTTCGATGATGGGACGTCCCACCACGAGATAGTCGGCGCCCGCGGCGAGCGCGCGTCCCGGCGTCATGATGCGCTTCTGGTCGCCGGTCGGCGCGCCTGCGGGACGGATGCCGGGCGTGACGAGGGTCATCTGGTGGCCAACGACCTTGCGCAAGCTACCTGCTTCCTCGGGCGCGCAGACGAGCCCGTCGACGCCGAGCACCTGCGCCTGCTGCGCACGCGCCTCGACAAGCTCGGAGACGCCGATCCGGTAACCGGCCGCATGCAGATCGTCATCATTGTAGGAGGTCAGCACGGTCACGCCGAGAATCTTCAGGGCCGACGCGCCACGCCCCTCGACCGCCGCCTTCATGGTCTGCGGATAAGCGTGCACCGTGAGAAAGGTCGCGCCGAGTTTGCCGATGCTCTGGACGCCCTGCATCACCGTATTGCCGATGTCGTGCAGCTTGAGATCGAGAAACACTTTCTTGCCGCGGTCCGCGAGCTTGCCGACCAGGGGCAAGCCGCCGGCATAAGTGAGCCGATAGCCGATCTTGTAGAAGGTGACGCTGTCGCCAAGCCGATCGATCATCGTCTCCGCCAATTCCGGGCTCGGCAGGTCGAGCGCGACGATCAGGCGGTCGCGGGGGGCGATTTCGGCTTGCGTCATGTCACCTCACATCATGCGTTGGGAAATGTCGATCAGTTGCCGCACCAGGTCCTGCAACGCAGCGATATCGCTCTCGTTCTTCAGCCTGTCCATATCGTCATAGGCCTGGTCGGCAAAGGCGAGCGCGAGCTGGCTGGCAATCACATTGGCGTGGCACGAGCTCAGGATCAGCCGCAAGGCCCCTAGCGCACGCGCGCCGCCGAGCCTGCTCTGCGAGGCGCCGGCGATTGCGAAGGCGCGGTTGCGGAAAACTTCGCCGCGCCTCTCGTGCGGGTCCTGGACGCGAGTGATCCAGTCGATCGCATTCTTGAGCAGCGGCGGCACGGAGGCATTGTATTCGGGCGTGACGATCAAGATCCCCTGATGCGCGCCGATCATGCGCTTCAGATTGACCGCGTGCTTGGGCACGCCGGACTTCACATGCAGGTCTTCGTCATAGATCGGCAGCGGAAAGTCGGCGAGCGAGATGCGGGTGACGTCGACGCCGGCCTGGGCGAATTCATAGGCGGCGACCGCCGCCAGCTTCGCATTGTGCGAGCCTGTGCGCAGCGAGCCGGGTATGATCAGTATCTTTGGTGCGGCCATCCAGAAAAACGCGTTCGGCGAAAAGGATCCGCCGCGCGAAGACGAAAGCCGACGGAATTAGCCCTTGCGATACACCCAGACGCGGGCCGGCGGAAGGTTCATCCAGATCCGTTCCGAGGCCTCTGTGGACACGCCGGGCAGCGATTTCGGGATCGGCGGCACCACCGAATAGGTGAACTGCACGAAGGGCGCGCCGGGCGCGAGCGCCGTGAAGGCATCGCGGATGAGGCGCAGGCGCGTGAACATCGGCTTGGTGACCAGCGGCAGGCCGGAGACGACGGCAGAGGCAGGCGCGCTCAGCACCTTCCAGAGCGTGTCGCGCAGGCGGTAGGCATCGCCCTGCACCACCGTGGCTTGCGGATAGCGGTCGCGCAGCAGCGCGCAGAAGCCGGGATTGTATTCGACGAGGACGAGGCGCTTCTGATCGATGCCGCGCTCGACCAGCGCGCTGGTGATGGCGCCGGTGCCGGGCCCGAGCTCGACCACCGGTCCGTCCGCATCGAGATCGACATACTGCGCCATGGTGCGGGCGAGCAGCCGGCCCGACGGCATCACCGCCCCCATGTGGAGCGGCTTTTCGATCCACGACCTGAGAAAGCGGACCTCGTCGTCGAGACGGGGCTTCTTCAACGCGCGCACGGACGATTGCATGGGCATGTCAGGACCGGACGGGACCGCGTCGCCGCGGCGTGTCAGAAAATGGTCATAAAGACGTATAGGCCGCGAACGATACGGTCAAGCCGAGTCAATTCGCCCGATTACCGAAGAAATCCTTGACCTTGGCGAAGAAGCCCGCGGATTCCGGCTGGGTCACGCCGGAGGAGAGCTTTTCGAACTCGGCCAGCAATTCCTGCTGCTTTTTGGTGAGATTTTGCGGGGTCTCGACCGCGACCTGGACATACATGTCGCCGGTCTGGCGCGAGCGCAGCACCGGCATGCCCTTTGATGCAATGCGGAATCGGCGACCGGACTGGGTTCCGGCCGGAATCTTCACCTTGGACTTACCCTTGTCGATGGTCGGCACTTCGAACTCGCCGCCCAGGGCCGCCGTGACCATCGAGATCGGCACGCGGCAATGCAAATCGGCGCCGTCGCGCTGGAAGAACTGGTGCTGGGACAGCGAGAGGAAAATGTAGAGGTCGCCGGACGGACCGCCGCGCACCCCCGCCTCGCCTTCGCCGGCGAGCCTGATCCGCGTGCCGTCCTCGACGCCCTGGGGAATATTGACCGACAGCGTCCGCTCCCGCGTGACGCGGCCTTGCCCGACACAGGACGGGCAGGCGTCCTCGATCATCTGGCCGCGGCCCTGGCAGCCCGGGCAGGTGCGCTCCAGCGTGAAGAAGCCCTGCGACTGCCGCACGCGGCCGGCGCCGGCGCAGGTCGAGCAGGTCTTCGGCTTGGTGCCGGCCTTGGCGCCGGTCCCCGAACAGGATTCGCAGGTGACGGAGACCGGGATCTCGATCTGCGCGGTCTTGCCGCCGAAGGCCTCCTCGAGCGTGATCTCCATGTTGTAGCGCAGGTCGGCCCCACGCTCACGGCCGCCGCGGCCGCGCTGTCCGGCCATGCCGAACAGGTCTTCGAAAATGTCCGAGAATGACGAGGCGAAGCCCGCGCCGAAACCGGCGCCACCGCCGCCGAAGCCACCGCCCTGCTCGAAGGCCGCATGACCATAGCGGTCGTAGGCCGCGCGCTTGTCCTTGTCCTTCAGGACCTCATAGGCCTCGTTGATCTCCTTGAAGCGAACTTCGCTCGAATCATCCCCGGGATTGCGGTCGGGATGGAATTTCATCGCCAGCTTGCGGAAGGACGATTTCAATACGGAATCGTCGGCGTCGCGTTCGACTTCGAGGGTTTCGTAGTAGCAGCGCTTGGTGGACATTGTGAGCTCGGTCGGTCGTTCAGGCCGGGACAAAACAGCGTCGCCACGCGACGATATGAGCACCCCCTCGCCTCACGGCAATGGGCTGCATGGCTGCATGCAGAATAGCGGCTGGGAGTTGATCTGACGTAACGGGGACGCACCCCGCCTGACCCGGCACGACAGCCTCCCCCTTGTGGGGGGAGGCAATCGCAGCATGGGTGCAAGCCGTCCGCATCATGAACCTCAACGGGTTCAGGCGGACTTCTTGTTGGTCTTGTCGTCGTCGACTTCGGTGAACTCCGCGTCGACGACGTCGTCCTTGGCCGCATCCTTCTTGGCGTCGGCCTCGGCCTGCTGCTTGTACATGGCTTCGCCGAGCTTCATCGAAGCCTGGGCCAGCGTGTTGGTCTTGGCCTTGATCGCCTCGGCATCGTCGCCCTTCAGCGCTTCCTTGAGATCGCTGACGGCATCCTCGATGGCTCGGCGCTCCGTCTCGGCGACCTTCGAGCCGTGCTCGGCCAGCGCCTTCTCGGTGGAATGCACCAGCGCGTCGGCATGGTTCTTGGCGTCGACCGCCTCGCGGCGCTGCTTGTCGGCCGCGGCATTGGCCTCGGCGTCCTTGACCATCTTGTCGATGTCGGCTTCCGACAGACCACCGGAGGCCTGGATGCGGATCTGCTGCTCCTTGCCGGTCGCCTTGTCCTTGGCCGACACGTTGACGATGCCGTTGGCGTCGATGTCGAAGGTCACCTCGATCTGCGGCATGCCGCGCGGGGCCGGCGGAATGCCCATCAGGTCGAACTGGCCGAGCATCTTGTTGTCGGCCGCCATCTCACGCTCGCCCTGGAAGACGCGGATGGTGACCGCGTTCTGGTTGTCCTCGGCGGTCGAGAACACCTGGCTCTTCTTGGTCGGGATCGTGGTGTTGCGGTCGATGATGCGGGTGAACACGCCGCCCAGCGTCTCGATGCCCAGCGACAGCGGGGTCACGTCGAGCAGCAGCACGTCCTTGACGTCGCCCTGGAGCACGCCGGCCTGGATCGCGGCGCCGATCGCCACGACTTCGTCCGGGTTGACGCCCTTGTGCGGCTCCTTGCCGAACAGTTGCTTCACGACTTCCTGGACCTTCGGCATGCGCGACATGCCGCCGACCAGAACGACTTCGCCGATCTCACCGGCGGTGACGCCGGCATCCTTCAGCGCCTTGCGGCAGGGCTCGACGGTCTTCTGGATGAGGTCGTCGACCAGCGCCTCGAACTTGGCGCGGGTGAGCTTCATGGTCAGATGCTTCGGCCCGGTCTGGTCCGCCGTGATGAACGGCAGGTTGATCTCGGTCTGTGTCGTCGAGGACAGCTCGATCTTGGCCTTTTCAGCGGCTTCCTTCAGGCGCTGCAAAGCGAGCTTGTCGTTGCGCAGGTTGATGCCCTGCTCCTTCTGGAACTCATCGGCAAGATAGCCAACGAGGCGCATGTCGAAATCCTCGCCGCCGAGGAAGGTGTCGCCGTTGGTCGACTTCACCTCGAACACGCCGTCGCCGATCTCGAGAATGGAGATATCGAACGTTCCGCCGCCGAGGTCGTAAACCGCGATCGTGCCGGTCTTGGTCTTGTCCAGACCATAGGCGAGCGCAGCCGCGGTCGGCTCGTTGATGATGCGCAGCACTTCGAGGCCCGCGATCTTGCCGGCGTCTTTCGTTGCCTGGCGCTGGGCGTCGTTGAAGTAGGCGGGAACGGTGATGACGGCCTGATCGACCTTCTGGCCGAGATGGGCTTCCGCGGTCTCCTTCATCTTCTGCAAGATGAACGCCGAGACCTGCGAGGGCGAATAGGTCTGGCCATCGGCCTCGACCCAGGCGTCGCCGTTGGAAGCCTTTACGATCTTGTACGGAACGAGCTTCTTGTCCTTCTCGACCATCGGGTCGTCGTAGCGGCGGCCGATGAGGCGCTTCACTGCGAAGAAGGTGCGCTCGGGATTCGTGACGGCCTGGCGCTTGGCGGGCTGGCCGACGAGGCGCTCACCGTCGTCCGTGACGGCGACGATCGAAGGCGTCGTGCGCATGCCCTCGGAATTCTCGATAACTTTGGCGTTCTTGCCATCCATTACGGCGACGCACGAGTTCGTGGTGCCGAGGTCGATCCCAATGACCTTTCCCATGGTCCTGATATCCTTCTTTTTGCGGCAGGTTGGTTGGGCCCAGAAGGCACCCGATCCAAAACCCCCTAAGATCAAACATCCGCGATATTGCGATGGTTGAGGCTCATATAGGAGGGGGGGAGGGGCCCGCAAGGACCGAACGCAAGTTTCAGCCGCGAAAACATTGGGTTTTGGAAGATCATACCGGCCTCGAAAGCCGCTCTTGGTGAGGGTTTATTAAGGGGTTCAGTCCTCAGCGCCGGGCTATCGTGTCCAACCCTGTTACGGCTCGGCCAAACCCGTTAATAGAGCGGGCGACAAAGGCCTGGACGGCCGGACAGCTCCGCCAGGGACCGCGCCCCGCGCGACAAAGGGCCCGACGGCCGACCATCGAACGGCCTCAATATGGACCAAGTAGACTAGCCATGAAATTGATACGCCCCCTCGCCGCGCTCGTCTTTGCCATTGCTTCCGCCCTTCCGGCCCTCGCGGCCGATGCCGTTTTCCCGCCGGGTGCGCGCGTCGGCATGGTGCCGTTGATCGGCCTCTCCCAGGCCAAGACCTTTCCGGGCTTCGAGAGCGACGACGGAGGCGTCAAGGTGCTGGTCACCGAGCTGCCGTCCGACGCCTATGGCGAGGTCGCCAACGCCTTCAAGACCAATCCCGGCGGCATGGGCAACATCAAGCCGGACAAGCTCGATACGCCGGCGGGTCTTGCCTATTACACCGTCGAGACCGGCAAGAACGGCGCGGAGACGGTGAAGCGGTATTCGATGATCGTGCCGGGCGCCGGCTTTTCCGGCTATGTCGCCGTGCAGGTCCCCGAGAATGCCACCAAGATCTACTCGGACGACGCCGTGCGGCAGATGTTCGCCACCGCGGTGACGCGCAAGGAGGTGCCGGTCGACGAGCAGCTCGGGCAGATGCCGTTCAGGATCACCGATCTCGCCGACTTCAAGAATGTCCGCACGCTGTCGCCCGGCGCCAGCGTCGTGCTGGCCGACGGCGACGAGACCACGGGATTCGAGCCCAAGCCGTACATGATCATCGGCCTGATCGGCGCAACGCCGCAGCAGGCGGATGATCGCGCCCGCTTCGCGCAGGAGGCAGCGATGCAGATCCCCGGCTTGCGCGAGTCCAGAATCACCATGTCCGAGCAGATCCGCGTCAACGGCCAGCCGGCGATGGAAACCCGGCTCGACGGCGTCAGCGGCAAGGACAAGACGCCTGTCACGGTCGTGCAATGGATCCGCTTCGGCGGCGGCACGTCGCTGCGCATCATCGCCAGCGCCCCGCGCGACCAGTGGTCGGAGTCCTTCACGCGCTTCCGTGCGGTGCGCGACGGCATCCAGCCGAAAGGGTAGCCGTCTTTACAATGGACGGCGCGCTCCATCCCCGCTTGCGGGGGAGGGCTGGGGAGAGGGTGTCTCCGCAATCGAGAACCCCCAAGAGGAGAAAGCCCTCACCCGGCGCCTTGCGCCGACCTCTCCCGCAAGCGGGAGAGGTGCACCGAGCTTGCGGCAACAGCTCACTCCCTAGCCAAAGCCGGCCGCATTTTCGGGCTTTTGTTCGTACACAAATGGAACTAGCCTCCCCTCCCGTTAGGTTCATCCTGGAGGGAGGACGTACGATGCTGGATCGGCGCAAAGTACTCGCGGGCGTTTCCACTGTTGCTCTCGCGAGCTTCGTTTCAAGCAAGCTCAAGGCAGCGACGGCGATCAAACCCGATGATGCCTCCGCGCTGCTGGTGATCGACGTGCAAAACTGCTTCCTGCCCGGCGGCAGCCTCGCCGTGAAGGAAGGCGAGCAGGTGGTGCCGGTGATCAACAAGATCGCCAAATCCTTCGCCAATGTCGTGATGACGCAGGACTGGCACACGCCGGGGCACGTGTCGTTCGCCTCTGTTCACTCCGGCAAGAAACCGTTCGAGACCATCGACCTGCCCTATGGCAAGCAGGTGCTGTGGCCCGACCATTGCGTGCAGGGCACCGACGGCGCCGCGCTCTCGAAGGACCTGTCGATCCCGCAGGCCGAGCTCATTATCCGCAAGGGCTTTCACAAGGACGTCGACAGCTACTCGGCCTTCCTGGAGGCCGACGGCAAGACATCGACCGGCCTCGCCGCCTATCTGAAGTCGCGCAAGATCAAGCGCGTCTTCGTCGCGGGTCTCGCAACCGATTTCTGCGTCGCCTGGACCGCGCTCGACGCGCGCAAGGCCGGCTTCGAGGTCTATGTGGTGGAGGACGCCTGCCGCGGCATCGACACGCAAGGCTCGCTCGCGAAAGCCTGGGCCGACATGGCCAAGGCCGGCGTGAAGCGGATCCAGTCTGCGGATATCGCGGCCACGGCGTAAGGCGCGCAAACCGTCATTCCGGGGCGGCTCGAAGAGCCGAACCCGGAATGACGACATAACTTTCAGAACACGGCTTACGCCGCGCCGTTCGACTCGTTGTTGTTGGCGGCGGCAGCCGCCTTCGCGCCGCCCTTGGCGACGCCGACGAGGGCCGGGCGCAGCACGCGCTCGCCGATCGTGTAGCCGGCCTGCACGACCTGGACCACGGTGCCCGACGGCACCGACGGATCGGGCACCTCGAACATCGCCTGCTGGAAGTTCGGATCGAACTTCTGGCCCGAGGGGTCGAACTTCTTCACGCCGTGTTTTTCCAGCGCGTTGAGCAGCGAGCGCTCGGTGAGCTCCACGCCCTCGATCAGCGCGGTGAGGCCGGGATCGGCATTGGCACGCGCCTCGGCCGGCACCGCATCGAGCGCACGCTGGAGGTTGTCGGCGATGTCGAGCACGTCGCGCGCAAAACCGGTGATGCCGTAGAGGCGCGCGTCGGCGACCTCCTTGGTGGTGCGCTTGCGCAAATTCTCCATCTCGGCCAGCGTCCGCAGCATGCGGTCGCGCGCCTCGGCGGCTTCCTTCTGCAAGACCTCGACCGAACCGGGTTCCGGATCGTCGGGCATGATGTAGGGCTTCGACACCACGGGCTCGCCGGTCGGCGCGGTCGTGTCTTCGGATTGCCGGTCTCGCTCGGTCATCGGCTGCCTTCTCGAACTCGTCTGGTCTAAAAGTCGTCTGGGATTTTTCTCGCCGGGATATCGTGCTTCGCAGCGCGAAAATCAAGCACCCGTGATCAGGCGAAAACGGTCGTCAGCCACCCAAAAGGCGGCTGACGATGCGGGCGGCGTAATCCACGGTCGGAATCACGCGGGCATAATTCAGCCGGGTCGGCCCGATCACGCCCAGAACACCGACGATGTGACCGGCGGCATCCCGATACGGCGAGATGATCGTCGAGGAGCCCGACAGCGAGAACAGCTTGTTCTCCGAGCCGATGAAGATGCGCACGCCCTCGGCGGTCTCGGCGCGCCCGAGCAGGTCGATCACGCCGCGCTTGGTCTCGAGATCGTCGAACAGCAGCCGCACCCGCTCGAGATCCTCCAGCGCATGGAGGTCTTCGAGCAGATTGGCGTGGCCGCGCACGATGAGCTGGCGGTCCTCGTTCTCGCCGCCGGACCAGCTCGCGATGCCCGCCGAGATCACCTTCTGGGTGAGCTGGTCGAGCTCGGCGCGGGCCTGCCCGAGTGCGGTTTCCAGCTCGAGCCGCGCCTCGGCCAGGGTACGGCCGCGGATACGGGCATTGAGGAAGTTGGAAGCCTCCGTCAGCGCCGAGGAGGGAACCCCGAGCGGCAGCGTCAGCACGCGGTTCTCGACCTGGCCGTCCTCGCCGACCAGGATCACCAGCGCACGCTCCGGTTCCAGGCGGACGAATTCGATATGCTTCAGCCGCGCATTGGATTTCGGCGTCAAGACGACGGCCGCGGCGCGGGTGAGGCCCGACAGCCGCGTCAGCGCCTCCTCCAGGGCCGCCTCGACCGACTGGGCGTGACCGACGGTGGTGAGCTGGCTCTGGATCGATTGCCGCTCGGCCTCGTTCAGCTCACCGACCTGCATCAGGGCATCGACGAAGAAGCGCAGGCCGAGTTCCGTCGGCAGCCGGCCGGCGGAGGTGTGCGGGGCATAGATCAGGCCGAGCTGTTCCAGGTCGGCCATGACGTTGCGCACCGAGGCCGGCGACAGCGGCAACGCGATCAGGCGCGAAATATTGCGCGAGCCGACCGGCTCGCCAGTCGCCAGATAACTCTCGACGATTTGACGAAAGATGTCGCGAGAACGCTCGTTGAGCTGGGCGAGGCCTGCGCGCGGCGCGATCAGATGAATCGGATCGTGATGGGCCACAGACGGTAACTCCTCTCAGTTGCACATAATTTGTCCATCTGGAGGGCCCCTGACAAGCGGGTCTTTGGCCGGGGTGGGGACAGCGTTTCGCCGCCCCGGGGGAAAAGCGCTTGCCGGGCCCCCTTCCCCCTCCTACAAGCACCGCGAACAGCCTTTCCCTGCGAGTTTTGGAGGATTTCCCATGCGGCCAAGCCGCCGTGCGCCCGACGAATTGCGCCCCGTGACGCTGGAGCGCGGCGTGGTCAAATATGCGGAAGGCTCCTGCCTCGTGAAGTTCGGCGACACCCATGTGCTGGTCACCGCCACGCTGGAGGACCGTTTGCCGCCGTGGTTGAAGGGCCAGGGCCGTGGCTGGGTCACGGCCGAATACGGCATGTTGCCCCGCGCGACCTCGGAACGTACTCGACGCGAGGCTTCCGCCGGCAAGCAGAGCGGCCGCACCGTCGAGATCCAGCGCCTGATCGGCCGCTCGCTTCGCACCATCGTCGATCTCGAAGCGCTCGGCGAGCGCCAGATCACGGTCGATTGCGACGTGCTCCAGGCCGACGGCGGCACGCGCACGGCCTCGATCACCGGCGCCTGGGTCGCGCTCGCCGACTGCATCAACTGGATGAAGACGCGCAACATGATCAAGGCCAACGTGCTGCGCGACAACGTCGCCGCGATCTCCTGCGGCATCTACAACGGCACGCCGGTGCTCGATCTCGATTATGCCGAGGACTCCGAAGCCGAGACCGACGCCAATTTCGTCATGACGGGCGATGGCCGTATCATCGAGGTCCAGGGCACCGCGGAACGCGAGCCGTTCACGGAAGGCGAGTTCCTGTCGCTGATGGCGCTGGCCCGCAAGGGTGTCGCGCGTCTCGTGGACTTGCAGAAAATGGCGGTGGCGTAGTCAATAGGCCATGCACCGGCGAATCACAGGCAAGCTGATCATCGCGACCCACAATCCCGGCAAGCTTGCCGAGATGCGGGAGCTGCTCGCGCCGCACGGCGTCGAGGCAGTCTCGGCCGGCGAGCTTGGCCTGCCCGAGCCGGAAGAGACAGGCAACGACTTTCGCAGCAATGCCGCGATCAAGGCCATCGCCGCTGCAAAGGCGACCAAGCTTCCGGCCTTCGCCGATGATTCCGGCATCGTGGTCGACGCGCTCGACGGCGCGCCGGGAATCTACAGCGCGCGCTGGGCGGGCCCGAAGAAGGATTTCGCCGCCGCGATGGCGCAGATCGAGCGCCTGTTGCAAGAGCGCGGCGCCACCACGCCGGACAAGCGCAAGGCGCACTTCGTCTCCGCGCTCTGCGTCGCCTGGCCTGACGATCATCTCGAGGAGGTCGAGGCGCGCGTCGACGGCACGCTGGCCTGGCCGCCGCGCGGCACCGCCGGCTTCGGCTACGATCCGATGTTCCTGCCCGACGGCCATGCGCGCACCTTTGGCGAGATGGAAAGCATCGAGAAGCACGGCCTGCCGCCTTTGGGCCTTGGCCTCTCGCACCGTGCCCGCGCCTTCGTGAAACTTGCGGAGATCTGCCTTGAGCCGCGCTGACAGGGACGCCTTCGGCGTCTACGTGCACTGGCCGTTCTGCCTGTCGAAATGTCCCTATTGCGACTTCAACAGCCATGTCCGCCACGCCGCCATCGACGAGATGCGCTTCGCCCGCGCCTTCGCTCGCGAGATCGAGACCACGGCCGCGCGCACGCCCGGCCGCGAGGTCACCTCGATCTTCCTCGGCGGCGGCACGCCGTCCCTGATGCAGCCGGCGACCGTCGGCGCCGTGTTGGAGGCGATCGGCAAGCACTGGCAGGTCGCTCGCGATGTCGAAGTCACGCTGGAAGCCAATCCCACCAGCGTCGAGGCCACGCGCTTTGCCGGCTATCGCACAGCCGGCGTCAACCGCGTCTCGCTCGGCGTGCAGGCGCTTGATGACGTCTCGCTGAAGATGCTCGGACGGCTGCACAGCGCGCGCGAGGCGCTCGATGCGGTTGCGATCGCGCGCCGCTCGTTCGACCGCTACTCGTTCGACCTGATCTATGCCCGCCCCGACCAGACGCCGGCGATGTGGGAGGGCGAGCTCCGCCACGCCATCGATGAAGCCGCCGAGCATTTGTCGCTCTACCAGCTCACCATCGAGGAAGGCACGCCGTTCTTCGGCCTGCACCAGGCCGGCAAATTGAAGACACCTGACGAGGCGCTCGCGCGCGCGCTCTATGACGTCACGCAGGAGACCTGCGACAAGCTCGGCCTGCCCGCCTACGAGATTTCCAATCACGCACGCCGCGGCGCCGAGTGCCGGCACAATCTGGTCTACTGGCGCGGCGAGGAATATGCCGGCATCGGCCCCGGCGCGCATGGCCGCCTCGACATCGACGGCATCAGGCACGCGATTGCCACCGAGAAGCGTCCCGAGGCCTGGCTGATGCGGGTCGAGACCAATGGCGACGGCGTCGTCACCGACGAGCTCCTCAACAGCGAGGAGCGCGCCGACGAATTCCTGCTGATGGGATTGCGCTTGGCCGAAGGCATCGACCCCAAGCGCTACGCCGCGCTCGCCGGCCGCACGCTCGATCCCCGCCGCATCGCGCTTCTGCGCGAGGAAGGCGCCATCACCGTCGACACGACCGGCCGCCTGCGCGTGACCAGCAGCGGATTTCCGGTGCTGGATGCGGTGGTCGCGGATCTGGCGGCGTAAGCTCTCTCCCATCGTCGTCCTGGCTTTCGCCAGGACGACGCTGAGGAAAGCAGCTACGCCCCGAAACTCTTTGGCGAGCCCGCGACCGCGACGCCGCCGCCGGTCGTCACCTTCATCACCGCTAATCCCCGCTCGTTCGTGCCATCGGCGCGGAAGCGGAACAGGCCGTCGATGCCGGCGAAGCCGGATGGGTTGGTGAGAACGTCCTGCGAGAAGCGCGTGGTGCCTTGCGTGCGCGCGAGCGCTGCGACGAGCGCGACTGCATCATAGGCGAGCGTTGCCGTGCGCACAGGCTCGGCGCCGTATTTCGTGCGGTAGCGGCCGGAGAAGGCGCGAAAGCCCGCCGGGTCGGGTGCGGCGTAGAGACCGCCTTGGAGCGCCTGGCTGGCATAGACGCGCGGATTGTCCCACAGCCCCGTGCCGAGCAGCTGGATGTTACGCAAATTGGCGCCTGCCGCTGTCAACGCATCGGCCACCGCGACGACGGAATCGCCGTCATCGGCGATGAACAGCGCATCCGCGCTGCCAAGCGCCTGCGCGACGTTGCGCGCCGGCGTGGCGCGATCGCCGCCGAATTTCTCGAATGCGACCACGCGCCCGCCCCGCCGCGGCACCGCCGCCTTGAAGGCCGCCTCCACCACATTGCCATAGGCATTCTCCGGCAGCAGCGCCGCGAAGGAGCGCTTCCCGATGCTGGCGGAATATTCGACGATGCGGTTGACGTCCGACTCGGGCAGGAAGCTCAACAGGAAGACACCGCGGCCGGCGATGCTGGCATCGGTCGAGAACGCCATCACCGAGATGCCGCGCGTGCGCGCGACCTGCGCGACAGCCGGCACGGATTGGGCGAACAGCGGACCCAAAATGATCTCCGCGCCTTCGTCGACCGCCTGCTGCGCGCCGCCTTGCGCGCCCTGCGGCGTGCCGTTGTCGTCCTTGATCAGGAGCTGAATGTTCGGGTTCTGGAATTCGGCGAGCGCCATTTCGGCGGCGTTGCGCATCGACTGCGCGGCGAGCCCGGCATTGCCGGCGGCCGACAGCGGCAGGATCAGGCCGACCTTCACCCCGCCGTTGCCGGCAGTGGTGGCCTGCTGCGGCGGCCCCGCGGGCGCCGGCTGGGGACTGGAGAACTGGCTCAGGGTCTGCTGCACGCCGGTGCAGGCAGACAGCAAGGGCGTGCCGAGCAAGATCCCAAGCGCGCCGCGCCGGGTCGCCCCCGACGATCGGGGCCCGGAGGTGGGAGACTTCCCGGAGATGGAAGACTTGGGGTAACGCGGGCCCGGCATGGCAGCTCTTCGTAACGACCAGCCGATTTTTGAGGGCCGGTCAGGACTTCACCTCCGCAAGGGAGGACGCGGATTGCAGCATATTGTCGACGAATAGTTAACCAAAACAAAAGGATAATGACCGCTTAACGCGGCTGCCCTTCGACCATGGCAAGCTGCCCGCCGACTTTTGCGAGACTGCACCAACGCGGGCTTTTCGCCGCGAATATGGCGCAAGCGCGTCTCTCCCGTTAAGTATCCATTATGCGCGCAAAGACCGCCCCGATAAATACGCCTGAAGGTGCGGTGGAACCCCACGCACGCGGTTTTGCCATTGGCGCCCATCACTTTTCAGCCAGCAAGGCGGCGCCGGGCCTCTACCTCGTCGCCACCCCCATCGGCAATCTCGGCGACATCACCTTGCGGGCGCTCGAGACGCTGGCCGGCGTCGACATCGTCGCCTGCGAGGACACAAGGATCACGCGACGGCTGACCGAACGTTACGGCATCGCTGTGCAGCTCAAACCCTATCACGAGCACAATGCGGAGGCGGCCCGGCCAAAGATCCTGGAGGCGCTTGCGCGAGGCGGCTCGATCGCGCTGGTCTCCGATGCCGGCACGCCGCTGATCTCCGATCCCGGCTTCAAGCTGGTGCGCGAGGTTTCCGCCGCTGGCCACGCGGTGTATGCGCTGCCCGGCCCGTCCTCGGTGCTGGCGGCCCTGTCGGTCGCCGCGCTGCCGACCGACCGCTTCTTCTTCGAAGGCTTTTTGCCTGCCAAATCAACCGCGCGCCGCAAGCGCGTCAGTGAGCTCGCCCGGATCGATGCGACGCTGGTGCTGTTCGATTCCGGCAATCGCGTGCAGGAGACGCTGGCCGATCTCGCCGAAGTCATGGGCAACCGCGAAGCCGCGATCTGCCGCGAGCTGACGAAGCTTCACGAGGAGATCTCGCGCAGCTCCCTCAGCGAGCTCGCGCGCCGAGCGGACACGCTGGAGACCCGCGGCGAATTCGTGCTGGTGATCGGCCCGCCGGCCGCCGATGTGGAGGAGATGACGCCGGATGCGCTCGACGAGCTCCTGCGCGAACAGCTCGCGACCGGCAGCGTCAAGGACGCCGTCGCCCATGCGGTCGAGCTCTCCGGCCGTCCGCGCCGCGAAGTCTATGCGCGTGCGCTTGAGCTTGCCAAGAGCCTGCAAAGGAACCTGCGGGGCGGCGATGACGAAGACTGACGGCGCCCCGCCGGCGGAGCCGAAGCCCCCCTCGCCCGAACGCATCGCCGCATTCCAGACCGGCATTTCCGCGGAAAGCCGCGCCGCGGCCTTCCTGATCGCCAAGGGCTATCGCATCCTGGCGAGACGCTTCCGCACGCCGCATGGCGAAATCGACATCGTGGCGCGCCGGCGCAATCTGATCGCCTTCGTCGAGGTCAAGGCCCGCGCCAGCCTCGATGACGCCGCCTTCGCCGTAACGCCGCGCCAGCAGCAGCGCATCATCGACGCCGCGCAAGGGTGGCTTGTCGCGCATCCCGAGCATGCCGAATTTGAATTGCGATTCGACGCCATGCTGATTGCGCCGCGGTCACTTCCACGCCATGTGTTGGCGGCATTCGACGCCTCGACCTGAAAGGCAGCCCATGAAACTGAACGTCGCCGTCCAGATGGACCCCATCGCCCGCATCAACATCAAGGGCGATTCCACCTTTGCGTTGCTTCTGGAGGCGCAGAAGCGCGGCCACGGGCTGTCCTATTACACGCCCGACAAGCTGTCGCAGGTCGGCGACGAGCTGGTCGCACCGGTGCAGCTCCTCACCGTGCGTGACGAGCCCGGCAATCACTTCACTCTCGGCGAGCCTCGGCGCGAGGCGCTGAACGGCTTTGACGTGGTGCTGCTGCGCCAGGACCCGCCGTTCGATCTCGCCTACATCACCTCGACGCATTTCCTGGAGCGGATTCATCCGAAGACGCTGGTGGTCAACGATCCCGCGAGCGTGCGCAACGCGCCGGAAAAGCTGTTCGTGATGAACTTTCCGCAGCTGATGCCGCCGACGCTGATCTCGCGCGATCTCGACGAGATCAACGCCTTCCGCGAACAGCACGGCGCCGTCGTCATGAAGCCCCTGCACGGCCATGGCGGCGCCGCGGTGTTCCGCGTGATGCCGCAGGACATGAATTTCGGCTCGCTCTACGACATGTTCTCGGTGACCTTCAAAGAGCCCTGGGTGATCCAGCAGTTCATCCCCGAGGTGAAGCACGGCGACAAGCGCATCATCCTGGTCAATGGCGAGTTCGCCGGTGCCGTCAATCGCGTCCCGGCCCCCGACGATCTCCGCTCCAACATGGTGCGCGGCGGCGCGGCGCAGGCAACCGACCTCACCCCGCGCGAACGCGAGATCTGTGAAACGGTCGGGCCGGCACTGCGCGAACGCGGCCTGCT
The DNA here is from genome assembly GCF_055791185.1 of Bradyrhizobium ingae. Classification (NCBI taxonomy): domain Bacteria; kingdom Pseudomonadati; phylum Pseudomonadota; class Alphaproteobacteria; order Hyphomicrobiales; family Nitrobacteraceae; genus Bradyrhizobium; species Bradyrhizobium ingae. Next base: position 18,062 of record NZ_JBVUBB010000031.1, read on the forward strand.
GTTCGTCGGCCTCGACGTCATCAACGACCGCCTCACCGAGATCAACGTGACCTCGCCTACCGGCATCCGCGCGATCGCGCGGCTCGGCGGGCCGGATGTCGCGGCGAAGATCTGGGACGTGATCGAGCAGAAGCGAAGCAAGTAAGGTTGCACGCGCCGCCACTTCCCCACGTCGTCCTGGACAAGCGAGCAGAGCAAGCGCCGATCCAGGACCCATTACCCCAACGACTCGTTTTGACGGCGGCCGTGTGGCCTCTACCTCCTGCTGCAACAACTCCCTGGGGTATTGGGTCCTGGCTTTCGCCAGGACGATATTGAGGCAAGACGCTTCACTCGACCGCAACAGGCTTTCGCTTCGCGAGCTAACCACGCGTTCACCATGTCGCGTCACGCACAGACACAAAACGGCTGTGCTCTTGCGTGAATCTACGGAGTTCTCGCATTCCGAATAACGCGGCGTTCACCATGCAGCCAAAACGGGCTGCGTGACCGGCGATCACATTCGGCCTCGCAACACCCCTTATACTTTTACTGCCTACTCATCGATGACGAGGGAACCCGCCACGTGCGGTTCGAGTGCCCGCGTAAGTGATGGGGATACCCGGGATGACGAGTGGGGAGTATCGGAACGCGATGCGCATTCGGGGGAATGGCGCACGTTCTTTCGGGCTGGGGATCATGCTGATGCTGGGCCTCGCCGCAGCACCGGCGATTGCGGCAGACGCACCGGTCGGCGACCAGACCCCGGTGCAGGCGCCCGATCTCGGCGTGTCGCCGGTCGCAACGACCGCTCCGGCCAGGACCCGCTTCCTGGCGCTCGGCGTCGGCAAGTCGGTGGTGATCGACCTGCCGCGCGACGTGAAGGACGTGCTCGTCGCCGATCCCAAGATCGCCAACGCCGTGATCCGCTCCTCACAGCGCGCCTATATCATCGGTGCCGCGGTCGGGCAGACCAACGTCGTGTTCTTTTCGGCAGACGGCCAGCAGGTGGCCTCCTACGACATCGCGGTGAAGCGCGACCTCAACGGCGTGCGCGCCGCACTCCGGCAGTCGATGCCGGGCGTCCAGATCGAAGGCGTCGGTGACGGCGTCATGCTGACCGGCTCGGTGTCGAGCCCGGTCGAGGCGCAGCAGGCCGGCGACGTCGCCGCAAAGCTGGTCGGCGGCACCGACAAGGTCGTCAACAACATCGTCGTGCGCGGCCGCGACCAGGTGATGCTGAAGGTCGTGGTCGCCGAAATGCGCCGCGACATCATCAAGCAGATGGGCGTCGATCTCAGCGCGAGCCTGAATGCCGGCACGGCGGTCGTGAGCTTCAACAATTCCAACCCGTTCTCGGTCAGCGGCGGACCGCTGGTCAGCAACAACGGGCTCGGGCTGGGCGCCCTCTCCAAGGGCAATGTCACGGTCGCCGCGACCATTCGCGCGATGGAGAGCGCCGGTGTCGTGAAGACGCTTGCCGAGCCGAATCTCACCGCGATCTCCGGTGAATCGGCGACCTTCATCGCTGGCGGCGAATTCCCGATTCCGGGAGGCTATGCCTGCGATCCCGTCACGCATGTCTGCACCACGCAGATCTCCTACAAGAAGTTCGGCATCTCCCTGAACTTCACGCCGGTGGTGCTGAGCGAGGGCCGCATCAGCCTGCGCGTGATGACCGAGGTCTCGGAGCTGTCGAACACCAATTCAATCACCGTCTCGCAGTCGATCTCCTCGAGCTCCACGAGCTCCGTCACGATCCCCTCGATCCAGACCCGCCGCGCCGAGACCACGCTCGAGATTCCGTCAGGTGGTTCGATGGCGATGGCCGGCCTGATCCAGCAGCAGACCAAGCAGGCGATCAACGGCCTGCCCGGCTTCGACCAGATTCCGGTGCTTGGCCAGCTGTTCCGCAGCCAGGACTACGTGAACAACGAAACCGAGCTGATGGTGATCGTGACGCCCTATGTCGTGCGCGCGGTCGCGCAGAAGGAACTATCACGGCCCAATGACGGGTTTGCGCCGCCATCGGATTCGCAATCCGCGCTGCTCGGCCGCATGAACCGCCTCTACGGCATCGCGAGCCACGTCGATCCCGTCACCGGCTACCAGGGCGATTTCGGCTTCATCATCGACTGAGACGAAGGAAGCTTCAACACGAGGGGGATGAAGCGATGACGAGACTACCGGTCGATTGCCGCAACAGGCTGCGCCTCGCGGTCGCGCTGATGGGGCTCGCCGTCACGCTCGGTGCGTGCAACACCACCGAGGAGGTCATCACCCAGACGGTGCCGACCGACTATCGCCAGCGCCATCCGATCGCGGTGCAGGAGGGCAAGCGCTCGATCGTGATCTTCGTCGGCCAGGCCCGCGGCGGCCTGTCGGGGGCGCAGCGCGCCGACGTCATGGGCATCGCGCGGGACTGGGCGCATGAAGGCACCGGCGCCGTCGTGGTCGACGTGCCCGTCGACACCAGGAACGCCCGCGCTGCGGCTGCGACCTACCACGAAATCCGCTCGGTGCTGGCGGCCGGCGGCGTGCCCGCGCGCGGCATCGTGCAGCGCCCCTATCGCCCTGATGATCCCGGCCTGCTTCCGACCATCCGGCTGAGCTATTCGAAAATCGCCGCGGTGGCAGGCCCCTGCGGATTGTGGCCGGAGGATACCGGACCCTCGATCTTCGACCCCGGCTACAACGAGAACAAGCCGTACTTCAACCTCGGCTGCGCGACGCAGCGCAACCTCGCGGCGATGATCGACAACCCCGCCGATCTCGAGCAGCCGCGCGCCGAAACCCCTGCCTATACGGAGCGGCGCGCGATCGCGTTCGAGCGCTACCGCAAGGGCATGCCGACCTCGACGACCTATCCCGACGCCGACAAGGCCAAACTCAGCGACACGGGCAAATGACAATGAGCGGCCAATACGAAGACGACGCCGACGGTCCGCAGCACCCCGACGAGCACATTGCCCCGGTCCCGCGGGTCTCGGTGCAGGCGTTTTGCGAGACCGAGCAGACCTACGACGCCATCAGCGCGGCCGGCCAGGATCGCCGGCTTGCGAAGGCCCATCTCACCGTCAAGGAAGGCGGGCTTGCTGCGGCGGTCGAGGCCTACAGCACGATGCCGACGCCGAACGTGATCGTGATCGAATCCGACGGCACGCGCGACATCCTCGAGGGGCTCGACGATCTCGCCGGCGTCTGCGATCCCGGCACCCGCGTCGTCGTGATCGGCAATCCCAGCGATGAGGCGCCCTATCGCGAGCTGGTGCGCCGCGGCGTCAACGACTACGTGATCGGACCGGTCGAGACCATCGACGTGGTGCGCTCGATCTGCAGCCTGTTCTCGGCCTCCGAGGCCATCATCACCGGCCGCGTCATCGCGGTGGTCGGCGCCAAGGGCGGCGTCGGCGCATCCACGGTCGCGCACAACGTCGCGTGGACCATCGCGCGCGATCTGGCGCTCGATTCGGTCGTGATCGATCTCGATCTTGCCTTCGGAACCGCGAGTCTCGACTTCAATCAGGATCCTGTGCAGGGCATCGCCAACGCGGTGCTGACGCAGGAGCGCCCCGACACCGCGCTGATGGAGCGCCTGCTCGCCAAATGCACCGAGCGTCTCAGCCTGCTCGCCGCACCCGCTAGCCTTGACCGCGTCTATGATTTCGGCGCCGAAGCCTTCGACGCCGTGTTCGACACGCTGCGCATGACTACGCCCTGCATCGTGCTCGACGTGCCTCATCAATGGTCGGGCTGGACGCGTCGCGCGCTGATCAACGCCGACGACATCGTGATCGTGGCCGAGCCCGATCTCGCCAACTTACGCAACACCAAGAACATGCTCAGCGTGCTCAAGGCGGCGCGGCCGAACGATCGGCCGCCGCTCTACTGTCTGAACCAGGTCGGCATGCACAAGCGCGCGGAGATCGAGGTCAAGGCCTTCGCCAAGACCATGGAAAGTCAGCCGGTCGCGGTGATTCCCTTCGATTCGAAATTGTTCTCGACCGCGGCCAATAACGGCCAGATGATCGCCGAAGTCTCCAGGAGCCACCGCACCGCCGAGACGTTCCAGAACCTCGCCAACCGGCTTGCCGGCCGCGGCGAGGTCAAGAAGCCGAGGCAATCGCTGCTGGCGCCGCTGCTGAAGAAACTGAAGGGCAAGCCGAAGCGCGAATCCGCGCCGCATCGCAAGGCGTCGTAGGGCATGATGGCTTTTGGTTGAAACGATTGGGCCACCAGCTCGTTCAACCTCTCCCGCTTGCGGGAGAGGTCGCCGCGAAGCGGCGGGTGAGGGCTTTTTCCTCTTGGGGGTTCTCGATTGTGAAGACACCCTCTCCCCAGCCCTCCCCCCGCGGAGGAGGAAGCGCACCTTCCTCGAGGCAATCCCATCACGCTCTAGCGGCGAGCGGAGCTACTTCTCCGCGCGCTGCTGCTTCTTGATGAGGAGCTGCCGCAGCGCCGCGACCTTGGCCTGGGCTTCGTCCGGCGGCAGATCGGCCTTGACGATGCCTTCGGCCTCGGCCTGGCGTCCCTGTAGTCCGACCACGAATGCGAGATTGGCCCGCACGCGCGCGTCCTGCGGCGCGCGCTCATAGGCGCGGCGCAGCGTCGCCTCCGCCTTGGGCAGATTGTTCTGCAGCACGTAGGACAGTCCGAGATTGGACAGCACCGACGGCTCGTCCGGCACGATCTTCAAGGCGCTGCCGTAATATTGCTGCGCCTCCTCGTTGCGGCCGAGCTGATCGAGCACCGTGCCTTGCGCCGACAGGATGTGCCAGTCGGGATCCTCCGGCGTATGCGCGCGGCTCAGCACATCGAAGGCCTGCTGGAAATCGCCGTTGTCGGCGAGCGCGCGGCCATAAGCCGCAAGCAGCGGCTTGTTGCTGGAATGGGTGAGCACGGCCTGCTCGAGCACGGCGACGGCCTGCGAGCGCTGGCCGTTTTCACGCAGCGCCTTGCCGTATTGCAGCGCGACCTCGGGATCGCTTGGGGTTGCCCGGTAGCGCTCGCGCAAGGCGTCGATACCGGGCTTGGCCTCGCGGGTCTTTTCCGACCTGGTGCCGAGCGCGCCCGTGATGTCCTCGAGCCCGGTGGTCTGGCAGCCGCAAAGTCCTAACGCGAGAAGCGCGGACAGCAGCAATCGCGCCGGGGAAGAGACAAGGCACGAATACTGGGACGAACGCTGGGACATACTCTGATCTACCGTCGGCGACTGATCAGAGATGCTTTCCCGATTAACGCTAATTTCCCGTTAAGGACGGCCGTCCGGCCGCCCCAATCGATTTCAATCGATGAATTCGGCGCCGAATTCGCAGCCGATGCGCCAGCGGAGCTGGCACTGGCGGGAATAGTCCGGCGCGAAGATGATGGTGAACTGCGGCGGCACTTCGAGAAACTCCGCCACCACTTTCACGCCGCCATCGGAAATATCCGTGATCGTGCAATCCCTCGGCAGCGAGCCCGCGCCAAGATGAATCTTGGCAAGCCGACTGCACACCCGACGTTCGCTTCTCCGGCGATTTGCAAGCATCTCGATTTGTTCACTTGTTAGATCACGGCCCATCCCGCGCTCTTACAGGTACCCGACATTCGTTGGGATGTGCTGAGCGGATCGGCTCGCATTCGAGGCTTACTGTCCCCGTCCCGTTTACGCCTCGTTAGGAAGTGCCTGGAGGGGTGGATAAACGTTCCCGTATTGTTCTTGCCAGCCGAACGGCCGCCTGCTACCCTCGATTGTGCATGAGGGCAGGCTGGTTCGAGCATGGTTCAACGGGTTTCTACCGTCGCCTTTGAGGGAATCGAGGCGCGCGCCGTCGACGTGCAGGTGCAGGTCGCCCCTGGCCTGCCGGCCTTTGCGATCGTCGGTCTTCCGGACAAGGCGGTGTCGGAGGCGCGCGAGCGGGTGCGCTCGGCGCTGATCGCCTCGGGGCTGGCGCTGCCGGCACGGCGGATCATCGTCAATCTGGCGCCCGCCGATCTGCCCAAGGAGGGCAGCCATTACGACCTGCCGATCGCGCTCGGGCTGATGGCGGCGATCGGCGCCATTCCGCCCGATGCCCTCACCGGCTTCACGGTGCTCGGCGAGCTCGGTCTCGACGGCTCGATCGCGCCGGTGGCCGGCGTGCTGCCGGCCGCGATCGGCGCCAATGCCCGCGAGGAAGGCCTGATCTGTCCGGCCGCCTGCGGCTCGGAAGCGGCCTGGGCGAGCCCGGACATCCAGATCATCGCAGCACACTCGCTGATCCAGATCGCCAACCACTTCAAGGGCACGCAGGTGCTGTCGCGGCCCTCGCCGAAGGTGCATGAGGCGGCCGCCTCCCCGCTCGACCTTCGCGACATCAAGGGCCAGGAAAGCGCCAAGCGCGCGTTGGAGATTGCCGCTGCCGGCGGACATCATCTGCTGATGACCGGCGCGCCCGGTGCCGGCAAGTCGATGCTGGCCGCGCGGCTGCCCTCGATCCTGCCGCCGCTGTCGCCGGGCGAACTTTTGGAAGTCTCGATGATCGCCTCCGTCGCCGGCGAGATCGAAGGCGGCGCGCTGACCTCGCGGCGTCCGTTCCGCTCGCCGCATCATTCCGCCAGCATGGCCGCGCTGACGGGCGGCGGCGTGCGCGCAAAGCCCGGCGAGATCTCGCTCGCGCATCAGGGCGTGCTGTTTCTCGACGAACTTCCGGAGTTCGATCCGCGCGTGCTGGATTCGCTGCGCCAGCCGCTGGAGAACGGTGAGGTTTCGGTGTCGCGCGCCAATCACCGCGTCACCTACCCTGCCCGCTTCATGCTGGTCGCTGCGATGAATCCGTGCCGCTGCGGCAACGCCTTCGAACCCGGCTATGCCTGCAAACGCGGCCGCATCGACCGCTGCACGGCGGACTACCAGGCGCGCATCTCGGGTCCTCTGATGGACCGCATCGATCTGCGCATCGAGGTGCCTGCGGTGACCGCGGCCGACCTGATCCTGCCGCCGCCGGCGGAAGGATCGGCGGAAGTCGCCGCGCGCGTCGCCGCGGCGCGCGACATTCAGCGCGCGCGTTATCAGGCCGCGGGCATGCCGAACGTCCGCACCAATGCGGAGGCACCGGCCTCGGTGCTCGAGGAGATCGCCAAGCCCGACGCGCAGGGCCAGAAACTCTTGCGCGATGCCGCCGAGACCATGCGGCTGTCGGCGCGCGGCTATCACCGCGTGCTGCGGGTGGCGCGCACGCTGGCCGACCTCGACAACACCGAGACGATCGGACGGCTGCATCTCGCCGAAGCCCTCTCCTACCGCGCACTCGCGGAGGATGTACGCCAGTTGGCGTGACGCGCATTCGTATCAACCCCGCGGTAACGAGTTTCCTTTACGCTCTGCAAACCATAAGGCCCACGCGTTCATCTCGGGCCTTGGCGAGTAGAGTGTCATGTTGCGTTTCAAGTTCCTGGCTTCGGTTGTTCCCCTCATGGCGGCGGCAGTGCTGGTGCGCGGCGGCCCCGGATCGACATCGCATCCCTGCATCGCCTTCGGCGAGACACCGGTCGAGCTCGCATCGGTTCCCTGGACTGCCGGCCTGCATGTTGCCTTCACCGACGACCCTGCCCGCGCCACCGTCCGCGTCGAGATCACCGAGACGGCGGAGGCTGCGGATTTCGTCCTGGTCGATGACGGGCCGACCGCCGAGACGGACGCTTGCCAATCCGGCGCAGCAACTCGCCTCGTCGCGATCTCCGCGCATCCGAGCAGCGACGCCCCGGTGATCTATCTTTCCAGCGAAGGGCCGGCGGACTACCGCATCTATGTGCGGTCGAAGACGTTCTCGGCCCGCGATGCCGCCGCGCTGATCGTCGGCGCCGCCGGAGGACATCGACACCTGCAGGCGGCCTCGCTCTGAGGCGTTAACGTTTCGTCAACCCTGTTTCGAGCAGCCGCAAAACCTAAAACTGTTCGCAAGGTCGGACGACACATCGTCATCGCGGGCGGGCAAAGGAAGTTCAGGAAGGGTCAGGATCTTTGGCGATGGGTCGGTCGTTCCGGTTCAAAGTGCGCATGCGCCGCTTCAGGCGCCGCCATCCCAGGATCGCCTTCGCGATCCGCTCCTTCATGATCTTCTCGGCGACGTTCGGCGGCGCCTACGGCTTCATCGCCGGCAGCCGCGCCGAGAAATCCGGCTACGATCCCAACGCCTTTGCGATCGGCGCGAGCTTCTTGTTCGCCCTCGCCTGCCTCGGGCTTGCCACGCTCAGCATGCGGCTGCGCTTCGTCAACAAGCGGCTGCGCACGCTCGCGACGCATAACGAGGCGCTGGTCGATCGCAATTGGGAGCTGAAGGAGGCGGAGGAGCGCGCGCGCAGCCTCTTCGAATCGCAGGGCGATCTCATCGTGCTGCGCGACACCCAGGGACGCATCACCTTCGCCAATGACGCCTATTGCGAGCTTGCCGGGAAGGCGCGCAGCGCACTTGTCGGCACGCGCTTCGATTTCGACGTGGTGGAGCAGGGCGACAGCGCGCTCGAAAGCAACGGCACGCGCATCCACGACCAGAAGATCGCAACCCCGATCGGCGCGCGCTGGATCGCCTGGCGCGAGGGCTTGGTGCGGCTGGACGCCGGCCAGCCGGCCGAGCTCCAGAGCGTCGGCCGCGACGTCACCGATCGCACCGAGACCGAACGCGCGCTTTCCGAGGCCCGCGACCAGGCCGATGCCGCCAACCGCGCCAAGTCGCGCTTCCTCGCGATGGCAAGCCACGAGATCCGCACGCCGCTCAACGGCATCATCGGCATGAGCAGCCTGCTGCTCGACACCACGCTGACGCCAGAGCAGACGACCTATGCGCGGGCCGTGAAAACCTCGGGCGAGGCGCTGACCGCGCTGATCGAGGAGCTGCTCGATTATTCCAAGATCGAGGCCGGCAAGCTCGACCTCGAGCAGCGTCCCTTCGCCTTGTCGACCTTGATCGAGGAGATCACGGAGCTGCTCGCGCCGCGCGCGCAGGCAAAGAACCTCGAGATCGCGGCCTATGTCGACGAGCGCCTGCCGCTCGACGTCACCGGCGATGCCGCGCGGCTGCGCCAGGTGCTGCTCAATCTCGCCGGCAATGCCATCAAGTTCACCGCGCATGGCGGCGTCGCGCTGATCGTCGAGCCGGGCCTCTGGCCGAACGAGATCAGCTTTCTGGTGCGCGACACCGGCATCGGGATCGCGCCCGAGGCGCAGTCGCGCATCTTCCGCGAATTCGAGCAGGCCGACGAGCGCGTCGCGCGCACCTATGGCGGCACCGGCCTTGGCCTTGCGATCAGCGAGCGCATCGTCAAGCGCATGGGCGGGCGGATCACGCTGGAGAGCGAGCCGGGCAGGGGTTCGACCTTCGAGGTCTCGATTCCGCTGGCGCCAGCCCAGGCCAGCACGGAACAAACCACGTTTCCGACCCCCGACCTCACCGGCAAATCGATCCTGCTGATCGCTGGCTCAGGCATCGAAGCCTCGCTGATCGCGCGGCGGCTGGAGCGATGGGGCGGCCAGACCTGTTCGGTCTCGGACGTCGACGTCGCACTGGCGCTGCTGCCGGAGCGCTCCTGGCATGCCGTGCTGATCGATCGCGCGCTCGGTCCGGAGGTAGCGGCGCGGCTTGGCGATGCGGCGCGCAGCCATGCCGTGCAGCGGCTGGTGCTGCTCACACCCGCCACGCGGCACGAACCCTTGTCGCCGGCCTTTACGGGCTATCTGGTGAAGCCGCTGCGCGCCGCCTCGCTCGCTGCACGCCTGTCGCTGACGCCGGAGGTCACCTCGCCCGAGCTTGCGCCACAGCCGCCGGCCGAGGCATCCGTGACGCGGTCCGCCGTGATAAAGGGTCTGTCGATCCTGGTCGCAGAGGACAACGAGATCAACGCGCTGTTGATGCGATCGCTGCTGACCCGGCTAGGGCACCGCGTCGTGATCGCAACCCATGGCAAAGCAGCGCTGGAGTCGTGGCTCGCGGCGAAGTCGGCGGGCACGCCGTATGATCTCGTGCTGATGGATATCCAGATGCCGCGGCTCGACGGCATCGAAGCGGCCATGCGTATCCGCGCGCATGAAGCAGGCGAGGGGGCTCGCCGCACGCCGATCCTGGCGCTGACCGCGAACACGCTGGTGGAAGATCGCTACGCCTGTTTCGAAGCCGGCATGGACGGATTCCTGATCAAGCCGCTCGACCGCGAGAAGCTGGAGGAGGCGCTCGCCGGCCTCGCGGCATCACGGCATCTGGCGGTGTAGCCGGGATTTCTCCGTCGTCATTGCGAACGAAGCCTCACTCGCCGATCTGGTCGACCTGCTTGAAATGGTCGCCCTCGACCACGTTGACGAAAATGACGGCCGATTTGTTGTCGCCTTTGTCGGTCCATTGTACCGGCCTCGCATAGGCGATGCCCTGGAACGTCAGTTTTCGCAGCGCCGCCACGACATCGGCACGTGTTGGCAGGCCTTCCTTCGCCTTGGCGGCCTCGGCGATCGCGGCCATCAACACCCGCGCTGAATCATAGGAGCTCGCGGCATAGTTGTTGATGGGGCCGTACCTCGCGATGTACCTCGCGCCGAACTCGGACGAGCCGGGCACGGCGCCGATGGCGGGTGCGGCGGAGAGAATGCGAACGCCTTCGGCGCTCGTCGCCGCGCCGTCGGCCGCCTGGATGAAGGCCTTGGTGTCCCAGCATCCGTCGCCGCAGCTGAACAGCTGGGTCAGGCCCTGCGCGCGCATCTCCTTGAGGATGAGCGCGCCTTCGCGAATGCCGGCAAAGAACAGCACGTCGAAATCCCTCGGCCAGGATTTGACGAAATCGGTAAAATCCTTCTCGCCGACCTTGACCGATTTGCGCGCGACCACGGTGCCGCCGGCGCCGAAGCCCGCAACGAACTGGTCGGCGAGGCCGACGCCGTAGGACGTCCCGTCGTCGACCACGAGCGCGCGCTTCTTGCCCAGCTTCTCCATCAGGTAGCGTGCCAGCCCCGGTCCCTTCCGGTCGTCGCGATTGGTCAGGCGGAAGATGGTGGCAAAGCCGCTTTCCGTCACTTGCGGGTTCGACGCCATCGGCGTGATCACAGCCAGCGAGCAGTCCGCATAGACCTGGCCGGTGGCGATGGCGACGCCGCTGTTGACGTGGCCGACCACGCCCAAAACGGCGGGGTCATCGCAAAACGCCTTGGCGGCGGCCCTTCCGGTCTCGGGATCAGCCTTGTCGTCGATCGCCGTCGCAACGATTTTGGCGCCGGCGACGCCGCCCGCCGCGTTCTGCTCATCGACCGCGAGGTCCACGGCCTGTTTCATCTCGACGCCGAAACCCGCCGAGGTCGTGGTCAAGGGACCCCCGATGCCGATCTTGACGTCCTTGCCGGCCAGTTGGGCGGCGGAGGGCTCCGCAACCGCAAGAGCGAGAACGGACGCGAGCAGGGGGAAAGCACCGCGACGACAGGTCATGGTAACCTCCAAAGATCGTTTTAGAGGTATCAGGCTGTCACGCACCCCGGCACCAGTCAACAATCGATAGGCGGTTACAGCTTTTCGCTTGCCCCGTTCTTCGAAAACGCCTGAGATGGAGCGGCTTCATCACGGAGCGGCCGGCCCGGAACATTGCGGCAAGCGGACTTCGTGCAGTTTGATGGTTACACATGAGCACTATCCCGCGGACCCAAACCGTGCTCCCACCCTCGCGTGCCGGCAGCCTCGATCTCGTCGGCGGCGAGCTGGCGTGGGATTTCACCAACACGTCGTCGGCGCGCGGCTCGGCCGCGCATCAGGAGCACCTGAGGGATTTCGACACACTGATGCAGTGGGTCGAGCACGCCCGTGTCATGCCGCCCTCCGATTGCGCCTATATCCGTGCGCAGTTGTCAGGTCATCCGCGACGTGCGCGCCACGCCTTCGCGCGGGCCATCGAGCTGCGCGAGCTGATCTGGACGATCGGCACCGCGCTCGCCGAGCAACGACCGGTCCCCGCGAAGGCCCTCGATCAGTTGTCGGCCGCCCACGCTGAACATTTGCGCCACGCCGAGATGCGGATGCGCCTGGGCAGCTACATCTGGGTGTTTGATCCGCGCCGCGACATCGAAGCTGCGATCCTCGGCCCCATCACGATGTCCGCCTTGACGCTGTTGATGGAAAAGGACCTCTCACGCACCAGGCGCTGCGCGGGCCAGGAATGCGGCTGGCTGTTCTTCGACACCACCAAGAACAACCGCCGCCGCTGGTGCGAGATGCGCGTCTGCGGCAACCGCGCCAAGGTCCGGGCCGCCCGTGACAGGCAGAGGCGGGCGCGAAAGGGTTGAGCGGGGCTTGACGGTTGTGTGAGCAGGCGATCTTCCGATCGTCGTCCCGGAAAAGCGAGCAGAGCGAGCGCGATCCAGGATCCATTGCCACAGGGAGAAGTTGACGAAGATTCGCGGTTGTCAGCTCGCGCCCCAACTACGGCCTGGGTCCTGGCTTTCGCCAGGACGGCACTGAAACCTACAGCCGTCGCAGCGCCACGCTTTCCACCACGTGATCGGCGCCCTTCTTCAGGATCAGCGTCGCGCGGGGGCGGGTGGGGAGGATGTTGTCTTCGAGATTGGCGAGGTTGGTGCGCTCCCAGATCGCGGTCGCGGTCGCGGTCGCTTCCTCGTCAGACAGCAGCGCATAGCGGTGAAAGTAGGACCTGGGATCAGTGAACGCAGTGTCCCTGAGCGCCAGGAAACGCTTCACATACCATTGCCGCAACGCCGCTTCGTCGGCGTCGATATAAACCGAGAAGTCGAAGAAGTCGGAGACGACAGGCACTGCTTTGCCATCGCGCGGCAGCTTGCCGGTCTGCAGCACGTTGACGCCTTCGACGATCAGGATGTCGGGCTGATCGATCTCGACCCATTTGTTCGGCACGATGTCGTAGGTGAGATGTGAATAGACCGGCGCACGCACGGGATGGCGGCCCGCCTTGATGTCGGAAAGGAAGCCGAGCAGCAGCGGCAGGTCGTAGCTTTCCGGAAAGCCTTTTCTCTGCACCAGGCCCTGCCGCTCCAGCACGGCAAGGGGATAGAGAAATCCGTCCGTCGTGATCAGATCGACCTTCGGTCGCGGCGACCAGCGCGCGAGCAGCGCCTGAAGCACGCGGGCGGTGGTGGATTTTCCGACCGCCACGGAGCCTGCGACGCCGATGATGTAGGGCATCTTGCGATCGCGGATATTGAGGAATTGGCGCTGTGCGTAATACAGGCGCTGCATGGCATCGACATAGATCGATAGCAGGCGCGACAGCGGCAGGTAGATGTCCTCGACCTCCTGCAAGTCGAGGCGGTCATGCATGGAGCGGAGACGGTCGAACTCACCCGGCTCCAGCGTCATCGGCGTATCGTCGCGCAACCGCGCCCATTGCTCGCGCGTGTAGACGCGGTACGGATTGTACTGCTGCTCGGGTGCACGGATATCCATGACGCAGCCTTTCTACTCGTCTTGCTACTCGCTCTTGCGCGACGCCTTCTCTTCCAACCCTGACATCGACGTCCGCTTGTCCAGCGCCGCCTCGACCTCCTCCAGCTTTACGCCACGTGCCTTGAGCAGCACAAGGAAGTGGTAGAGCAGGTCGGCGCTTTCGGAGATCAGATGCGCGCGATCGTTTTCGACTGCTGCGATTACGGTTTCGACTGCTTCCTCGCCGAACTTTTTCGCGCAATGTTCCGCGCCCTTGTCCAGGAGCTTGCGGGTATAGGACACCTCGCCACCGGCCGCGGCGCGGGCATCGATGGTTGCGGCCAGATCGTGGATCGTGAAACGCGACATACAAAATACTCAGAAACACATGCCGGCCTCACCGGCCGGTCCAGACACATGCCTGTGTAGCATCATTACGAAGTGGAGTCGTCAGGCATCCAGCCGCATCGGCAGGCCGCGGCGGGCCATATGGTCCTTGGCCTCGCGGATGGTAAATTCCCCGAAGTGGAAGATCGACGCCGCCAGCACCGCGGTGGCGTGGCCGTCGCGGATGCCGTCGACGAGGTGATCGAGATTGCCGACGCCGCCCGAGGCGATCACGGGGACGGGAACGCTGTCGGCGATCGCCCGGGTCAGCGGTATGTCAAAGCCCTGCCGGGTGCCGTCGCGGTCCATCGAGGTGAGCAGGATTTCACCGGCCCCCAGCGACACCACCTCCTGGGCATATTCGATGGCATCGATGCCGGTCGAGTTGCGTCCGCCATGCGTAAATATCTCCCAGCGGTCGGAGCCGCCGGGACGCTTGACGCGCTTGGCGTCGATCGCGACCACCACGCACTGTTCGCCGAACTTTTCGGCGGCTTCCTTGACGAACTCGCGCCGTGACACGGCCGCGCTGTTGATCGAGACCTTGTCGGCGCCCGAGCGCAGCAGCGTCTTGATGTCATCGACCTTGCGCACCCCGCCGCCGACGGTGACCGGCATGAAGCAGGCTTCCGCAGTACGCCGGACCACGTCCAGCATGATGCCGCGGTTCTCATGGGTCGCGGTGATGTCGAGAAAGCAGAGCTCGTCAGCACCGGCGGCGTCATAGGCGATCGCCGCCTCGACGGGATCGCCGGCATCGCGCAGATCGACGAAGTTGACGCCCTTGACGACCCGGCCGTCCTTGACGTCGAGGCAAGGGATCACGCGCACCTTGAACATCTGAATCTCCTAAGCAGCGCGCGCGTTGCGGATCAGGGTGAGGGCGCTCGCCGGATCGAGCCTGCCGTCATAGAGCGCACGACCGGCGATCGCACCCGCAAGCTTTTTGGCTCGCAGCGTCAGCATGGCCTTCACATCTTCGATCGAGGCAAGGCCGCCGGAGGCGATCACGGGGATGGAGATGGCGTCGGCAAGCGCAATCGTGGCGTCGAGATTCAAGCCCTTGAGCAGTCCGTCGCGGGCAATGTCGGTGAAGATGATGGCAGCGACGCCGGCATCCTCAAAGCGTTGCGCGATTTCCAGCACCGTCACCTGCGATGTCTCGGCCCAGCCTTCGACCGCGACCTTGCCGTCGCGCGCATCGAGCCCGACGGCGACACGGCCCGGGAATTTCTTCGCTGCGCTCTTCACCAGCTCCGGATCGCGCACGGCGGCGGTGCCGATGATGACGCGGGTGATGCCCTTGGCGAGCCAGGCTTCGACGGTTGCGAGATCACGAATGCCGCCGCCGAGCTGCACCGGGATCTGAAGCGTCTTCAGCATGGACTCAACGGCGTGCGCGTTCACCGGCTTGCCGGCAAAGGCGCCGTCGAGATCGACGACGTGGAGATACTCAAATCCCTGCGCGGCAAAGCTTTGCGCCTGCGCCGCGGGATCGAGGTTGAACACGGTGGCGCGCGCCATGTCGCCTTGCTCAAGGCGCACGCATTGGCCGTTCTTCAGGTCGATGGCGGGGAAGAGGATCACGGCTTCCATCTCAAAAAGTTCGAGATCAAAGCGAGGCCGAAGCGCTGGCTCTTCTCGGGGTGAAACTGTGTGCCGATGGCGGTGTCCCTGGCCACGATGGCCGTGACCGGCCCGCCATAGTCGGCGCGCGCAAGCACGTCCGCCTCAAAGGCGGCATTAAGGTGATAGGAGTGCACGAAATAGGCGTGCTGCCCCTTCGGCCCCAGCGGCAGCTTGTCCAGCACCGGGTGCTCGCGCAGCAGATCGAGCGTGTTCCAGCCCATGTGCGGGATCTTCAGGTTTTCATCGCGCGGGGCGATCTTCTCGACGTCGCCCGCGATCCAGTTTAGCCCGTCGGTCGTGACGTGCTCCTTGCCCCGGCTCGCCATCAGCTGCATGCCGACGCAAATGCCGAAGAAGGGCCGCGCCTTGACGCGCACCGCTTCGGTGATCGCCTCGACCATGCCGTTGACGGCATCGAGCCCACGCCGGCAGTCGGCGAAGGCGCCGACACCGGGCAGCACGAGACGATCGGCGCTGTAGGCCTGGTCCGGATCGCTGGTCACGAAGACCTTCTGCCCATCCTCCATGCCGCGCGCGGCGCGCTCGAAGGCTTTCGCTGCGGAATGCAGATTGCCGGAACCGTAATCGATGATGGCAACGCTCATCGCGACCCTCCCGGTTCTGGAAACAATCCAATGATGCCGCCGGACGGCAAGGGCGGCGGGTTTGAGAACGGCTGACCCGGCACAGAGCGGGTCGGCGGCGGGCCGCCGCGATCGACGGCCCATTGATCATTGACGATGCCGCGCTGTGTCTTGCTCCAGCGTTCGAAGAAGCGGCGCTCGGCAGTATCCTGATCATCGGCGATCACGACATCGAGCTGACGCCAATTGCGCCGCGACAGCGTCCAGCGGCGCAGGCTCGACGCTTCGAGGCCCATCAGGAGGGCCAGAACGATATCAGCAAAGAAGATCGAGGAGCGGCCGACGCCGAGGCTCGAAAGCCCGGCCTGGAACGCGGCGAAGAAGATCACCCAGCCGAGCAGCGCCAGCCACAGCCGGTGCCACAACAGCCAGAACGGGCCGAAGATCATCGCCCAGACATGAAAGCCGTCGCGCACGAAGACGAAGCTGTCCGTCGCGCGCAGGTCGGCGCCGCTGGGGCCGGGAGCATGAACTGTGTAGGCAGGCATGTCGGATGCCCCGTTCTCAGAAGGTGTTTGATACCGCCGACGGCGCCCATCGCCGCGAGACGGAGATGTCAGCCGCCGAGCGAGCCCTTGGTGGAGGGCACTTCGCCCGCCGTCTTTGGGTCGATCGCCACGGCGGTGCGCAGCGCCCGCGCCAGACCCTTGAAGCAGGATTCGGCGATATGGTGGCTGTTCTCGCCATATAGGGTCTCGACGTGGAGAGTCACGCCGGCGTTCATGGCGAAGGCATTGAACCACTCGCGCACGAGCTCGGTGTCGAACTCGCCGATCTTGTCGCGGGGGAAGTCGGCCTTGAACACCAGGACCGGGCGGCCCGAGATGTCGATCACGACGCGCGACAGCGTCTCGTCCATGGGCATGTGGACACTGGCATAGCGGGTGATGCCCGCCATGTTGCCGAGCGCCTGCTTGACGGCCTGGCCGAGCGCGATGCCGGTGTCTTCGGTGGTGTGGTGATAATCAATGTGCAGGTCGCCCACCGCCTTGACCGTGAGGTCGATGCGGGAGTGGCGGGCGAGAAGATCGAGCATATGGTCGAAAAAGCCGATGCCGGTCGCGATATTGGACACGCCGGATCCATCGAGGTTCACGGATACCTCGATGTCGGTTTCCTTGGTCTTGCGCTTGATCGTCGCGGTGCGCATTGAAGCGAGCTTTCACTCTTGGATGTGAGCATGATCTCCTCGGAAAACCGGCGCCCACTTTTCCGGATCATGCTCGTTAGGGCCGAAAACGGCGGTCTTTTAACAGCCAAATCACGCCTTCGCTACTGCGGGAAGGCCGGGGCGGGGCTCTACTTCTGCCTATGGTGAGCGAATTTAGGGCCGGAGCGGCCCGTTGTGCGCCCGTTGTGCCTTTGGGCCGGACCGCCTAAATCAGGCCGGACAACGAGGTACTTCATGCAGGATTCCCAGAACAGCCCGCAGGTCTGGCACGGCACGACGATCGTAACGGTCCGCAAGGGCGGCCGGGTGGTGGTCGGCGGCGACGGACAGGTTTCGATCGGCCAGACCGTGATCAAGTCCAACGCCAAAAAGGTCCGCAAGCTCGGCAAGGGCGACGTGATCGGCGGCTTTGCCGGCGCGACCGCGGACGCCTTCACGCTCTTTGAGCGGCTGGAATCCAAGCTCGAGCAATATCCGGGGCAGTTGACCCGGGCCGCGGTCGAGCTCGCCAAGGACTGGCGCACCGACCGCTATCTGCGGCGGCTCGAGGCCATGATGATCGTGGCCGACAAGGAGGTCTCTCTGGTCCTGACCGGCACCGGCGACGTGCTGGAGCCCGAGGCCGGCGTGATGGCGATCGGCTCGGGCGGCAACTATGCGCTGGCGGCAGCCCGCGCCCTGCTCGACACCGACAAGGACGCCGAGACCATCGTCCGCCGCTCGCTCGACATCGCCGCCGATATCTGCGTCTACACCAACCGCAACGTGACCATCGAAAGCCTGTCGAGCGGTTAGGACTATCTGTAAATGAACAGCGTCGCTCCAAGTCCGGTGTAACCTCTCCCGCTTGCGGGAGAGGTCGCGCCGAAGGCGCGGGTGAGGGTTCTCTCCACACCGGGAGTGTCCCGATGCGGAAGCACCCTCTCCCCACCCCTCTCCCGCAAGCGGGAGAGGGAGCACAGCACCACCTTTGGACTAAGAGACGGCTCCTTCCGGCTGATGACCCGCAATTCATGACCCTCGCGCCTGAGAGCACCAAGACGGCGATCCCGCCGATCTACCGGATCGGCCTCGCGCTGCTGCTGCTGGCGCTGCAGGCCTCGATCCTGTTTGCCATGGGCCGGGTGCCGATCTGCACCTGCGGATACGTCAAGCTCTGGCATGGCGTGGTGAACAGTTCGGAGAATTCCCAGCACATCGCCGACTGGTACAGCTTCTCCCATGTCCTCCATGGCTTCCTGTTCTACGGATTGACGTGGCTGCTGTTCGCGCGCCTGCCGTTCTTCCAGCTATCCTGGCCGGCGCGGCTGATCATTGCCATGCTGATCGAAGGCAGCTGGGAGATCATCGAGAACTCGCCCTTCATCATCGAGCGCTATCGCGCCGGCACGATCTCGCTGGACTATTACGGCGACAGCATCGTCAATTCGCTCTCCGACACGCTGTTCATGGCGCTCGGCTTCCTTGCGGCCCGCATTCTGCCGGTCAAGGTCACCATCCTGATCGGGTTCGTGTTCGAGATCATGATGGCGCTCCACATTCGCGACAATCTGACGCTGAACATTCTGATGCTGATCCATCCGATCGAGGCCGTGAAACAATGGCAATCCGGTCCGCCGATCATCTGACCCCACCAAATTGCGGCTTGTCCCGGCCGGCTTCTGACCCTAGCTAAGGTGCCATGACAGACTTCTCGCCCCGCGAAATCGTTTCCGAACTCGACCGTTTCATCGTCGGCCAGTCCGAGGCCAAGCGCGCCGTCTCGATCGCGCTCCGGAACCGCTGGCGGCGCCAGCAGCTCACCGGATCCTTGCGCGAAGAGGTGCTGCCGAAGAACATCCTGATGATCGGCCCGACCGGCGTCGGCAAGACCGAGATCGCGCGGCGGCTGGCCAAGCTCGCCAACGCGCCATTCCTCAAAGTCGAGGCGACCAAATTCACCGAGGTCGGCTATGTCGGCCGCGACGTCGAGCAGATCGTGCGCGATCTCGTCGAGGTCGCCATCGCCCAGGTGCGCGAGCGGAAGCGCAAGGACGTGCAGGCGCGCGCCCAGCTGGCCGCCGAAGAGCGCGTGCTCGACGCCCTCGTCGGCGCCAATGCCAGCTCGGCGACGCGGGAATCCTTCCGCAAGAAGCTGCGCGCCGGCGAGCTCAACGACAAGGAAATCGAGATCGAGACCCAGTCCACCGGCGGCGGCCTTCCGATGTTCGAGATCCCGGGCATGCCGGGCTCGCAGATGGGCGCGATCTCGATCGGCGACATCTTCGGCAAGCTCGGCGGCCGCACCAAGACGCGGCGGCTGACGGTCGAGGGCTCGCACGAGATCCTCGTCAACGAGGAATCCGACAAGCTGCTGGACACGGATCAGCTCACGCTGGAGGCGATCAGCGCAGTCGAGAACAACGGCATCGTGTTCCTGGACGAGATCGACAAGATCTGCGCGCGCGACGGCCGCGTCGGCGGCGATGTCTCGCGCGAGGGCGTGCAGCGCGATCTGCTGCCGCTGATCGAAGGCACCACCGTCTCGACCAAGCACGGCGCGGTCAAGACCGACCACATCCTGTTCATCGCCTCCGGCGCCTTCCATGTCGCCAAGCCCTCGGACCTCTTGCCGGAATTGCAGGGCCGCCTGCCGATCCGCGTCGAGTTGCAGGCACTGACCCGCGACGACATGCGGCGCATCCTCACCGAGCCCGAGGCCTCGCTGATCAAGCAATATGTCGCGCTGATGCAGACCGAGGGCGTGATGCTCGACATCACCGACGGCGCCATCGACGCGCTCGCCGACATCGCAGTCGCCGTCAATTCGACGGTGGAAAATATCGGCGCGCGGCGGCTTCAGACGGTGATGGAGCGGGTGCTCGACGAGATCTCCTTCACCGCGCCCGACCGCAACGGCGAGACCATCCGGATCGATGCCGACTTCGTGCAGAAGCACATCGGCGACCTCGCCAAGAACGCCGATCTGAGCCGGTTTATTTTGTAATTCGCCGGAGGTCGGCTATCTATCCCGCTGTCGTCCCGGCGAAAGCCGGGACCCCCCGCGCGAGCACTTGCGCTCGTCGCGATAACCACAGGGAGCAGTTGCGGCGCGAGATGCGGGTTACCAATCTTCGCCAAACTAGATCCTGTGGTTATGGGTCCCGGATCCGCGCTCACTTCGTGAGCTTGTCCGGGGCGACGGCGGGGGCATACGCAGGCTGGGTGCTCTGTGCGCGCTAGCCCTTGGCAAAACCCCTGGCGGCTGCTGCTCGCGATCAACGTCGCCGTGATCGCCGGCGTGTTCATCCATAAAATCCTGCTGCCGCCTTACGTCCCCTATATCCACCTGCTCGTCGACTATCATTTCGGCTTCATCAAGCGCGCGCTGATCGGCGCCATCGTGGCGCTGTTCACGACCAAGGTCCCGGTGTGGCTGGTGTTCGCACTTGGTGGAGCGACGTGGCTGGTGACGCTCGCACTGTTCGTTCAGCTTTTCCGCAAGGTCTTCGGTCTCAACGACAAAACCCTGCCGCTGTTCGTGTTCATCGCGGGTTCGCCGTTCTTCCTGAAGAACTTCATGCACACGCTCGGCCATTTCGACATCTATGGCTGTGCGCTCGCGATCGTGCTGCTGCTGATCCCGGCGCGCTCGATCCTCTATGTCGCCCTCGCCGCACTGTTTTCGATCGTGCTGATCCTGATCCACCACATCCATCTGTTGATGTATGTGCCGACGATCATCATGATCGTCGTCGTCAGACATTATCTCGCGCACGGCATCACTCGCGCGAACGTTGCGTTCGGCCTCGCGGCGCTGCTCTGTGTCAGCGCGCTGTTCTTCGCCGCGCAATTCCTGGGAACGATGCAGGTGCCGGAGGCCGATTTCGTCGCGTACCTCAAGGGCCGGATGGCTGATCCGTCGCGTACCGATCTCCTGCAATTCAGCTACATCTGGTATCAGCCCCTGACGAAGGAGCTCGCGGATACCTGGGGCCGCATGCCTCACAACATTCTCGGCGTACCCGTCTTTGCGCTGCTGATCTGGCTGCACATGCCGCTCTGGCGTTATTTCGCGAGCCTGATCCGCGCGCTCTCCGACGAGATGCACCGGCGCCTGGTCGTCGCAGGCATCATTGGTGTCAGCCTGGCCTACGTCGTCATGTTCGCGATGGTGTTCGACTATTCGCGCTGGATCTCGAACTGGGCGGTCTGCATGTTCCTGATCCTGCACGCGGTGAAGATGCTGCCGGCCAGGCAGGAAGCGCCTTCGATTCCAGCCGAGGATAGGACGACGAACATTTTTGGCCTGATCGTCACCTTGATCCCGCGCGTCGGAATCGTGCGACCGTTTTAAATAACGAATACGTTTACTGGCGACCGCGATGGAGGTGCACTCCCTCTCCCGCCTGCGACAGAGGCTAAGCGAACCCGCGGTCAAATCGAGTTCTCTAAAATCTCGCGCGCCTGATGCGCACGTAAAGCGCACCCTCGCCGCCATGGCCGACATGGGCTTCCTCGAAGCCGACGACGAAGGCACGGAATTCCGGCAGGCTCAGCCACTCCGGCACCTGGCGACGGAGCACGCCGCTCTCACCGCCGGTCCTGCCCTTGCCGGTGATGACGAGCACGAAGGTCAGGCCGTCGTGGTGGGCGCGCTGGATGAAGCCCGAGAGCGCGCGATGGGCGCGCATCTGGGTCATGCCGTGCAGATCAAGCCGCGCGTCGATCTCGCTGCGGCCGCGCGACAGCTTTGTACGCTCGCGCTTGCCGAGCGGCGCCAGAGGCGGGATTGCGGGCTTCATCACGCGAGGAGCCGGCGCAGGGACGATCGGCCTTGCGGGCGCTGGATGCCTCGCGGCTGGCGCGGCCGACAAAACTTCGGAGCGCGCGGCCTCCGTCTTCGTCACACGAAGTTTTCGAAGCGGCTTGACCTGCTTGGCGACCATGTCCCACAGCGCGCGCTCGTCCTCGCTGAGCGCGCGGCGGCGGGGCGAGGGCGGCGGATCCAGGACAGGCGGACGGGACGATCGCTTCATTGCGGGCTGGTACGACGGCGCACGTGCTTGCGTTGCTCGCGAACAGGCTTGATCGCGGGGCGCGGCTCCGGCAACGGCACCGGGCTGTCCACCGCGACGGTGGCGTCTCTGGCTTGTGACACGGTGGCTGACGCGGCGCCAGCTTTCGCTGGTTCAACAGGTTTGGCCTGATCAATTTGCGGAAACAGCTTTGCGATCTTCGCTGACGGTCGCGGATCGGGCAGGGGCAGCCGCGAACCCCGCGCGACGGGATCGAGGCTTTTGGGTACCAGCATCACGAAATGCATGTTGTGGCGGAGCCGCCCCGAAACGCGGCCGGCTTCCTGGCCGGCGCCGAAATAAAGATCGGCTCGTGCGGGGCCGATGATGGCCGATCCCGTATCCTGCGCGATCATCAGGCGATGGAACGGCGTCCTGGATTTCTCGGAATCGATCGGCAGCTCGCCCTCGATGAAGAACGGCGTGCCATAGACATGGAGCGACTTGTCGACCGCAATCGAGCGTCCGGCCGTCAGCGGAATGCCCTGCGCGCCGACCGCCTCGTCCTTGTCGGACAGATTGACCTGGCGGAAGAAGATGTAGGAACGGTTCTGGCGGCGAAGCTCCTTGGCGCCGTCGGGATTCTGCGCCATCCACTCCCTGATCTTCTGCATCGACATCTCTTCTTTCGGGATGATGCCGCGCTCGATCAGGATGCGCCCGACCGCCGTGTAGGGATAGCCGTTATAGGCGTCGTAGTTGATCCGGATGGACGAGGCATCGTCGAATTTGATTCGCGCCGAACCCTGGATCTGCGCGAACAGCAGATCCGTCGGATCCTTCAGCCAGGCGATCTCAAGGCCACGACCGGCGATCGCGCCGTCCTCGATCTCGCCGCGGTCGTAATAGGGCACCAGCTTGCGGCGACCGATCTTGCGGTACACCGGGCCCTTGTTCGGCAGGCTCGGCGCATCCTGCTTGAAGCCGCGCACAAACAGGTTCGAGGGGCGGCGATAGACCGGGACGTTGTAGACGTCGGTCTGGACGTGCGAGCCGTCGAGCACCGGCTCGTAATAGCCGGTCACGAAACCGTCGGCCTCGCCGAGCCGCGAGATGCGCAGCGGCGAAAAATGCTGTTCGAAAAACGCCTTCGCTTTGCTCTCATCGGAGAGCTCAAGAAATTTGGCGATCCGGCACGGCTCGCCAAGCGAGCCTCCGATCGCCTTGGGCTCCATAACCTTGGGCTCGATAACCGATTGCTGCTGCGCGGCGATCGATTTGCAGCTCGCACGAAACGCCTTGTAGGCCGCGAGGTGATCGTCATCGCTCCAGCCGGCCACCTCGGACCAGGCGAGCGGCAGATATTGCGCGCCGGGAATTTCAAAGGGCAACGCGAGCTGAGGGTAGGGCAAGGCCCGCGGCGGTGGGGCGGCGATTTCAGGAGCAATGCGGCTGTGGTGATGACGGCGCGCCGCCTCGGCGCCGAGCGAAAACGACGACAGCGCGACGGCACCTGCGCACAGCGCCGTCACGCAATTTGTCAGGGCTGACTTAATGCGCGCTTCCGGTGCCAACCAGCTTCCAGTTCGGATCGCGAGAGGTGGTGTCGCGGGCGAAGGTCCAGATGTCGGTGATGTCGGCGACCTTGTCGGCGTTCCCATCGACGATGTTGCCGGCCTTGTCGCGGGTCACCGAGATCATCTGCGAGACAAAGCGAACGGTGAGCTGCGCAGTGCGATCGCGCAGCTCGGCACCCACGAGCTCGGCCTTGTCGATCGAGACGAAACGCGTCTCGGTCTTCTGGTCGTTCTTCTCGCGCTCCTTGATCGCAGCGTCGAAGCTCTCGAACACTTCCGAGGACAAGAGGTCGCGCAGCGCACGGCGGTCGCCATTGGCAAAGGCGAGCACGATCATCTCATAGGCGCCGCGTGCGCCGGACAGGAAGTGGCGCGGATCGAAGGAGGAGTCCTTCTCGACGATCGCGTCCAGCCCCTGGCCGAGTGCAGTGCCGGGCTCGGCCAGACCTTTCCAGCGGTCGGCAGGCTGCGTGACGTCGGCGGTCGGCGCCAGCGGGGCCTGATCGATCACCTTGCCCGGCATGGTCACGACGTTCTTGTCCTGGGCACCCTGGAGCGCATTGCGGGCGGTGCGGTCGAACGGAGGCCGCTCGTTGCCGGTACGCTGCCCCAGCACGCTGCGCAGACGCAGGAAAATGAAGACCGCCAGCGCTAGGAAGATGATGGTGTAGATATCCACGTCGTGTTCGCTCTCTGGTCTCTGCTCAGGGTCTTCGCCGGGAAAATCAGTCCGGCCAGTCAACCGTTCCATACAAGAACGGCAAGGCTACATCACCTTTTTAGGTCCGCTTCAGGTCCTTGTTCGAGCATGATCTTTTCGGAAAACCGCTTCGCACTTTTCCGGATCATGCCTTAGGCGATGTAGGCACGAAATCTAGCCTGGCCAATGGCGCCTTTTGGCACAGCGCGAATTGTAGCGCGTTTTATCCTTGAGGGGAAATCGGATCCTGCCTGGAAATCGCGCATCTTCAATCGTTTAAGATGTGCCTCGCCGGGGTGGAGCGGGTAAGGGGCCACCCTTTTCGACGCTGCAAGGAGGCCGAATCCGGGGTCGTTCGTCCTTGTGGAACGAGGCGGGCCTATGTTAGCCAACCGGCCGCGATAACAGGCCCATTCGGGTAAGGAGACATTTTCATGACCAACGGAAACGGCACCCCCGAGGCAGGCCAGGCTCCCCAGCTCAACGTGCTGGCGCAATATACCAAGGATCTGTCGTTCGAGAATCCGAACGCCCCGGCCTCGCTTCAGCCGCAGAGCCAGCAGCCCCAGATCAACATCCAGATCAACGTCAACGCCAACAATCTCTCGGAACACGAGTACGAGGTCGTCTTGTCGGTCGAGGGCAAGGCCGAGACTGCGGGCAAGGTGATGTTCTCGTTCGAGCTCGCCTATGCCGGCGTGTTCCGCATCGTCAACGTGCCGCAGGAAAACCTGCACCCGCTGGTCATGATCGAATGCCCACGGCTCTTGTTCCCGTTCGCGCGCGAAATCATCGCCACCGCCGTGCGCGACGGCGGGTTCCCGCCGCTGATGCTGGATCCGGTCGATTTTGTCGGCCTCTACCGGCAGAACATGGAGCGGCAAATGGCCGCTCAGGGCCAGGTCAAGCCGAGCTGAGGCTGGCTCTAATATCTAATAAATAATGGCTCTTGGTTAGCACGACTGGCCACGGGCTCGATGCAACCTCTCCCGCTTGCGGGGGAGGCACAGGCCCGCCTTCGGCGACCGTTCTTTTAAGAGACGCCGAGGTAAAGCCTCGGCGGGTGTGGGCTCTCTCCACATCGGGAGTGTCGATTGCGGAAGCACCCCCACCCCGGTCCTCCCCCGCAAGCGGGAGAGGGAGCGCACTTCCGCCGCGACTAGCAACCAGACCTCACCTCATCACGGTCTGGTCGAGTTAAGTCGGACCTGCCGCCGGCTGAGCGAGATACTCGTTCCAGATCGCCTTTTCACCCATCGTCGCAATGAAGGCCCGATGGGCGTCGCGCTCGGCCTCGCTGACGCGCGGGGTCAGCGGCGTCGGCCGCTGCCGCCGCGGCATGTCCCCACCCGTCCCGACACGAATCTCCTCGGACTCTGAGGCCAGGATGAGCTGCGATTGCCGGGCACCGATCAAATCGACATAGACTTCCGCGAGCAATTCGGAGTCCAGCAATGCGCCGTGCTTGGTGCGGTGGGAATTGTCGATCGCGTAACGCGAGCAGAGATCGTCGAGCCGGTTGGACACGCCGGGATGCTTGCGCCGCGCCAGCAAGAGCGTATCGACCAGCCGCTCGCGCGGGATCGCGGCGCGCTTGATGCGGTCGAGCTCGGCATTGATGAAGCTGATGTCGAACGAGGCATTGTGGATCACCAGCGGTGCGTCGCCGATGAATTCCAGGAACTCGTCGACGACCTCGTGAAACAGCGGCTTGGTCGCGAGAAACTCGCCCGACAGCCCGTGCACCGCAAAGGCTTCCGCTGGCATGTCCCGTTCGGGATTGATGTAGCGGTGAAAGGTCTGGCCCGTCGGCATGCGATTGAAGATCTCGACGCAGCCGATCTCGACCAGGCGGTCGCCGCGCAGGGGATCAAGGCCGGTGGTTTCAGTGTCGAGAACGATTTCGCGCATGGTTTCGGGGATGCCGGTGGTTGAGCGAATCAGCTTCGCCGCTGCGGCATCTTAACGACCTCGGCCAGGATATGCTTGATCTGCGCGCGCACGGGATCAAGCCCATGCGAGGTATCCACCACGAAATCGGCCCGCTTGCGCTTCTCGGCATCGGGCGTCTGCTTGGCGATGATGGCGTCGAGCTTTTCGGCATCCATGGTGCCGCGCGCCAGCACACGCTCGCGCTGGAGTGCCGGCGACGTCGTCACCACTACGACCGCATCGACGCGCTTCTCGCCGCCGGTCTCGAACAGCAACGGAATGTCCAGCACCACGACGGCCGCCTTCCTGGCCTCGGCATCCGCGAAAAATCGCGCGCGCGAGGCGCCGAGCATCGGATGGACGATCTGCTCGAGCTGCTTCATGGCCGCGGCGTCGCCGACCACGCGCGCCGACAGCTTTGCGCGATCGACCTTGCCATTCGCTGTGGTGCCGGGAAAGGCGGCTTCGATCGCGGGAGCCGCCTCGCCCTCATAGAGCTGATGGACGGCGGCGTCGGCGTCGTAGACGGGAACACCAGCCTCCGCGAACAATTTCGCGGTGGTGGATTTGCCCATTCCGATCGAGCCGGTCAGTCCGAGGATCAGCATCAGGTCGTAGCCATTTGTCGATTCAAACAGCAACTAGGCTCTCGTGCCGCAGGAACGCAAGCAGCGGCAACAGCGGCAGGCCGAGGATGGTGAAATGATCACCCTCGATCTTCTCGAACAAATGAACTCCGAGGCTTTCGAGCTGGTAGGCGCCGACGCTGGTGGTGACGGCATCTCCGGCGGCATCGAGATAGGCGGAAAGATCGGCCTCGGTCATTTGACGCATGGTCATGCGAGCGACTGAAACATCCTCGAACAGCACAGTGCCGTCGCGCGCCACGGCGACCGCGGAGTGCAGCTCATGTGTGCGGCCGGCGAGATCGCGCAGTTGCGCCATCGCCTGAGCCCGGCCGGACGGTTTTGTGAACAGAAGCTCGCCGAGCGCCAGGGTCTGGTCGGCGCCGATAACGTAACAACCGGGAGATTGAGCAGATACTGCCTTCGCCTTTTCACATGCCAGCAGCAGAGCGATCTCGCGCGGGCCGGATAGCTTCGAGGCTTCCTGCACGCCGCGCTCATCGATATCGGCGGGTCTTGCTTCGAAAGCGAGGCCCGCATTCGCCAGCAGCAATTTTCGCGCCTGGCTTTGCGAGGCCAGGATCAACGGGGCTTTGCTGCGCCAGAGTGACATGGACGGCCTAGTTCGAGGGACGGTTGCGTTGCCGGTCGGTATAGAGCTTCATGATCGCAGCCGCAGTTTCCTCGATCGAGCGGCGCGTCACCTCGAGCAGAGGCCAATTGTGCTTGGCGCTGAGCTTTCGGGCGAAGGCGACCTCGTCCGCCACCGCCTGTTTGTCGATATAGGTGTCGCTGCTGGTATCGGCGCCCATCGTCAAAAGCCGGTTCTGGCGGACCTGGATCAGCCGCTCCGGCGTCGCGTGCAGGCTCACCACCAATGGCCGCGTCAACGTCTCCAACTGCGCCGGCACGGGAATGCCCGGCACCAGCGGCACGTTGGCGGTGCGGATGCCGCGATTGGCGAGATAGATCGAGGTCGGCGTCTTCGAGGTCCGCGACACGCCGACGAGGACGACGTCGGCCTCTTCCAGGCCGTCGACGTGCTGACCGTCGTCATGCATCATCGTGTAATTCAGGGCGTCGATGCGCTTGAAATATTCCGCATTGAGCACGTGCTGGGCGCCGACACGGCCCGTCGTGGCCGCGCCGAGATAGGCCTCGAATAGCTGCATCACCGGACCGATGATCGACAGGCTCGGAACGTTGATCTCCTTGCACTTGTCCTCGAGCCGGGAGACCAGATCCTTCTCCAGCAGCGTGAACAGGACAATCCCCGGCGCTTCTTCGATCTCGTCGAGCACGCGATCGAGCTGCTTCTGGCTGCGTACCAGCGGATAGACATGCTCAACCGGCGTGACGTTGGCGTATTGAGCGGCGACCGCGCGCGCCACGGTGATCAGGGTCTCACCGGTGGAGTCGGAAACCAGGTGCAGATGGAAATAATTGTTGGAGGTCGGCACGAAAACTCTTCGCTTGAGGGCTTGGGATGACGGCTGGGCAGTTTGTGAATTTCTGTGGAGCTTAACCCCTCGGAAAGGGTTGTGCGACACCACGGGCGGGATAACGGCCAAGTTTCTTCACATTGCTGCCCGGAAGGACAAGTCCGAGGGCCAGGCGACGGGGAAGCGGGACAGCACCGGCAAGCCTTTTCATAAGCTGCCGACAATTTCGCACAAGTCTTTGAAGATGGATGGATTATCCGCGTTCGCGGAAGGCGCGCCGGATATGTTGATGGATGTGTACAAGCACCCGCAAAGCGTCTGACAGCGTTGCGTGAGTCCAATCCACCGTCATTCAGACTCAAACCTTAAGAATCTAAGATTCTAGATTTGAGAAGGGCGCTACGGACGGATATGTGTGCGCTGGAAGAACTTAACGAGTTCTTACTATCCCCAGCGATCCCGCCGCTGGGCTTAAATTCGGAAGCTGGAAATGCTCGACGCGCTCTACCCCTGGATCAAGGCGCTGCACGTGATCGCCGTCATCTCCTGGATGGCCGGCATGCTCTATCTGCCGCGGCTGTTCGTTTATCACTGCGAGGCCGAGATCGGCTCCAAGCAGTCGGAAACCTTCAAGGTGATGGAACGCCGGCTGCTCAAGGCGATCATCAACCCCGCGATGATGGTGACCTGGCTCGCCGGGCTCTATCTCGCGTGGTCCGGCCATTGGTTCACCTCGCCCTGGTTGCACGTAAAACTGGCACTGGTGCTGGCGCTGTCCGCGGTCCACGGCTTTTTTTCTCGCTACTGCAAGGATTTCGCGGCCGACCGGCGTCCACGGACACAGAAATTCTATCGTATTATCAATGAGGTGCCGACGGTCCTGATGATTTTCATCGTGATCATGGTGATCGTGAAGCCGTTCTAGGCAAAGTTCGAGGGGCGGCGCTCAGTGCTTCGGCTTGCGGAGGGCCAAGCGATTTTCTATATTATCCCTATCCCCACCCAACGCAGGCGGATGTGGTTGTGTCCGAGCTTCTTCGAAAGCCGGGCGCCGCATCAGGTTTGAAGCCCCACCGGCACTCACCTTGCTAGACCTGCGGACCTTACCTGCTCGCGTCCGCATTTTCGAAGCCTCCTCGCACCCCCCTTCCAAGGTTACCCCACAGGACCACCCCAATGCGGGAAATCAAACTCCAAGACCTCAAGTCCAAAACCCCGGCCGAGCTCGTCTCGTTCGCGGAAGAGAATGGGGTCGAGAATGCCAGCACCATGCGCAAGCAGGAGCTGTTGTTCGCCATCCTCAAGCAGCTTTCGCTCGCTGAGACCGACATCGTCGGCGAAGGCGTCGTCGAGGTTCTCTCCGACGGCTTCGGCTTCCTGCGCTCGCCGGATGCGAATTATCTGCCGGGCCCGGACGACATCTACGTCTCGCCGTCGCAGATCCGCCGCTTCGGCCTGCGCACCGGCGACACCATCGAGGGCCATATTCGCAGCCCGAAAGAGGGCGAGCGTTATTTCGCGCTGCTCAAGGTCAACACGCTGAATTTCGAGGACCCGGAAAAGGCCAAGCACAAGGTCAATTTCGACAACCTCACGCCGCTGTTTCCCAACCAGCGTTTTCGCATGGAAATCGACGATCCGACGCGCAAGGATCTCTCTGCGCGCGTGATCGATATCGTCGCGCCGATCGGCAAGGGCCAGCGCGCTCTGATCGTGGCGCCGCCGCGCACGGGTAAAACCGTGCTGATGCAGAACATCGCGCATTCGATTACGGCCAACCACCCCGATTGCTATCTGATCGTGCTGCTGATCGACGAGCGTCCGGAGGAAGTCACGGACATGCAGCGCTCGGTGAAGGGCGAGGTCGTGTCCTCGACCTTCGACGAACCGGCGGTGCGTCACGTGCAGGTCGCCGAGATGGTGATCGAAAAAGCAAAGCGCCTGGTCGAGCATGGCCGCGACGTCGTCATCTTGCTCGATTCGATCACGCGCCTGGGTCGCGCCTACAACACCGTGGTGCCGTCATCCGGCAAGGTGCTGACCGGCGGCGTCGACGCCAATGCGCTGCAGCGTCCGAAGCGCTTCTTCGGCGCCGCGCGCAACATCGAGGAGGGCGGCTCGCTGACCATCATCGCGACCGCGCTGGTCGATACCGGCAGCCGCATGGACGAAGTCATCTTCGAAGAGTTCAAGGGCACCGGTAACTCGGAGCTGATCCTCGATCGCAAGGTCTCGGACAAGCGTACTTTCCCGGCGATCGACATCTCGCGCTCCGGCACCCGCAAGGAGGAGCTCATCACCGATCCGCAGGTGCTCAAGAAGATGTACGTGCTCCGCCGCATCCTCAACCCGATGGGCACGATGGACGCGATCGACTTCCTTCTCGACAAGCTGCGTTCGACCAAGAGCAACGCCGAGTTCTTCGATTCGATGAATACTTGAGCCGGGTTGCAGCAGTTTTCGCGGGAGGGCGCCTTTCAGGCGCCCTTTTGCGTTTATGTTGCAGCAATGCTGCGGGATACCGCAGCAAAATGTGAATCAGGATGCGCGCGATCGAAGTCTATTTAAATTACTGAGATTGCTAGGTTATTGTTCCTGCGTGATCGCCGGCGAGTGGTTGGTAGCAGAAAATGTGCAGCAAAAAATGCTGGGCGTTATATTGCATCGCAATATCCGGTACTTGCCACGCAAGGAACGCCTAGCGGGCTCGCGGAGAGAGCCCCAAAACGAGATTTGCGTTTTGGCGGGTACGCGGACAAATAGGCCATGCATCCCCGCGACCAGACCATCTTTGCACTTTCGTCGGGCCGACCGCCAAGCGCGATCGCGATCGTCCGCGTCTCGGGCGCAGAAGCCAGCCAAGTCCTGATGCGACTGGTGGGCGAACTGCCAAAGCCGCGGGTTGCACACCGGGTGCTGCTGCGGGACGCGAACGGCGAGGCGGTCGACGATGCCGTGGTGCTCTGGTTTCCTGGGCCCGCGAGCGCGACCGGCGAGGACGTTGCCGAATTTCACGTCCATGGCGGACGCGCGGTGCTCTCGGCGCTGTTCGCAGAAATTTCTGCTATTCAGAACTTACGGATAGCCGATCCTGGCGAGTTCACCCGCCGCGCCTTCGAGAACGGCAAACTCGATCTCACCGAGGCCGAGGGACTCGACGATCTCATCCACGCCGACACCGACCGGCAACGTCGCCAGGCGCTGCGGCAATTGCAGGGATTGCTCGGCGAGCGGGCGCGCGACTGGCGCGAGCGAATCATCGAGGCGTCAGCGCTGATCGAGGCCGGCATCGACTTCTCCGATGAAGGCGACGTATCGGCGGAATTGCTGGCGCCAGCGCGCGCGAACATCAAGGCGCTGCATGACGAGATCGCAAAAGTCCTTGCAGCGCAGGGCAAAGCCGAACGTCTGCGCGAAGGCCTCGTCGTCGCGATCGCCGGCCCGCCGAACGTCGGCAAGTCGACGCTGATCAATCAGCTCGCGCGGCGCGAGGTCGCGATCGTCTCGCCGCACGCCGGCACCACGCGCGACGTGATCGAGGTTCAGCTCGATCTCGATGGCTATCCCGTGACCGTCATCGACACCGCCGGCATTCGCGAGACCGACGATCCCGTCGAGCAGGAAGGCGTGCGTCGCGCCCGCGCCCGCGCGGCGGACGCCGATCTCGTGCTGTGGCTGGCGGATGCCGATCGCGGCGAGGAGGGCCGGCCGGCCGGGCCCGCGCCGGTCTGGACTGTGCGCAACAAGATCGATCTCGGCGAGACTGCGAGGGACGCCTTGAGGTCGGAGGCGAACAAGGTTATGGGGCCTGACCCGCGTGCCCGAATGTTTGCGATCTCGGGGCGGCGCGGCGACGGGCTGCCGGAGCTGATCACCGCGCTGGTGGAATTCGCTGCCGAATTCTTCGGGACCAGTGAGGGTGCGCTGGTCACACGCGTCCGGCAGCGCGAGCTGTTGAGCCAGGCCGCCAGCTCGCTGGAGCGGAGCCTCGGTCTTCTCGGCGAAGGCGAGGAGCTGGCCGCGGAGGAGCTTCGCGCCGCTGCTTACGCGCTCGGCCGGCTCTTGGGTCGGGTCGACGTCGAGGACGTCCTGGGTGCCATCTTCCAGAAATTCTGCATCGGAAAGTAGCGCTAGTTCTTCATTCTAGAACTAGCGCTTGTTCCAGTTCTTGTGTTTCACGTGAAACAGAGCTTTCGGCTCTGGTCGCCGTTTCCAGGCGGGCCGCGAGCAATGCGGTCGAGAGTTGAGCTGCGCCCCAATCTCGTCACTACTTCGCTGCGCTCGCCATGATGGTCCTTGCCGCCACACCTTTCCCCACTGAACGGACCAGCTTGTTTCACGTGAAACAAGCGCTGGTGCTTGCCTCCTACTTTGCATGGGGTTGTTTTCGGCGAAATGACTCCGGCGGGGCACGGCTGTTTCACGTGAAACAACCGTCTCACCCAGTTTCCACTTCCGGCTTCTCCGTCCCTGAGCTAGAAGTCCGCCCATGCGTACAGAGCGAGAGACTTTCGACGTCATCGTCATTGGCGGCGGTCATGCCGGCTGTGAAGCCGCTGCTGCTTCTGCACGGATGGGCGCGACGACTGCTCTGGTAACGCACCGTTTCTCGACCATCGGCGCGATGTCCTGCAACCCCGCCATCGGGGGGCTCGGCAAGGGCCATCTGGTCCGCGAAGTCGATGCGCTCGACGGCCTGATGGGCCGGGTGGCGGATGCTGGCGGCATTCAGTTCCGGATGCTCAATCGCCGCAAGGGTCCGGCGGTCCGCGGTCCCCGGACCCAGGCCGATCGCAAGCTCTATGCGGCCGCGATGCAGGCCGCGATCCAACAGACCGATGGTCTTGGCGTGATCGAAGGCGAGGCGGATGAGCTGATCGTCTCGGGCGGTCGCGTCACCGG
This sequence comes from Bradyrhizobium ingae, assembly GCF_055791185.1. NCBI lineage: Bacteria > Pseudomonadati > Pseudomonadota > Alphaproteobacteria > Hyphomicrobiales > Nitrobacteraceae > Bradyrhizobium > Bradyrhizobium ingae. The sequence continues at coordinate 51,433 of NZ_JBVUBB010000031.1, forward strand.
GCTCCGTCTGGCTGATGGCCGGACCATCCGGGTAGGGGCCATCGTGGTCACCACGGGCACCTTTCTGCGCGGCCTGATCCATCTCGGTGAGAAGAACTGGCCGGCGGGGCGCGTCGGCGAGGCGCCGGCGATGGGTCTGTCGAAGTCTTTCGAGCGGGCCGGCTTCACACTGGGCCGGCTCAAGACCGGCACGCCGCCGCGCCTCGATGGCACGACGATCGACTGGTCCGCCGTGGAGATGCAGCCGGGAGACGATCCACCGGAGCCGTTCTCGGTGATGACCGAGCGAATTACGACCCCGCAGATCCAGTGCGGCATCACCCGGACCACGGCTGCGACCCATGAGGTGATCCGGGCCAATGTCCATCGCTCGCCGATGTACTCCGGCCAGATCAAGAGCACGGGGCCACGCTATTGCCCCTCGATCGAGGACAAGATCGTCCGCTTCGGCGATCGGGACGGCCACCAGATCTTCCTGGAGCCGGAAGGTCTCGACGACCCGACCGTCTATCCCAACGGCATCTCGACCTCGTTGCCGGAGGAGGTCCAGCTCGCGATCCTCGCCAGCATCCCGGGCCTGGAGCGGGTCAGGATGGTTCGGCCGGGCTATGCCATCGAATACGACCATGTCGATCCCCGGGAGCTCGATCCGACCCTCCAGACCAGGCGGGTGCAGGGGCTGTTCCTGGCCGGACAGATCAACGGCACCACGGGATATGAGGAGGCCGCGGCTCAAGGCATCGTGGCCGGCCTGAATGCGGCCCTGGCCGCCAGCGGGGCGGCGTTGACGGTGTTCGACCGGGCTGATGGCTATCTCGGCGTGATGATTGACGACCTCGTTACCCGGGGCATCTCCGAACCCTATCGGATGTTCACCTCACGCGCCGAGTATCGGCTGACGCTGCGGGCTGATAATGCCGACCAGCGCCTGACCGAGAAGGGTATTGCGCTCGGGTGTGTCGGCAATGCCCGGACGGCGCACCATCGCGCCAAGATGGCGGCTCTTGAGGCCGCCAAGACGCTGTCAAAGTCCCTGACGCTGACGCCGAATGAAGCGGCGCGGCACGGGCTGTCCCTGAACCGAGATGGCCAGCGCCGGTCGGCCTTTGAGCTACTAGCTTATCCGGATGTCGGCTGGGGCCAGGTTCGCGGGATATGGCCAGAGCTGTCGGCCATTGACCCCGTGATCGCGACCCATCTCGAGATCGACGCCAAGTACGACGTCTATCTCGAGCGCCAGAGCGCCGACGTCGAGGCATTCCGGCGGGATGAAGGGCTGGTCCTTGCCGATGTCGACTATCAAGTCGTGCCCGGCCTCTCCAATGAGGTGCGGGCGAAGCTGGAGAAGGCGCGGCCGTTCACGGTCGGGCAGGCGGGGCGGATCGACGGCATGACGCCGGCAGCGCTGGGCATTCTCGCCGCGTATTTGCGCCGCGAGGCACGCCGGAAAACCTCCAAGATTGCTTAGGCGTTTCACGTGAAACAGCGCGGCCCGGCCAAAGGCAAATCTTCCTTACGGCAATCTGATGCGGGCGAGGGGGCTCGGAAGCCAGCGTCATCGCTGAGCGAGGAAGCGCTGGGCTCAGCGCTCGCCGCGGACAAGGCTGCGGCCCTCAAGCTCGCTCCGGTTTCACGTGAAACGGAGGCACGCCTCGATCTCTACATCGCGCTGCTCCGGGAGTGGCAGGCCAAGACCAATCTGGTCGCGCCCTCAACCTTGCCGCATCTTTGGACCCGCCACATCGCCGATTCGCTCCAGCTCGTTTCACTGGCGCCGGCCGCCAAGCGCTGGGCTGATCTCGGTAGCGGCGGTGGTTTTCCCGGTGTGGTGCTGGCCTGCGTGATGGCCGAGGTGCCGGGCGCCAGCGTCCATCTTGTCGAGCGAATCGCCAAGAAGGCCGCCTTCCTGCGCGAAGCGATCCGCATCACGGGTTCGCCGGGGTTCGTACATCTCGCCGAGATCGGGGATAATGTGGATAGAATCACTGGCCCGGTCGATTGCGTCACCGCGCGCGCGTTGGCTCCGCTACATCAACTCATCGGGTTTGCGGAGCCCCTGGTGCGCAACGGTGCAAAAGCGCTGTTCCTCAAGGGTCAAGATGTAGAGGCTGAATTGACCGAAGCCGCTAAATATTGGACTATTCAGCCTAAGCTCCATCAAAGCCGGACGGGCGACGGTTGGATCGTGGAGCTGGACACTATCCAGCGGCGTGGGTGAGGCCCGGAAACGGGGTCGAGTGGGGAAGTGGCATGACCGTGATTGACGAACCTCAGCAGGAGCAGACCGAGACGGTGCCGCAAGGCCATCCGCGGATCCTTGCGCTCGCGAATCAGAAGGGCGGCGTGGGAAAAACAACCACGGCGATCAATCTTGGCACGGCACTCGCAGCGATTGGTGAGCGCGTTCTCATCGTCGACCTCGATCCGCAGGGCAACGCCTCGACCGGTCTCGGCATCGATCGTCGCAACCGATCCTGCTCGACCTATGACGTGCTCGTCGGTGAAGCTGCCTTGCGCGAAGCGGTGGTCGCAACCGCGGTGCCGCGGGTGCACATCGCGCCCTCGACCATGGACCTCTCCGGCCTCGAGCTTGAGCTCGGCACCACGCCTGGCCGCGCGTTCAAGCTGCGCGATGCCATCGGTGCGCTCAACAACAACGTCTCGCCGGAGGCCGACTACACCTACGTGCTGATCGACTGCCCGCCATCACTCAACCTGCTCACGGTGAATGCGATGGCAGCCTCCGATGCGATCCTCGTGCCGCTGCAATGCGAGTTCTTTGCGCTCGAAGGTCTGTCGCAATTGCTGCAGACGGTCGAGCAGGTGCGCTCGACGCTCAATCCGAATCTGTCGATCCACGGCATCGTGCTGACCATGTTCGACTCGCGCAACAATTTGTCGAACCAGGTCGTCGCCGACGTCCGCCAGTTCATGGGCGAGAAGGTCTACAAGACCATGATCCCGCGCAACGTGCGCATCTCCGAGGCGCCGTCCTACGGCAAGCCGGTGCTGGTCTATGATCTCAAATGTGTCGGCAGCGAAGCCTACCTGCGGCTCGCCACCGAAGTGATCCAGCGCGAGCGCGAGCTGCGCACCACGCATTAGCTGCCGTAGGGTGGGCAAAGCGAAGCATGCCCACCAAAATCGTTCGATTGAAAAGATGGTGGGCACGGCGCGAAGCCTCGCCTTTGCCCACCCTACGATCGAGAATCTGAAATTCAGTTCTGGAGTACTGCCAAGTGAATCCAAGGGAGCTGGCGATGGCCGACGAAGCGCGTTCGCGACTGGGCCGGGGTCTTGCGAGTCTGATCGGTGACGTCGGCGGCGAGGCCGCCCATGTCGAGCGGCCGCGCGCGCAGCGCAAGGTGCCGATCGAATTCATCAAGCCCAATCCGCGCAACCCGCGCCGCACCTTCTCGGAAGTCGAGCTCAAGGAGCTCTCTGATTCCATCAAGCAGCACGGCGTGATCCAGCCGATCGTGGTGCGTCCGGTGAAGGGAGCGCAAGACCGCTACGAGATCATCGCCGGCGAGCGACGCTGGCGTGCCTCGCAGCTCGCTGGCCTGCACGAGGTGCCGATCGTTCCCGTCGACATCAGCGACAGCGACGCGCTGGAATTCGCGATCATCGAGAACGTGCAGCGCGAAGACCTCAACCCGATGGAGGAGGCGCAGGGCTATCACGCGCTCGCCAACGAATATAAGCGCAGCCAGGAAGACATCGCAAAAGTCGTCGGCAAGAGCCGCAGCCACGTCGCCAACATGATGCGGCTGACGAAGCTGCCGGCCGAGGTGCAGGCCTTCATCGCGAGCGGACAGTTGACGGCGGGTCACGCGCGCGCGCTGATCGGCGTGCCCGATCCGCTCGCGGCTGCAAGGCGCATCGTCGAGGAAGGCCTCAACGTGCGTCAGGCCGAAGCGCTCGCGCACGAGGAGGGCGTGCCGGAGCGCAAGCCGCAGAAGGCGCGCACAACCGGGGGCAAGGAAAAAGATCCCGACACGATCGACCTGGAAAAGCGCGTCAGCGATGCGCTCGGCCTCAAGGTCACCGTCAACCACCGCGATCCCGGCGGCTCCGTCCAGATCAACTACCGTAACCTCGATCAGCTCGACGAGGTGATGCGGCGCCTGGCGAAGGGCGCGCTGTAGTCCTCGGTGTCGCCCTGGCGAAAGCCGGGACCCATACCGTGTGATCTATTCATCGCGTGCGCTGCGAATCCCGAACGACCAGTCTTCGCCAAAGACCTCCCTGGGGTAATGGGTCCTGGCTTTCGCCAGGGCGACGTTGGGAGATATTGGCGCACCTCTCACTATCGTCGTTGCGAGCAGCACTTGCGACGAAGCAATCCAGAATTCTTCCGCGGAGGGACTCTGGATTGCTTCGCTGCGCTCGCAATGACGTGTGGAGAGAGCCGGGGCTCAAGCCCGCCGCTTCGCGTTCGCTGCAATCGCCATCAGCGTGCGCTGGGCGATCGCTGCGGCAAGCGCCGGCTGCTTGCGGGTATCGAGCGCGGCGGTTGCGAGCTGCTCGATGACGCCGGCGAGCCGCGCCACGGTGAAATTGCGCAGCGCCGTTTCGACCGCGCCCTTTCGTGAAAAATGCAGCCGCGGATAGCCGCCTTCCAGCACGGCGGAGGCCGGCGCGCCGTCGGCGATGGCGAGCGCGGATTTGTGCAGCCACGCCGCCTGGCGCTGAGCGGCCGAGATGATCATGCCGGGATAGGTGCCGGCGATCATCGCCTTGGCGAACTCGCTTTCGACGATGTCGGGGCGTCCGGCGAAGGCGCCGTCGACGATCGGATCGAGCTTCAGCTCGGAGGCGTCCGCAACGACGGCCATCACGTCGTCGAGTGTGATCTCGCCCTTGCCGTGAGCATAGAGCGTCAGCTTGCGCAACTCGTTGCGCGAGGCCTGGCGATCACCGCCGAGGAACGACATCAGCGCGGCGCGCGCGTCCTGCGCGATGCGCAAGTTCGCAACGCGCAGCTCGTCGTCCATCAGCTTGGCGAGATCGCGCTCGGTGTCGGGATAGCAGCCGATCGCGACCGCCGTCTTGGCGCGCTCGCAGGCCTTGCGCAGCGGCGATTCGGGGCGAAGCTCGCCGGCCTCGATCACGATGCGGCAGTCCTTCACGCTCATCTCGGCCAGCGTGTCGACGCCGCTGGCAAAACTGCGCGAGCCGGCGCGCACGCGGATGGCGCGGCGGCCGCCGAACAGCGGCACGGTCATGGCTTCGTCGACGAGGCGCGAGGGTTCGGCCGAGAGCTCATCGCCGTCGAGCTTGACGAGAGAGAAGGGGTCGTTGGGATCATCGACGGCGGACGCAATCAACGCGTCGGCGCGCTCGCGCACCAGCCCGGCATCGGGGCCGTATAGCAAAATGATGGGGCGGCCCGCATCGGGACGGGCGAGGAAGGCGTCGATCTCTTTTCCGCGCAGCGCGACCATTTCGCCTCGACAACATCATTCCGGGGCGCCTCGTCAGAGGCGAACCCGGAAGTCAGAGATTGTGGATCGAGATTCCGGGTTCACGCTTGGCGCGCTCCGGAATGACGGAAGCGGTTATGTGCCGGCGGTGAAGAACGCGGCGAGGCGGGTCGAGATGTTCTCGGCGACCTCGTTGGCGGCGCGGTCTTCCGCATCGCGAACGGCGCGCTGACGCGCAAAGCGCTGGTAGGAGCCAGGAATATCGTAGGACACGCGCGAGAACGTGGTGCCGGTCATCACCGACTGGTTGGTCGCGTTGTCGATCAGATTATACTGAACGTCGATGCCGTAATTCTCGCTCGTCGGAAGGCCCGTCGCAGCACTGACGATCAGCGAGGACCGGCTTGTCGAGAACCGCAGCACCAGACGGTGTGTCGGCGGCGCGCCGGTCGCCGTTCCGTAAAGCTTGAAGGCGAGGGCGTTGCGGATCTCCACCCCGACCCTGGCCTCGCGCGAGGCATTGGCCTTGTCGACGGGGGGGATTTCCACCCCCATCAACTTGTCCCGCAATCCCGGGGTGCCATCGGTATGCTCGGCATACATCGGCTGGAAGCAGCCGGCCGTCATTGCCGCGAGGGCGGCAACCACCAGCAGGCGGGCTGCGATGCGGAACCTAGCCGACAACATTCACGATCCTCTTGGGGACGATGATCACCTTGCGGACGGGCTTGCCATCCAGGGCCAGTTTTACCGCATCGAGGGCCAAAACGGCAGCCTCGATTTCCGGATTCTGGGCCACTGTTGCAACCGTGACCTCACCCCGCTTCCTGCCGTTGACCTGGACCACCAGGGTCACGGTGTCTTCAACCAGCAAATCGCGTTCGATTTGCGGCCATTGTGCCTCCGAAACGAAGCCGGTCTGGCCCGCTACCCGCCAGCACTCCTCGGCCAGATGCGGCATCATCGGGGAGAAAAGCTGGACCAGGATGGTCCCGGCCTCCCGGATCGCCCAACCGAGGTCGGCGGATGGTTGACCGGGGCGCTGCAGCGTCTCTGACAGGCTATTGGCGAATTCGCGGATATGGGCGAGGCAGACGTTGAAGTGCAGCCGCTCGATTCCGACCGTGACCTTGTCCAGCGCGCCATGGGCCGCCTTGCGCAGGGCGAGCGCATCGGCGCCAAAGCTCAAAGGCCGGGCCGCCGGCGCGGCCTTGGAGGCCTCGGCCGATTCATTCACGAGCCGCCACAGCCGCTGCACGAAGCGCGAGGCGCCCTGCACGCGCTCGTCACTCCAGATCACGTCGCGATCGGGCGGGGAGTCCGACAGCATGAACCAGCGTGCAACGTCAGCGCCGTAGGTCTCGATGATGTCGTCGGGGTCGACGGTGTTCTTCTTCGACTTCGACATCTTCTCGATCGGACCGATCGTGATGTCTTCGCCTGACGTCAGCAGAGTCGCACGGCGGCCGTTGCCGCCGACCTCGATCTTCACCTCGCCCGGCTGCACATAGCTGCCGTCGGCCCTCTGGTAGGTCTCGTGCACCACCATGCCTTGCGTGAACATGCCTGCGAACGGCTCATCCAGCGCGATGTGGCCGGTCGCCTTCATCGCGCGGGTGAAGAAGCGGCTGTAGAGCAGATGCAGGATCGCGTGCTCGACGCCGCCGATATACTGGTCGACCGGCAGCATCCGGTTCGCCACCGCAGGCGTCGTCGGTGAGGCCTCGTTCCAGGGATCGGTGAAGCGCGCAAAGTACCAGGACGAATCCACGAAGGTGTCCATGGTGTCGGTTTCGCGGCTCGCCTTGCCGCCGCATTTCGGGCAATTGACGTGCTTCCAGGTCGGATGATGGTCGAGCGCGTTGCCCGGCCTGTCGAAGGTCGCATCGTCCGGCAGCTTCACCGGCAGGTCTGCATCCGGCACCGGAACGACGTCGCATTTGGGGCAGTGGATGATGGGAATCGGGCAGCCCCAATAGCGCTGGCGCGAGATGCCCCAATCGCGCAGGCGGAAATTCACCTGGCGCTCGCCGACCGGCGCGTTGCCGCGCATCTCGTTTTCCAGGCGTTTTGCGATCTCTTCCTTCGCCGCCTCGATGGTCATGCCATCGAGGAAACGCGAATTGATCATGCGGCCGTCACCGTCATAGGCGGTGTCCGTGATGACGAACGTCTTCGGATCCTGGCCTTCGGGGCACACCACCGGCGTGACGCCGAGATTGTACTTGTTGACGAAGTCGAGGTCGCGCTGGTCGTGTCCCGGGCAGCCGAAGATCGCGCCGGTGCCGTATTCCATCAGCACGAAGTTCGCGACATAGACCGGCAGCTTCCAGGAGGGATCGAACGGATGCACCGCGCGGATGCCGGTATCGAAGCCCTGCTTCTCCGCGGTGTCGATGATCTCCTGCGCGGTGCCGATCTTCTTGATCTCGGCGATGAACTCCGCAAGCTTGGGGTTCTTGGCGGCAGCCGCGATCGCCAGCGGATGATCGGCCGAGATCGCCATGAACTTTGCGCCGAACAGCGTGTCCGGGCGCGTCGTGAAAATCTTCAGCTCGCTCTCGCCGGCAGGCGTCGTTGCCTGATCCAGCGCGAAGCGGATCAAGAGGCCTTCCGAGCGGCCGATCCAGTTGCGCTGCATCAGCCGAACCTTGTCAGGCCAACGGTCCAGCGTATCCAGGGCTGACAGCAGCTCCTGCGAATACTTCGTGATCTTGAAGACCCACTGGTTCATTTCCCGTTGTTCGACAACGGCACCCGAACGCCAGCCGCGGCCGTCGATGACCTGCTCGTTCGCGAGCACGGTCATGTCGACGGGGTCCCAGTTCACCTTGCGCTTCTCGCGCTCGGCGAGGCCTTCGCGCAGGAAGTCCAGAAACATCTTCTGCTGATGCTTGTAGTAGGAGGGATCGCAGGTCGCGATCTCGCGGCTCCAGTCCAGCGACAGCCCGATCGAGCGGAGCTGCTTCTTCATCGCGGCGATGTTGTCGTAGGTCCAGGCTTTCGGCGCGACCTTGCGCTCGATCGCGGCGTTCTCTGCGGGCAGGCCGAAGGCGTCCCAGCCCATCGGGTGCAGCACGTTGAAACCCTTGGCGCGCATGAAGCGGGCCAGCACGTCGCCGAGCGTATAGTTCCGGACGTGGCCGATATGGATGCGCCCGGACGGGTAGGGGAACATCTCGAGCACGTAGTATTTCGGCCGCGAATCGTCATTTCGGGAGACGAAGATCGCCTTTTCGTCCCAGGCGGCTTGCCAGCGCGGTTCGGAATCGCGGGCGTTATAGCGTTCGGAGGTCATGGAATCGTTGCGGTTTTCTAGGGTTCGGCCGTCGTAGGACGGCGGACTAGGCCACAAAAACCGCTGTGGGGTCAACGTCTAAGGCCTTCAAAACGGCCTGAGCGGGGGCCGTTTCAGCCGGCCATCGCCATCTCGGTCGCGCTTTCGCTCTCCTGCACCAAACCGTGCTCGACGACGGTGTTGCGGCCGCGATGTTTGGCGGCGTAGAGCGCGGCATCGGCCGCTTCGATCAGATCGCCCGGGCGCAAGGCTTCGTTGGGCCGCGCCGCGGCGACGCCGATCGAGACCGTGACGATCATGTGGCTCGAGGTGATGTGCGGCAGGCACAGCCGCAGCACCGCGGCACGCACGGTCTCGCCGATCTCGACGGCGCGCGCGAGGTCGGCGTTCGGCAGCAACAGGCAGAATTCCTCGCCGCCATAGCGCGCCGCGAAGCCCATGGTGTCGGCCGCAATCCCCGACAGCGTCTCACCGAGCCTGGTCAGGCAGGAATCGCCCTCGAGATGGCCATAGGTGTCGTTGAAGAGCTTGAAATGGTCGACGTCGATCATCAGCAGCGCGAGGTTGCTGTCGTACTGCTGCGCGCGCATCCATTCGAAATCGAGGCGGCTCTGGAAGCCGCGGCGGTTGGCAAGGCCCGACAGCATGTCGATCGAGGCCATGACCGTAAGTCGGTCGTTGCTTGCGATCAGCTCGCGTTCGCGCTGGCCGAGCTGCGCCGCCATCGCATTGAAGGCGCGGGCGAGCGGCACGAACTCGGCGGGCAGGCGGTTGCGCGCGGCACGCGCCAACAAGTCGCCCTCGCCAAAGCGCTTGGCCATGTCGGCGAGCATCTCGATCGGCTTGATCACGAGCTTCTCGGCCGCGATTAGCGCGCCGAGCAGGACGAACACGACGACGAACGCGAGTTGGAGATAAGCAGTGCGGATGTCGCGGCTGACGGCGGCGGAGACCTTGTCCTCGTCGATGCTGGCGATCAGCCGCGCATTGGTGCCGGCGATGCGGATGTAGCTGACCGCGCGGCGTGAGCCGTCGACGGCCATGAAGGACAGCGAACCCTCGTCCTGGTTCGAGCGCAGCGCCATGTCGGCGATCGCCGACATCAGCGGCAGATTGTCGAGCGGGCGTCCGACCGCACTGGACTGGTCGGCGGGGGCGGCCAGCACCGTGCCGGTGCTGTCGACCAGAACGGCCGAAATGCCGGAACGGCCGCCCAGATTGTTCATGATCTTCGACATCCAGTCGAGGTTCACCGTCGCGAGCACGACGGCGTCAGGGACGCCCGAGAGCGCGGAGACCGGATAGACCGCCATCACGGTCGGCGTCTGCAGCGGCTTTGACAGCAGGAAATCGGACAGCACGAAGCGGCCGGTCTCCTGCGCCTGCTGGAAATAGGGCCGGTCACTCAGGTCGAGGCCGACATACATGTTGTTGGTCGAGCACTGGATGCGGCCGTCCTGGCCGGCGATCAGCAGCGTACGAATCCAGGGCAGGTTGGCCGGCAGGCTCGCGCGCAGCACGTCGCAGCTCTTGCTGACGCCGCCGGCGGAAGCGCGGATGAAGGCTTCCGATTTCAAGATGGTCTCGACCGATGAGATCACCTCGCGCTGTGCGTCCGCGCTGTGCCTCGCGATGGTGGTGAATTCGGTCGTTGCCTGCGCGATCTGCTTGACGCGCGCATCCTCGAGCGAGCGGATGCGCTCCAGCATCAAGGGCACCACCAGAATCACCGCGAGCAATGCAAGCCGGGCCCGGATTCCCAGAACCTGCTTGAGTTTCACGCGTTTGCGGTTGAGACTGATGCTGGCCATTTGTGCTACCCACCCCGCACGCAACATATTCCGAAGGGTTCAAGAAGCCTTGCTTGAACTCGGTAAAATTGGAACTACCTCCGTAGAGACACGGGTCTCGAGCCACGTCATGACAGAAGCCAACACCTCGCCGCTAACCGGGCATTCACCAAATGCACTCGCTGCTGTGGAGCAGGAGATCGCGCGTGCCTGCAAGGACGCGCAGCGCGATCGCGCCGCGGTGACGCTGATCGCGGTGTCGAAGACGTTTGCCGCCGATGCAATCACGCCGGTTATCGCCGCGGGACAGCGCGTATTCGGCGAGAATCGCGTGCAGGAAGCCAAGGCGAAGTGGCCGGCGTTAATTTCGAGTTATTCGGATATCGCGCTGCATCTGATCGGGCCGTTGCAGTCGAACAAGGCGAAAGAGGCGGTCGCGCTGTTCGACGCCATTCATTCGGTCGACCGTCCGAGCATTTGCCAGGCGTTAGCCAAGGAAATCGAATCCCAGAACAGGCACCCGCAGCTCTTCGTCCAGATCAACACCGGCGAGGAGCCGCAGAAGGCCGGCGTCGCTCCTGGCGAGGCCGATGCGTTCATCGCAACCTGCCGCGACAGCTATGGGCTCAACATTTCCGGCCTGATGTGCATCCCACCCGCGAACGAGCCGCCGGCCGCGCATTTTGCGCTCACCGCCAAGATCGCCGCGCGCAACGGATTGAAAAATCTCTCGATGGGCATGAGCGCCGATTTCGCTACCGCCATCATGCTAGGTGCCACGCATATCCGCGTGGGCTCGGCGATCTTCGGGCATCGGTAGGGACCGTCGTCGAAAGCCGTGCCTCACCCGCAGCTCTCAATTTCGTCATTGCGAGCGCAGCGAAGCAATCCAGAATCTTCCGCGGCGATAATCTGGATTGCTTCGTCGCTTCGCTCCTCGCAATGACGGCGGAGAGTGCGGCCGCCTACGCGAATCTTACCGACACCTTCCCCAGCACGCCAAAATCCGCCGCAAGATGATCGCCGGCCTCGATCGGCAGCGGCGGATGGCAGGTGCCTGTGGTCACCACCTGCCCTGCCCCGAGCGTGATCCCGAGCACGCGCAGCTCGTTCGCAAGCCAGGCGAGCGCGACACGGGGGTCGCCGAGCACGTTCCTGCCCTGGCCGACATAGCGCTGGCCGCGCAGCGTGATCTCCGGCCGCTCCTCCACGAGATCTCGCGCGCGCCAATCCACCGTGGTCGGCGCGCCCAGTACGAACAGATGCGCGCAGGCATTGTCGGCGATGAGCTGCGCCTCGCCGGCACCGGCGAAATCGGCAAAGCGCGAATCGGGAATCTCGATCGCGGGATACAGCGTGTCGACCGCTGCAAGCACCTCGTCGACGCTATAGCTTTGGGATCGCGGCGGCAGATCGCGCGCCATGCGAAAGGCGAATTCCGGCTCGCCGACGCGCATCGCGTTGCCCCTCATCGAGGCGGTGCCGCCGTCGGCGATGACGGTGTCGCTCAGGATGCGCCCGGCCATCGGCCCCTCGACGTTGATGTGCTTCTGCCCGGCCTCGCTGGTCGCCGCGATCTTCCAGCCGAACAGCTTGCCGTTCGACGCGGCTTCGAGCGCGGCCTGGATGGCATAGCCCTCAGCGCGCGTCTGGGGACGCACGGCATGTTCGAGCGCCGCAAGCTTGGTGCCGGTGCGCCAGTGATCCGCGAGCACGCGTGAGGCAGCCCGGATCTGGTTCTCGTCGAGCATGGTCCCTCACCCGATGATGATTCTGGTCCTTGGACCGAGACGTCGCAACAATCGCAGCATCGCCGCTTGCGTCATCGAGACGCAACCCGCGGTCGGCCCGAAATTGTCGCGTGCCAGATGCAGGAATACTGCGCTGCCGCGTCCGGCGATGCGTGGCCGCGTATTGTGGTCGATCTCGATGATGAAGTCATAGAGCCGGTCGGCGCGCGTCAGCCGGTCGCCGCCCTGCCCCGCCGCGCGCCGGATCGGCCGGTTGTAATGGCGGTCGCCGGGGTCTTCGCTCCAGGCATCCTCAGGCCGGATGGCGCGGACCGGCAGAAAGGTCTGCGGCCGGCAGTGGCGGTCGCCGCGCCACCAGAGCTGCCGCGGCCGAAAGCTGCCCCTCGGCGTGCCGCCGTCGCCCTCGCGCTTGTTGGCGCGGATGCCGCCACGGCCGAGCGCGACCGGAATCGTCAGCGGTCCGGCGGTCAGCCAGCCCCGCCGCGGATTACCGGCGGACGCCCTCACCCTGATCGTGGAAAGCGGTCTGTTCTTGGTGTAAGCAGTTGAGATAGCTTGATTTTTCATGTGAAGACGCGGTGTCGACTTCATTACAGGACATTCATCGAAAAGCCCTGCTATTCTGCGTTAGAGTAGTTCTGGCTTGAGAATCGGTAACAGCCCACTACTTCAACACGAACAACAATAATAACGGCGACCTCTAACTTACCAATCGCAGCTCTCACGCGGCATGCGCGCGTCGGAGTTCGACTCCAAAAGGATGACCCAATGGCCAATGCCCGCAAGATCCTGATCGTGGATGACGATTCCGATCTGCGCGATACGTTGGTGGAGCAATTATCGCTGCACGAAGAGTTCGAGGCCTCCGCCGTCGATACCGGCGCGAAGGGCGCGAGCGCCGCAAAGGCCAATTCCCCCGATCTCGTGCTGATGGATGTCGGCCTGCCCGACACCGATGGCCGCGAGGTGGTGCGCAGCTTGCGCAAGGGCGGCTTCAAGGCCCCGATCATCATGCTGACCGGGCACGACACGGACTCCGACACGATTCTGGGCCTGGAATCCGGTGCCAACGACTATGTGGCAAAGCCTTTCCGCTTCGCCGTGCTGCTGGCGCGCATCCGCGCCCAGCTGCGTCAGCACGAAGCGAGTGAAGACGCGGTGTTCTCGGTCGGGCCCTACAGCTTCCGCCCGGGCTCGAAAATGCTGACCGCCGCCAACGCCCGCAAGGTGCGGCTGACCGAAAAGGAAACCGCCATCCTGCGCTTCCTCTACCGGGCCGGCCAGATGCCGGTTTCGCGCGAGACGCTGCTCCAGGAGGTCTGGGGTTATAATTCCGGCGTCACTACCCACACGCTGGAGACCCACATCTATCGTCTCCGCCAGAAGATCGAGAAGGACGCCGCCAACCCGGAAATCCTGGTCACGGAAGCCGGTGGCTACAAGCTGGTGCCGTGATACGTTCCGAAGGTCCCGCGAATCGTTTTAGATCGCGGGCCTTTGAGCCACGGACCTGAATGTCAATCGACGATGACGTAGCGCTGCTCGAGCGTGTCCCGACACTGCGCCTGTTGGGAGACGCCTCGCTGCGCATGCTGGCGATTGGCTCCGAGCAGCGCAATTTCGTGCGCGGCGACGTCCTCTTCAAGCAGGGCGACGACGCGGACGCCGGCTTCGTGGTTCAGCGCGGCGCCTTTCGGGTCGAGGACGGCGCCGGTGCCGAGATGATCGCCGGCCCCGGTACCCTGATCGGCGAACTTGCGCTGGTGGTGCCGATGAAGCGTCCCTCGAGCGCAACCGCGCTGGAGCACTCCTCCGTCATCCGCGTCGCCCGCAGCCTGTTTCAGCGCGTGCTGGAGAGCGATCCGGCCGCCGCCCTCCGCCTGCGCGACGAATTCGCGATCCGGTCGAGCCAGATCGCGAGCGATATTCTGGTGGCGGGTTCGAAGCTGAATAACTGACCCGGTCGTCCTGGCGAAAGCTAGGGGTATTGGGCCCTGGCTTTCGCCAGGGCGACGAAGAAGCTCACACCTCCAGCGTCACCGTCACCGGCACGTGGTCCGACGGCCGCTCCCAGCTCCGCGCATCGCGCAAGATCTTGAAATCCTGCACGGCGTCCCTGAGCGCGCGCGAGACCCAGATGTGGTCGAGCCTGCGGCCACGATCGCCGACGGTCCAGTCGGCGGCGCGGTAGCTCCACCACGTATAGACCTTCTCCGACATCGGAATGCGCTCGCGCGCGACGTCGACCCATTCGCCTGCGGAGAGCGCCGCCAGCAGCTTCTCGGTTTCGATCGGCGTGTGCGAGACCACCTTCAGAAGCTGCTTGTGCGACCAGACGTCGTTCTCATGCGGCGCGACGTTGAGATCGCCGACCAGGATGTGGCGATCCTCCCCGCGCGGATGCAGCGGCTCGCAGGCCTTCATCTCGTCGAGGAAGCGAAGCTTGTGGTCGAACTTCTCGTTCAGCGCGGGATCGGGAATGTCGCCGCCTGCGGGAACGTAGAAATTGTGCAGCACCAGCGGCTTTGCGATCTGCGCTTTCTCCCCGAAGGACACGGAAATGTGCCGGGAATCCACCTTGTCGCAGAAGGTGCGGATGTCGGTATTCTCGAACGGAATCTTCGAAACGATGGCGACGCCGTGATAGCCCTTCTGCCCGTTCAGTGCGACGTGCTCATAGCCGAGCCGCTTGAAGCGCTTCAGTGGAAATGCATCGTCGATGCACTTGGTCTCCTGGAGGCACAGCACGTCGGGCCGCGCGCTCTTGAGGAATTTGGCGACGAGATCGATGCGCAGGCGCACCGAATTGATGTTCCAGGTTGTCAGGGAGAGACGCATGAGGGATGCGTCATAGCAAGCTCTCGCAGGGTGGGCAAAGGCGCATAGCGCCGTGCCCACCATCTTCTCTCAATCTCGTAAAAATGGTGGGCACGCTTCGTTGCCCACCCTACGACACAGCGGCTCAACCCGGCGACGGAACGTTGTAGTTGGTGAAGTCGATCTTGAACATGTTGGGATCGAGCTTCTTGGTGCTGTCGAGATTATAGACCGCGAAGGTGGTGTCGTAACCCTGCGGGTCGGTCACCGTCCATTGCTTCAACTGGCCGTCCTTGGCGCCGACCATCAGCAGCAGGCGGCTGGTGCCGATCAGCGCCTGTTTCTCCTCGATGGTGACGCTGATGAAGAGATCGTCCGCGGAGACGCTGACGACGTTGGTGTCCTTCATCAGGTCGATGCGATCCGAGAGCAGGAAGCGCAGCGGCGTCTGCGACAGCGGATAGACGTCTTGCGTCGCGAGCTTGCGGTCGCGCACCACGAGCGAGGATCCGTCGGCGACGATGTCGATCGGATTGGGCGGATCGTATTCGACGCGCATCTTGCCGGGCTTCTGGATGTAGAAGTCGCCTTGCGTCTTGCTGCCGTCGGGTCCGACCTGCACGAAATTGCCGACCAGCGTCTGCAGCGAGGACAGATAGGCGCTGACCCTGGCGGCCTGTGCCTTCTGCTTGTCGTCAAAGGTCTGGAAGATGCTGCTCGGAACGTTGCGGCGCGGATCCGGAATGATCGGATTGGGCGGCGTCTGGGTGGCGCCTGTCGTGCCGGGGCCGCCGCTCATCTGTCCGCCGTCGCGGCCCTTCGGCGCGGGTTTCGGAACGGGCACGGTCTGCGCGAACGACGTCGCGCTGGCGGCAGCCATCGAGGCGGTGATGACGAGCATGCCCGCCAGCCGCGCGCTGCGCGCGGCAAAGGAAGCGGCAAATCGAGTATCTGGATGTCCGGTCAACGCGTCGTCCTGTGTGGCTTGGCGCCCTTTTACCGTGGTTTTGGTCAAAAGCGGATATCGTTTTTGCGTGAAAAACTCATTGTGAGGACCGCTTGAGCGCGGCGCCTCACATGTGGCTGTCCTCTTCCTCGACCAGAATCTCGCGTTTGCCGGCATGATTGGCCGGTCCGACAATACCTTCCAGTTCCATGCGCTCCATCAGCGAAGCGGCGCGGTTGTAGCCGATCTGGAGCCGGCGCTGGATGTAGCTGGTGGAGGCCTTGCGGTCGCGTTTGACGATCGCAACCGCCTGCGAGAACAGGTCGCCGCCGCCCTCCGCACCCATGCCAGTGGCGTCGAAGACCGCGCCGTCTTCGTCCTCGGCGGGCTCTTCCGCAGTGACCGCTTCGAGATATTCCGGCTGTCCCTGCGTCTTGAGGTGACGCACCACCTTCTCGACTTCCTCGTCGGAGGCGAACGGGCCGTGCACGCGGCTGATGCGGCCGCCGCCGGCCATGTAGAGCATGTCGCCCTGGCCGAGCAGTTGCTCGGCGCCCATCTCGCCCAGGATCGTGCGGCTGTCGATCTTGGAGGTGACCTGGAAGGCGATGCGGGTCGGGAAGTTCGCCTTGATCGTGCCGGTGATGACGTCGACCGACGGACGCTGCGTCGCGAGGATCACGTGCAGGCCCGCGGCGCGGGCCATCTGCGCAAGGCGTTGCACCGCGCCTTCGATGTCCTTGCCGGCGACCATCATCAGGTCGGCCATTTCGTCGACGATGATGACGATGTAGGGCAGCGGATCGAGCGCGAGCTTCTCTTCCTCGTAGATCGCCTTGCCGGTCTCCTTGTCGAAGCCGGTGTGCACCGTGCGCGTCAGCTCCTCGCCCTTGCCCTTGGCTTCGAGCAGGCGCGCATTGTAGCCGTCGATGTTGCGCACGCCGAGCTTGGCCATGTTCTTGTAGCGCTCTTCCATCTCGCGCACGGCCCATTTCAGCGCGACCACCGCCTTCTTCGGATCGGTCACGACGGGGGTGAGCAGGTGCGGGATGCCGTCATAGACGGAGAGTTCGAGCATCTTCGGATCGACCATGATCAGCCGGCACTGATCGGGCCGCAGCCTGTAGACCAGGCTGAGGATCATGGTGTTGATGGCGACCGATTTGCCCGAGCCGGTGGTGCCGGCGATCAGCATGTGCGGCGTGCGTGCCAGGTCGATGATGACGGGATCGCCGCCGATGGTCTTGCCGAGGCAGAGCGGCAGTTTTGCCACCGTCTCGGTCGCCTCCTTCGCCACCAGCAGTTCGCGCAGATAAACCTTTTCGCGATGCGCGTTCGGCAGCTCGATGCCGATGGCGTTGCGACCGGGCACCACGGCGACGCGCGCCGACAGCGCGCTCATGGAACGCGCGATGTCGTCGGCAAGGCCGATCACGCGCGACGACTTGATGCCGGGCGCCGGCTCGAGCTCGTATAGCGTGACGACCGGACCCGGATTGGCTTTGACGATCTCGCCGCGCACGCCAAAGTCTCCGAGCACACCTTCGAGCGAACGCGAATTGGTTTCCAGCTCGGCCTTGCTGAGCGGCTGCCGGTCGCCGGCCTTTGGCGCGGCCAGCATGGAGACGGACGGAAGGTCGAACTTGTCGGAGGATTTCTTGGCAGCGGCCTTCGGTGCAGCCTTCTTGCGCGGCGCGCGGGCGGCCGGAGCCTCCTCCTCTTCGTCTTCCTCTTCCTCTTCCTCGTTCTCCTCCTGCTCCTCGTAATCCTCGTCCTCGGCGTGCGGAGAAATTGAGGGCGCTGCGCGGCCACCGAGACTGGGCTCCTGGCGATCGAAGGCCGCGGTGCGCGGCTTCGATCCGCTCGAGACAAGCGAGCGATAGGCAGCACCACACAGCCAGACGATCCGCGCCTTCGTGCTCATCAGCGCATGGAACAGCCAGCCGAGTGATACCGAGCCGCGATCCTCTTCTTCCTCGAACGGGGTGTCGTCGTCCTCGATCGGCGTCAGCTCGTCGTCGTCACGCTCGCGCGCCCCGAGGCCGCAGGCGATCAGGAACGTCACGGCCATCGCGACGAACAGGATCGTCCCGAACACCAGGCGATAGATGGCGCCCGCCGGTCCGAAGATCACGGCCGGTGCGCGCACCAGCGCGTCGCCGACGACGCCGCCGAGCCCGGTCGGCAGCGGCCATGCGCCGCCATGCGGCCAGCAGCTCGCAAAACCCGCCGCGATCACCGTGCACAGAATCCAGCAGCCGAGCCGCAGCGCCTCGCGATCGAACGGGCGGTGGGTCATCATGCGCCAGCCCCACACCGCGACGGTGAGGATCAGCATGATCGCGCCGAGACCGAGAATCTGCATCGCAAGGTCGGCGCCGATCGCGCCGGCATAGCCGAGGATGTTGCGGATCGGCCGCGAGGTGGCGTGGCTCAGGCTCGGGTCCTGCACCGACCAGGTCATCAGCGCGGTCGCGGCGACGCCTGCCAGCGCGATCAGGCCGAGACCGGTCAGCTCGCGCACGCGGCGCGTCAGCGCGTCACGGATCGACGGCGGCAGGTGTCCGACCAGTGGGATGACACGTTCGATTGCCGACATGCTCATCCGCCTAACCCAACGTCGTGACCAGCCGGTGCAGCGCTTCGGCGGTGATCTCGCCGTTCTGCACCAGCGCGAGGCGAATGAAGCCTGCGCCCGGATTGAACCCGTCCGGCTGGAGCCGCGCCAGGTAGCTGCCCGGCACGACGCGCACGCCGGCTTCCTTGTAGAGTTTCAGGGCCACCGTTTCGTCGTCGCCGAGCGGCGAGGTGTCGAGCCAGACGCAGAAGCCGCCCTCGGGCCGGCGATAGCCATAGCGATTGCCGAGGATCTGGTCGGCGAGATCGAACTTGATGCGATAGAGCCTGCGGTTCTCCTCGACATGCGCCTCGTCGCCATAGGCGACGGTGGCGACATGCTGGAGCGGCACCGGCACCTGCGGCGCGGCTACGCTGCGCAGTTCGAGAAACAGGCTCAGGAATTTGCGGTCGCCGGCGGCGAAGCCGACGCGCAGGCCCGGCAGGTTCGAGCGCTTGGAGAGCGACTGGAAGGCGACCACGCGGGTGAAGTCGGGGCCGGCATATTCGAGCGCGCTGCCCGGCGCTTCACGCGTATAGATCTCCGAGTAGCACTCGTCGCTCAGGATGACGAAGCCATAGTGGTCGGCGAGACTCTTCAGGCGGGTGAAGTATGCGCGCGAGGCGACCGAGCCCTGCGGATTGGCGGGGGAAGCAATGTAGAAGGCCACGGTGCGCGCCAGCGTCGCCTCGTCGATCGCCTCGAGATCGGGCAGGAAACCGTTCTCGACCGTCGTCGGCAGATAGACCAGCTCGCAAGCCGCTGCGCGCGCGCCGGCGCCGTAGACCGGGTAGAACGGATTCGGCATCAGGATCGCCGGCTTGCCGGGGCGTGGGCCGACATAGCGCGCGGCCGTGATCGCCGCGAAGAACAGCCCTTCGCGGCTGCCGTTGAGAACGAGGACCTCCTTCTCGGGATCGATCGGGCGCGGCAGGTTGAAGCGATTGCCAAGCCAGCTTGCAGCGGCTTTCCGGAACGGCTCGATGCCATTGTTCAGTGGATAGCGGCCGAAATCGGCAATGTGCTTTGCCAGCACCGGTCCGACGAAGTCGGGTACCGGATGCTGCGGTTCGCCAACCGCAAGCGTAATCAAGGACTTGCCCGGCTGGTGCGGAGCCAGCAGCTCGTTCAGCCGGACAAACGGCGAGCGTTCGGTATCAGAGCTTCCACTGCCCTGCGGCGCACGGGATGAAGCGGTCGTAGCCATACGTTGGGGCGCCAGCACTCTTGGAACTGCCGGTTGCAGGTCGCACCGGCCGGAAGCGTTTCAGTCCACCATAGATAGGGCGAGGTTAAGACGCGATTAACCATCGGTCGGTCCCCCCGTCCAGGGCCGAATAATTGCCGCCGCTGACAAGGAGATGCGCGGCATCGACGGTTCCGTTTCCCGGCATTTTAGGCAAGCTCGTCGCGCATCATTAACCCCCTGCCCCAAGATGGTCTTCGCGGCGGCGCTTCGCTCGTCCCGCCGGTGTTATGGCTGTTGGCGACAAGCGGGGGCGGCGCGTGACCATTCAGATTGCGACACATGGCGATGTTCTTCGTCACACGGCAAGACGCGCGGCGATCGCCGCCGGCCTGACCATCGTGATGACCGCAGCGACGCTGCTGCTGCACCTCGGCACGGATTTCAGCGCCACGGTGAGCGTCGGCTACATCATCGGCTTCAGCCTCTGTATCGCCACCGCGATCTCGGCGTCGCTGTCCGGCGCGCTCAGCTATCGCTCGGCGCTTGTGATGCAGGAACTGACGCTGACTCGCAGGGAGCTTGCGCGCATCTCCCAGACCGACCAGCTCACCGGCCTGTTCAACCGCCGCGGCTTCGATGACGCGGCTGCGCTCGCGCTGACCTCGGCGCGCAAGCGCAGCGTGCCGGTCACGGTGTTCTTGTGCGACATCGATCATTTCAAATCGATCAACGACCGCTTCGGCCATGACGCCGGCGACAAGGTGCTGGTCGAGGTCGCCGACGTGCTGCGGCAGCTTGCGCGGACAGAGGGCGTGCTGGTCGCGCGCTATGGCGGCGAGGAATTTGCCGGCCTCATGGTCGGCGTCACCCGCGAGCAGGCCGAGCGCCATGCCGAGGCGCTGCGCACGACCTGCGCGAGCCGCGAAATCCCGATCGGTGAAAACCTCGAATGCGTCACCATCAGCCTCGGTTTCACGGTGTCCTGTGCCGATGCCGAGCTCGCCGAGCTGATCCGGATCGCCGACCGCGCGCTCTATGCCGCCAAGCGCCGCGGCCGGGATCGCGTGGTCGAAGCCGACGAGCGCGCGCTCGTCGCGGCGTGATCATTGCCACGAAGAAGGTGTGCACCCTCTCCCGCTTGCGGGAGAGGGTGTTTCCACAATCGAGACTCCCTGAGTGGGGAGAGCCCCCACCCGGCGCTTCGCGCCGACCTCCCCCGCAAGCGGGAGAGGTTGAACGAGCCCGCGGCCCCACATCGATTCAAACTAAAGCCGTTCCACTTTAGCGCGGTGGCAGCTTCTCAAAGGTCGGGATGCCCGCGGGGATCTGGTGGAATTCCTGCTTGTCGCAGGTGTAGATCGCCAATTGCGGATGGAACTGTGAAGGATCGTCCAGCGTGCCGACCTTCACGATCGCGGCCGGCAGGCCCGGCACTTTCGTCACCAGATGGGTGCCGCACTCGGCGCAGAATTCCCGCGTCACCGCACGTTCGAGGTCCTTGCGGGTGAATTGCTTGGGCTGGCCGGTGATGTAGGTGAAGCCGCCTGCCGGCATGGCGATGAACGTGTTGGGCTCGCCGCCCGAGATGTACTGGCATTCGCGGCAATGGCATTGCGCCTGCATCATCGGATCGCCCTCGGCAACGTAACGCACCTCGCCGCAATAGCATCCACCTTCGAGCCGCATGACGACCTCCCTTTTGTTGTTCGTTGAGGCCGCTATTTCTGCGCCGGCATTGCTGCTTGGCAATACCTTTTCTTGCCCTTTCTTTTTCACGGGCCGTCAAAAAAGGATCAAAAAGAAAGGGGCTCCAACTTGCGCTGGAGCCCCTCAACGGTCGGGGCATTGCCGGGTATGTGCCCAAACCGTAGTTCTGGATGCGATCCCCGAAGAGATCGCATCCGGGAGGAGAGCGTTACATGTTGTAGGCGCGCTCGGTGTGCTCGGTGATGTCGAGGCCTTCACGCTCGGTCTCGACATTGGCGCGCAGGCCGACGATCACGTCGACGACCTTGTAGAGGATCGCCGAGCCGATGCCCGACCACACCAGCGTGGTGCCGACGCCCCAGGTCTGGGAGATCATCTGTGCCACCAGGTCGTAATCGGCAACCTTCGGCGGGATCGCGGTGTAGTCGATGATGCCCGCACCACCCAGCGCCGGGTTGACGAGGATGCCGGTGCCGAGCGCGCCGACGATGCCGCCGACGCAATGCACGCCGAACACATCGAGGGAGTCATCGTAGCCGAGCGCGTTCTTCACAACGGTGCAGAAGAACAGGCAGACGATGCCGACGACGAGTCCGAGCACGATCGCACCCATCGGACCGGAGAAGCCGGCCGCAGGCGTAACCGCCACGAGGCCCGCGACGGCGCCCGAGAGCGCGCCGAGCACGGAAGGATGACCCTTCACGATCCACTCCGCGAACATCCACGACAGCGCGGCGGCCGCGGTGGCGACGAAGGAGTTGGTCATGGCGAGCGCAGCGCCGCCGTTGGCTTCCAGGTTGGAGCCGGCGTTGAAGCCGAACCAGCCCACCCAGAGCAGCGAGGCGCCGATCATGGTCATGGTCAGCGAGTGCGGGGCCATCAGCTCCTTGCCGTAGCCGGTGCGCTTGCCGATCAGGAGGGCACCAACGAGACCGGCGATGCCGGCGTTGATGTGCACCACGGTGCCGCCCGCGAAGTCGATCGCGCCCTTCTTGAAGATCCAGCCGGCATCGGCGTTGATCTCGTCGAGCTTGGCCTGGGCCGCCGTCTTCGCCGCCGCATCACCCGCCGCAGCCAGAGCCTTGGCAGCGTCCTGGATCGCGTCCGGACCCGGCCAGTACCAGACCATGTGCGCGATCGGGAAGTAGATCAGCGTGACCCAGAGCGGGATGAACAGCGCGATCGCCGAGAACTTCATGCGCTCGGCAAAGGCGCCGACGATGAGGGCGGGCGTGATCGCCGCGAAGGTCATCTGGAAGCAGACATAGACCAGCTCCGAGATGTTGGCATCGACGCTGAAGGTCGCGACCTTCGAATCCGTCGTGATGCCCATCATGAAGGCCTTGGAGAAGCCGCCGATGAAGTCGGAACCGCCGGTGAAGGCGAGGCTGTAGCCGTAGAGGGCCCAGAGCACGGTGACGACGCAGACCGTGTAGAAGACCTGGGCGAGAACCGAGAGCATGTTCTTGGAGCGGACGAGGCCGCCATAGAACAGCGCAAGACCCGGGATCGTCATCAACAGCACGAGCACTGTCGATGTCAGCATCCAGGCGTTATCCCCCTTGTTGACCGTTGGCTCGGCGTAGGCTGCGGTCGCAGCGAACATGCCGACTGCGAGGGCGGCCAGTCCCGCGCCGTAGGGACGCTTAAACGTCATTTCATTTTCTCCTGATTCGATAAGGTTGAGCGCGAAATCAAAGTGCCGCGGCGTCGGCCTCGCCGGTGCGGATGCGAACCGCGTGGTCGAGGCTGATGACGAAGATCTTGCCGTCGCCGATCTGCCCGGTTTTGGCAGCCGACGTGATGGCGTCGATGGTCTTGTCGACCTGCTCGGAGGCGACGGCGACCTCGATCTTGATCTTGGGCAGGAAGCTCACGGCGTATTCGGCGCCGCGATAGATTTCCGTATGGCCCTTCTGCCGGCCATATCCCTTGACTTCCGTCACCGTGAGACCGTGAACGCCGATGGCGGTCAGGGCGTCCCGGACTTCTTCCAGCTTGAATGGCTTAATAATCGCCATAACAATTTTCATGGGTCCTATCCCCGCTTGGGCCCGGTCCGGACGTGGCCGGGCGTTCTCGACTGGTTCACCACGAGGAGAAGCTTCACACCGCGGGCACAGCCGGGCCCTACAGAATCAAATGCCGTGCCAGATCGGCGTCGTTGCCTAACGGATTATGAATGCGAGGCTTTTCCCGCTTTGCGGGTGTCACGCTGCACTGCGCTAATACGTCGCGCTCAAAACATAGCCATGCCTGCTCAAAACGAATGCAGGACAGGCTGCCGACACAATGTTGCTCACGCGTCGGGCAGCGAAAGGTGCCATGATACAGACCGGCGCCTACGGAAGCGCCGCGGGGGCCATCAGGCGGCGGCGCGCTCCGCAAACACCCTGTCGATCAATCCCCATTCGACGGCCTGCTGCGCGGTCATGAAGTGGTCGCGGTCCAGCGTCCGTTCCACCTCCTCCTCGCCCCGCCCGCAATGTCGCGCATAGAGCCGAATGATGCGCCGCTTGGTCTCCTGCATTTCGGTGGCGTGGATCAGGATGTCGGACGCCTGTCCCTGGAAGCCGCCGAGGGGCTGATGGACGTGGAGGCTCGCATTGGGCAGGGCGGCGCGATGACCGGGCTCGCCGGCCATCAGCAGGAACGACCCCATGGAGCGCGCGGTGCCCATGCAGAGCGTATGGACCGGCGCCTTGATGAACTGCATGGTGTCGTACATCGCAAGTCCGCTGGTGATCACGCCGCCATAGGAGTTGATGTAGAGATTGATCGGCTTGTTCGGGTTCTCGGCCTCCAGGAACAAGAGCTGCGCGCAGACCAACCCGGACATGGCATCATTGACCTCGCCGTTGAGGAAGATGATGCGCTCGCGCAAGAGGCGGGAGTAGATGTCGAAGGATCGCTCGCCGCGGCTCGACTGTTCGACGACCATAGGGACGAGCTGAAGCATGTCGCGCATCGGCGACCTCCATGTCTGCAGGTGATGAAGTCTGTTTTCCGTCAGGCCGCGCGCATCAGGCAGCAATTGGTGTTGGCCGGCTTCGGCAGCGTTATGCGCTCGTCGCAGGCTCGCTGGATGATGCGAAAGCGGGTGCCGCCGTCCTCGTTCGGCTCGATCCGGAAGATGACATGGCTTTCGCGAAACGGCGGTTCGGAGTCACGAAGCCGGTAGCGCACCTCTTCGCCCGCGATCGATGATTCGGGCTCGGCGCCGGCGAGATCGCAATCCGGCAGCCAGCGTTCGCGCAGCGCCGGAATGGTCACGGCGCGCCAGACCTTTGCCGGCGGCGCGTCGAAGTCATATTCGAGCACCAGGGCTGCGTCGGACTGATCAGACTTCGCTGCGTCGCTCATAGATCCATGTCCTTATTGGTCCAAGTCCTTATTGATCCAAGTCCTTATTGATCCAAGTCCTTATTGATCCATGTCCTTCAAGAGATCGGCGAGCGCTTCCATGCGCTTCGGCCAGTAGGCGCGATAGCGCGCAAGCCATGTCCCGATGGTGGCGATGCCGTCCGGGTCGACCTCGTAGTTCACAAATCGGCCCTGCCGCTGTTCGCGCACGAGACCTGCTGCCCGCAGAACCGCGAGGTGCTGCGACATCGCCGGTTGGCTGATCTCCAATCCGTCGCGCAAAGCGCTGGCGTTCAGGCTTCCGCCAGCGAGCTTTTCAAAGACCTTTCGGCGCGTCGGGTCAGCCAGCGCCTTGAAGATGTCGGCTTCGATCATGGCAACACATAAGCATATGCTTATGTGTTGCGCAAGCCCGAAGCGGGCGGAGCCTGTCCGATGCTGCGAGCGACCCGCAGGGAATGGATTGTCCTACTGCAACGCCTCGCCGTGCTGGGAAATGTCGAGGCCTTCCAATTCGTGCTCGCGCGAGACGCGCAGCGGCACGAAAAGGGCCACGAGCTTGAGCAGGACGAAGCTCGCGCCCGCCGACCAGACGAAGGTCACCGAGACGCCGTAGAGCTGGATCAGCACCTGCTCCGGATGGTTCTCGAGCAGGCCGGCCGTTCCGCCGATCGCACTCGTCGCAAACACGCCGGCGAGCAGGGTTCCGGTCAATCCGCCGATGCCATGCACCCCGAACACGTCGAGTGAATCGTCATATTTGAAGCGGTGCTTCAGCCAGGTGCAGGCCCAGTAGCAGACGAGACCGGCGATGACGCCGATGACGATGCCGTGCCATGGCGCCACGAAGCCCGACGCCGGCGTGATGGTACCGAGGCCTGCCACGGCGCCCGAGATCATGCCGAGCACCGAGGGCTTGCGCCGCGTCGACCATTCGAGCGCGCCCCAGGTCACGGCGCCGGAGCAGGCTGCAAGATGCGTGGCGATGATCGCCATCACCGCGTGTGAATTGGCCGCGTAGGCGGAGCCGCCGTTAAAGCCGAACCAGCCGACCCACAGCAGTCCGGTGCCCACCACCGCGAGCGACAGATCGAACGGCGAAAGGTTCTCGCTGCCATAGCCATGGCGGTTTCCCATCACCTTCGCCGCCACCAGCCCGCCGGTGCCCGCGGAGAGATGCACGACGAGGCCGCCGGCAAAATCCAGCACGCCCATATTGGCGAGAAAACCGCCGCCCCAGATCCAGTGCGCCAATGGAATGTAGACGAACATGAACCAGCCGATCGAAAACAGCAGATAGGCCGAGAAGCGCATGCGGTCGGCGACCGAGCCTGCGACCAGTGCGACCGTGATGATCGCGAAGGTCATCTGGTAAAGCATGAACAGAGCTTCCGGGATCGTCTTCGCCGCCGGATGCACGCTGTCCATGGTCATGCCGACAAGAAACCAGCGATCGAGCGTGCCGAGCCACGGACCGTCGCCGACGAAAGCCAGCGAATAGCCGAACGCGACCCAGAGGATCGAGATCAGCGTCACCGCGGCCAGACTCTGCGCCATGGTCGCCAGCACGTTCTTCTTCCGCACCATGCCGGAGTAGAACAGCGCAAGCCCAGGGATCGTCATCATCAGCACCAGCGCGGTGGCGACGATCATCCAGGCGGTGTCGGCGGTGTTGATCTCGCTCGTCGCGGCGTGCGCCGGCGTCACCGGTGCAATCGCGGACAGCAGTCCGATCGGCGCAGCCATAGCGGCTGCGCGGCGCAAAGTAGCCGCCATGTCGTTTCCCTCAGCATGGAAAGCGAACGCGCGCGATGGCGTCATTGCCCGGCGCGTTCGAGGATCAGAATTCAGAGCGCGTCGCTGTCGGTCTCGCCGGTGCGGATGCGCAGCGCGTGGTCGATCGGCGTGACGAAGATCTTGCCGTCGCCGATCTGCCCGGTGCGCGCCGTCGAGGTGATGACGTTGACGGCCTTCTCGGCGATGTCGGAGGGCACCGCGATTTCGATCCTGAGCTTCGGCAGGAAGTTCACGACATATTCGGCGCCGCGATAGATTTCGGTATGGCCCTTCTGGCGGCCGTAGCCCTTCACCTCGGTGACGGTCATGCCGTGCACGCCGATCGCCGTCAGCGCCTGGCGGACCTCATCGAGCTTGAAGGGTTTGATGATCGCGACGACGAGTTTCATGGTCAGGCCTGTATCCCCGGGGCTTCGCCACACCATACGCAGGTGGCGCTGCGTCAATCTGGCATCTTTCTGGGCAAATGGCATAAAAATGTTGCAGGTTGAAGAGGGAAAAAGGCGAAGCCACCAAGACCGCCGCCTCTGTACAGAGCAGTCGGTCGTCCCCCACAATGCATTTTTGGCATGGAAGCGGTGAACCCAACCGTCCCGGCCGGTACAAAAGTATGTTTGAGGGAGGGGGGCGCGTCATGGCGAATTGGTTCTACGCATCCGACGGGAAGCAGCAGGGGCCCTATCCGGAGGGGCAATTCCGCGATCTCATTGCCCAGGGCGTGGTCCGCGCCGACACGCTGGTGTGGACCGAGGGCATGGCGGGCTGGCAGAAGGCTACCGAAATCCCGGGTTTGATGGCTGGCGGCCGCGCGCCGCCGATCGTTCCGGCAGGTGGTCCGCCCTCGATGGGCTCCGCCGGGAGCTATGGCGGCGGTTACAGCGGCGGTGGCTCTGCGCTCTCGATCGATTTCGGCATCCTGGAGTTCACGTGGCGGACCATCGTGATGCTGATCGGCACGATCCTGGTCATCCCGGCGCCCTGGGTGTTCGTCTGGTACACGCAATGGATCGTGACCTGCGTGAAGGTTCCGGGGCGGCCGAATCTCAGCTTCACCGGCAACGCGATGACGCTCGTGCCCTGGTTTTTCGGCTTCGTCGTTCTGATGATCGCAGTCAGGTTCACCGGCGTCCAGTTTCTCAACATGCTGGTCTCCATCCTCGAGGTCGTGCTGGCCTGGCTGCTGCTCAAATGGATGGTCGCGAACCTCGCCTCCAACGGGCAGCCGCTCGGCCTCAGTTTCACGGGCCCGGTCTGGACCTATATCGGCTGGAACCTGTTGTTCGCGATCTCCATCATCACCATCATCGGCTGGGCATGGGTCGCCGTGGCCCAGATCCGCTGGATATGCCGTAACATCGAGGGCACGCGGCGCGACATCGTCTTCAAGGGCTCCGGACTCGAGTTCCTCTGGCGCGCGGTCGTGGCTGCGATCCTCGCCAGCCTGATCATCCCGATTCCCTGGGTGTATCGCTGGATGATGGGCTGGATGGCCTCGCAGACCGAGCTCCTGCCGAAGGGCGCGTAGCCCTCTCAGGCCCTCCGCTCGCGCACGGAGCCTTCCTGCGCGACGGAGGCCACCAGCGTGCCATCGGGCTTGAAGATCAGGCCGCGGGTCAGGCCGCGGCCCGACTGCGCACTCGGCGAGTCCTGCGAATAGAGCAGCCATTCGTCGGCGCGGAACGGGCGGTGAAACCACATCGCATGATCGAGGCTCGCCGGCATCATGCGCTTGTCGAACAGCGTGCGGCCGTAGCGCGCCATCACCGCATCGAGCAGCGAGAAGTCCGAGGCATAGGCGAGCGCGCACATGTGCAGAGCCGGATCGTCCGGCAGCTTCGCTGCGGTCCTGATCCAGACGTGAATGCGGCCGTCCTCGATCTTCTGGCCGAAATAGCGACCGATCTCGACCGGCCGCAGCTCGATCGGACGGTCGGATTCATAATAGCGGCGGATGAAGTCCGGCATCTCGCGAAACATAGGCTGCTTCGCCACCTCCTCTGCCGTGAGCTTTTCCGGCGGCGGCACGTCCGGCATCTTGTCCTGGTGGTCGAAAGCACCCTCCTCCTCGGCATGGAACGACACCATGATCGAGAAGATGGCATTGCCATGCTGGATCGCGGTGACGCGCCGGGTCGAATAGCTCTTGCCGTCGCGCAGGCGTTCCACCTGGTAGATGATCGGCACCTGCGGGTCGCCCGGCAGGATGAAATAGCAATGCAGCGAATGCGGCAGCCGGCCCTCCACGGTGCGGCAGGCCGCGACCATCGCCTGGCCGATCACCTGCCCGCCGAACACCCGCTGCCAGCTCGTCTTCGGGCTGTTGCCGCGGAACAAATTCACCTCGAGCGGCTCGATATCGAGGATGGAGATGAGGTCGATCAGGCTTTTGGACATGGTGACGCTTTCAAAGGATTTCGTCATTCCGGGGCGCGCGTCAGCGCGAACCCGGAATCTCGAGCCGACAATCTCTGGATCCCGGGCTCGATGCTTCGCATCGCCCCGGAATGACAGTGAGAGGCGGCCCTTGTTTCACCGCACTGTTTCGCCCAGCTCAAGTCTGCTAGCAAGGCCAAGAGTTAGCCGGGATTCAGGGTATGTCGGTACAGGGTAGCATTGTCATTGGCGGCGGCGCATTTGCGGGCCTCGCGCTCGCGCTCGCATTGCGCCAGGGCCTCGGTCCAGACATTCCCGTGATCGTCGCCGATCCGGCGCTGGCCACACGGCCGAGCCGCGACCCACGCGCCACCGCCATCGTCGCGGCCTGCCGCCGGCTGTTCGAGGCGATCGACGCCTGGGACGACGTCAAGGGCGGCGCGCAGCCGATCCTCGACATGGTCGTGACCGATTCCAAGCTCGAGGACGTCACGCGTCCGGTGTTCCTGACCTTCGCCGGCGACGTCGAGCCCGGCGAGCCCTTTGCTCACATGATCGAGAACCGCCAGCTCATCGACGTGCTGGTCAAGCGGGCCGAAGCCGAAGGCATCGATCTTCGCGCCACCCCGGTTGCGTCCTATGACGCGCGCCCCGGCGGCATCGACGTGACGCTCGGCGACGGCAGCGTGGTCGCCGCGAGCCTCTTGATTGCGGCGGACGGCGCCAAGTCGAAGCTGCGCGAGCGCGCCGGCATCGCCACCCATGGCTGGGAATACGATCAATCCGGCATCGTCGTCACGGTCGGCCACGAGCGCGACCATGAGGGCCGCGCCGAGGAGCATTTCCTGCCCGCCGGTCCCTTCGCGATCCTGCCGCTTACGGGAAAGCGCTCCTCGCTGGTGTGGACGGAGCGCCGCACCGAGGCCGCACGCATCACGGCCTTGAGCGAGGACGACTTCCACAGCGAGCTCGAGCAGCGCTTTGGCCTGCATCTCGGTGAGATCAAGGCGCTGGACAAGCCGCGCGCATTTCCACTGTCCTATTTCGTCGCGCGCTCATTCATCGCCGAGCGTCTCGCGCTGGTCGGCGATGCCGCGCATGTCATCCATCCCATCGCGGGCCAGGGCCTCAACATGGGCCTGAAGGATGTCGCAGCCCTCGCCGAAGTGGTCGTCGATGCCGCGCGGCTCGGCATGGATATCGGCCAGGCCGACGTGCTCGAGCGCTACCAGCGCTGGCGGCGCTTTGACACCATGGCAATGGGGGTAGCGACCAATTCGCTGAACTTCCTGTTCTCCAACAGGTCGACGCTGCTGCGCACCGTGCGTGACATCGGCCTCGGCATCGTCGATCGCGCCCCTCCACTGAAGAATCTCTTCATCCGCCAGGCCGCCGGTCTCACCGGCGAGGTGCCGAAATTGTTGAAGGGCGAGGCGCTGTAAGGTTCACTGGCGCCCAACTCTCCGCTGTCGTCCCCGGGGCGCGCGAAGCGCGAGCCCGGGACCCATAACCACAGGAAGATGTTTGGCGAAGACTTTTTGTTACTAGCGTTGCGCCACAACCACTCCCTGTGGTTATGGGTCCCGGCCTTCGCCGGGACGACACCGAATTTGGTGCGCCAGCATTGCGCATCAAAATCACTGAGGCTTACGCTTCAATCAATCTTCCTCGCCTCCTCCGGCAGCATGATCGGGATGCCGTCGCGGATGGGATAGGCGAGCTTGGCGGAGCGCGAGATCAGCTCCTGCCTGGTAGCGTCGAATTCGAGCGGCCCCTTGGTCAGCGGGCACACCAGGATCTCCAGCAGCTTGGGATCGACGGTGGCTTCGGGGCGTTCGGTTGGCGTGGTCATGAATGGTCTCCGGCGGTGGTCCAGCCCTGAAGCATGATGCCGAAAAGTGTGAAACGGTTTTCCGGTAAGATCATGCTCAAACAACAACCTAAAGCGCGATGATGATTCATCTCGATCGCATCGCGCTTTAGCACAGAAAGCTGCGGCGTGTCGCCGCACAGGGTCCTCGGACGCTCTGCGATGCCTGGCACGACTGCACTTTCCGTGCGCCGTCATAACTTAGAATTGCTTTAGAGTAAGTCCTTTTGCGAAGGCGCCGCCTAGCCGCCAGCGCCGATTTTTGGTTTGCAGGACGTCAGCCGGCGCAGCCTGCGCTCGGCATCGATTGTGACCATTCCAAAGCCTCAGGACACGCCGATCCATGTATGCTTCGCTCATGCCAAGGTCATTCGCCCTCGCCGCACTCTGCATTGCTGCGATGCTGCCGCTCTCCGCCGCGAACGCAGAGCAGGCGACCGAACTCCAGATCGCCTATGATGGCGCGTTCCAGCCGACCGAGCTGCGCGCACCGGCCGGCAAGCCGATCACCGTCAAGGTCAAGAACAACACCGCCAAGGCGATGGAGTTCGAGAGCAAGACGCTGAAGGTCGAGAAGGTCATTCCGTCGAAGGGCGAAGCCGTCGTCAACGTCCGCGCCCAGAAGGCCGGCCGCTACGAGTTCTTCGACGAGTTCAACGAGAAGGCGCGCGGCACGCTCGTCGTCGAATAAGGGTCAGTTCGTGCTCGCTGCGCTCATCATCGTCTTCCGCGAAGTCTTCGAGGCCGGTCTGATCATCGGCATCGTGCTCGCGGTGACGCGAGCCGTTGCGCACCGCAATCGCTGGATCGTGGGCGGCGTGTTGGCGGGTGTTCTGGGCGCCTGCGTCGTCGCGGCGTTCGCGGGTGCCCTGTCGCAGCTCTTCGAGGGCATGGGACAGGAGCTGTTCAACGCGGCGATCCTTGCCGTCGCCGTCGTCATGCTGACCTGGCACAATGTCTGGATGGCGCGGCACGGCAAGGAGATGGCGGGCGAATTGCGCGCCGTCGGCCAGGCCGTCGCTGAAGGCTCCAAATCGCTGCTGGCGCTTGCCGTGGTCGTCGGGGTCGCGGTGCTGCGCGAAGGCAGCGAGGTGGCGCTGTTTCTCTACGGCGTGGCCGCATCCGATGGCGGCACGGCGACGAGCCTTCTGCTGGGCGGTCTGCTCGGCCTCGTGCTCGGCGGCGCGGTCTGCCTCCTCACCTATTTCGGCCTGTTGCGGATTCCGCCGCGCGCGCTGTTCACGACCACGACGGTGCTCATCACGCTGCTCGCGGCCGGCATGGCCGCGCAGGCGGTCTCGTTCCTCGAACGCGCCAATTGGCTCACCGCGCTCGACACCGTGGTATGGGATACGAGCTGGCTGCTCTCCGAGGACAGCATCCTGGGCCGCACCCTGCACACGCTGATCGGCTACACCGACCAGCCGACCGGAATGCAGCTCGTGATCTACGCCGCCGTTGTTCTCATCACGATCGCCCTGATGCGGCTGGTCGGCTCCGAGCCGCCCCGCCACGCAGTCGCCGCGGGCTGAATGCTAAGGATACGGTTTGATTGAGCCGCGGGCTCGCTCAAACCTCTCCCGCTTGCGGGAGAGGTCGGCGAAGCGCCGGGTGAGCGCTTTCTCCAATTGGGGATTGTCCGCTGCGGAGACACCCTCTCCCCAGCCCTCCCCCGCAGGCGGGGGAGGGAGCGTACCTCCCGCGCGGCAGCAAGCGAGCTCAATCTCATCACACCTTAGTTCGTGACCATCTGCATGAGCTCGTCGAGCAGCGTCTCCAGGCGTGCTGCCGGCAGCGGTGTGTTCGACAGCGCAAAGCCGAGAAATGTCCAGTACAGGATTTGCGCGCGCGCCTGCGCCCGCGCCGAAGCGAACCCGCGCTTTTCGAGCAGCTCTTTGATGTAGTCGAGCCGCCGGCGATCGATCGCGCGAACGGCGCCCTGTGCCGCCGGCTCGAACGCCGCCCAGTTGCGCACCGCGCGCTCCAGATCGAGCCGCGCGCCAAAACTCCGCCGCAACAGCGCGCGCAGCGGCTCGCGCTCGCCGCCCGCCTCCACATCGGCGATGACCTGCTCGGCCGCAATCTCGCGCCAGCGCTTCAGCACCGCGGCGTGGAACGCACCAAGATCGGCAAAGTGCCAGTAGAAGCTGCCGCGCGAGACACCGATCGCTTTCGCGAGCGGATCGGCCTTCAGCGCCGTGAAGCCGCTCTTCCTAAGCGCCTTCAGGCCTTGCCTGATCCAGTCGTCGGCGGATAGCTGTTCGGTCATGTCGGGTTCCGTCGGCCCGACCATACAGGAGTGTATTGACATCCGCCAGGCCCGGCATTAGTACCATACAGCACTGTATGGAGGTCGGCTCATGCGTGATCTGCTGCTGCAAGCCGCCGGATTGGCCACGATCATGGTGGCGCTCATTCACGGCGTTCTCGGCGAAACGAAAGTCTTCGCCCGTGCCAAAATCGAACCGGAACGTCTGCGGACCCTGATCCGCCTGGTCTGGCAGACCTCGACGGTCGCCTGGATCGGCGGCGGCGTGCTGCTGCTCGCCACGCCCTGGATGGCCTCCGAGCCGGCGCGCCACTGGATCGTGATCACGATGGCCATCGTGTTCGGCTTCGCCGCCTTCGCCAACGCCTGGGCAACGCGCGGTCGCCACTTCGGCTGGATGGCATTGAGCGCGGTCGTGGCGATGGCAGTCGCAGGTTATTAGCGGATTACTGCAGCGGTGGATCGCCGCTGGTGCGCTTCTTGGCGAGATCCATCTCGGTGACCGCGATCAGGATTTCGGCTCGGGTCTTGAGGTCGGGCGCTTCCAGCATCGCCTGCTTTTCCGCCGGCCCGTAGGGCGACATCATCGCCAGCGCATTGACCAGCGCCTCGTTGGGCGCGCTCTCGACGCCTTCCCAGTCGACCTTGAGGTTGTTGGCCTTCAGGAAGTCGGCCAGCGCCACCAGGAGCGCCTCGCGGTTGACCGCCTCCTCGCCCTTTCGTGCGGTGAAATCGTCCGTGAAGGCGAAGAAGTCCACCTTGCACTGCCGGTAGGACGTCAGCACTTCGAGCTCCTGGACCACCTTGAAGCGGGCAATGCCGGTGAGCTCGAGGATGTAGCGGCCGTCGCCGGATTCAGCTAGCTGGGTGATGCGGCCGACGCAGCCGACGTTGAACAGCGCCGGCTTGTCCGAATTTTTCGGCGAATGCGCCACGTCCGGCTGGATCATGCCGATCAGCCGATGGCCGTCGCGCAGGGAGTCATCGACCATTGCGAGGTAACGCGGCTCGAAGATGTTGAGCGGCATCTGTCCGCGCGGCAACAGCAGCGCGCCGGGCAGCGGAAACACCGGGATGATCTCGGGTAGATCGGCGGGCCCGCGATATTCGATGTTGATCGGCATACCCCGTCCCCGCTGATCTACGTGGCGTCCATGGCTCAGAGCATGATCCGGAAAAAGATCATGCTCCAACAACTAAGAGAACAGGATCGTCGACAGCCGCTTGCGTCCCTCGACGGTCGCATCGTCGGCGCCGCCCCAGGCCTCGAAGAACTGGACGAGCTGCTTGCGCGCGCCATCGTCGTTCCATTTGCGGTCGCGCTTGACGATCTCGAGCAGCTGGTCAGTCGCTGCCGACCGGTTGCCTTGTGCATTGAGCGCGGTCGCAAGGTCGAACCGCGCCTGATGATCGAGCGGGTTTGCCGCGACTTTCTGTTCCAGCTCGGTAACCGGCCCGAGCGATTCGGCCTGCTCGGCGAGATCGATCGCCGCCTGCACCGCCTTCACCGCGGGATCATTGTGCTTGGACTCCGGCACCATGGCGAGCGTCTGCTTGGCCTGCTCGATCGCGCCCGAGGTGACGTAGCATTTCGCAAGGCCCGCGAGCGCGGCGATGTTGGTCGCATCGTGCGACAGCGCCTCGGCATAGATCTGCGCCGCGGCTTCGATGTCGCCCTCAGCGAGCACAGCGTCAGCTTCCTTCACGATCTCTGCGACATTGACCTCGCCCGGGGCGGTCACGCCCTTGGTCAGGCGCTCGATGAAGGCGTTGACCTGGCTCTCGGGCACTGCGCCCATGAAGCCGTCGGCCGGCTGGCCGTTGACGAAGGCGATCACGGCCGGAATCGACTGGATGCCCATCTGCCCCGGAATCGCCGGATGCTGGTCGATGTTCATCTTGACCAGCTTGACCTTGCCCTTGGCCGCCTTGACGGCCTTCTCCAGCACCGGCGTGAGCTGCTTGCAGGGGCCGCACCACTCGGCCCAGAAGTCGATCAGCACCGGCTGGCGCTTCGATTCCTCGATGACGTCCTTCACGAAGGTCTGGGTGGTCGTGTCCTTGATCAGATCGAGCGCAGCCTGGCCCGCCGCTCCGTTGCCCTGGTCAATGATCGTCACGGGAGTCCCCTCGTCTGAATTCCGGAAAGGCGGCTCTTTAGCACGATGCCGTCCCATATGCTGCTGTCCCGGCTCCTAAATTGGGCCGGGACGGCCGAATTTCAATCCATGGCCGCTGATTCGGTGGTTCCTCGGCGTTTCGGGCGGCTTTCGACCCGATTCGGGGCTCATTTAGGTCTCCGAAAGCGAATTCATGCCGCCGGTAGCTGTTGCATTCGCCGTCCGCTTTTGGCATACGACAGCCGTTGCCGGCGCGTCACGCGACCGACACAGGACGCGGGTGTAGCTCAGTGGTAGAGCACGACCTTGCCAAGGTCGGGGTCGAGGGTTCGAGCCCCTTCGCCCGCTCCAATTTCTCCCAGCGTCAAGCCTGACAGGACCGGATCGCCGTCTGGCGGCTCCGCCCGGGACTTAACGTTGGACGCATAATGACAATCCTGGTCACCGGCAGCGCAGGCCATCTCGGGGAAGCCATTCTCCGGACGCTTCGGGCGCGCGGGTCTACTGTGCATGGGGTTGATTTGAAGAAATCGGAGTTCACCGACCGGGTGGGCTCGATCGTTGATCCCGGCTTCGTGCGGGCCGCGATGGCGGGCGTCACCGCCGTCATCCATACCGCGACCCTGCACAAGCCGCATGTCGCCACCCACTCCAAGCAGGACTTCATCGACACCAACGTCACGGGGACGCTCAACCTGCTCGAGGCGGCGGCCGAGGCCGGCGTGAAGAGCTTCGTCTTCACCAGCACCACCAGCGCGTTCGGCTCGCAGCTTCGGCCCGAGGCTGGGAGTGCCGCGGTCTGGGTCACCGAGGATCTGCCGTCGGTGCCGAAGAACATCTATGGCACCTCCAAGCTGATGGCGGAGAATCTGTGCGAGCTGTTCTTTCGCGAGCGCGGGCTTGCCGTACTCGTGCTGCGAACCTCGCGCTTCTTTCCGGAGGAGGACGACGATGCGGCCGCGCGGGCGAATTTTGCGACCGAGAATGCGCAGGCCAACGAGCTGCTTTATCGCCGGCTGGATGTAGCGGACGCGGTGAGCGCGCATCTGCTCGCCGTCGAGCGCGCACCCGGCATCGGCTTTTCGCGCTACATCGTGTCAGCGACGAGCCCGTTCACGCAAAGCCACCTCGCCGCCCTGGCTGAGGACGCCGCGCGCGTCGTGCATGCGCTTTATCCCGATTGCGCAAGACTCTACGCAGCGCAAGGCTGGCGCCTGTTTCCGACCATCGACCGCGTCTACGTCAACGAACGCGCGCGCCGCGAGCTGGGCTGGCGGCCCGCATTCGACTTTGCCCATGTGCTGGGCAGCCTGCGCGCCAAATGCGATTTTCGCAGCGCGCTGGCGCGTCAGGTCGGCTCAAAAGGTTATCATGACACCGTCTTCGACCGCGGGCCTTATCCCGTAGTCTCATAATTCTCATCGCGAGCACGCGAGCATCTGCCTGCGAAATGGTCGCTCGTCGCGTGATTCCGCGTTGCAGCGAGAACGCACGCACTCGCATGCAACGCATGCGGAGAAGTTCTCTCTCAATTTTTATTGAGGCTGATCGCGATGCGCGAGCCACGCTTCTCAGCGCTTGCAGATGTGCTAACCTTTTCGCGTCTGCCTCTGTCGACAGACTCCGAACTTCGCCTCTCGAATAGCAAAACAATAACGGTGTGGCCGCCACGGCCGCCTTAGGGGAGTGACGCGATGACATCCATATTCCATCGATCCATCTTTGCGTTTGCGGCGGTCGCCCTGCTCGCGGGGACCAGCGTCGCGAATGCGCAGCAGCAGCAGGACAAGAACCGGGCGCTGAAGAAATACGAATCCGGCACCAAGGAGTTCTGGACGCATCCGCCGGATGACTGGTTCCTGGGCGACGAGACCGAGGCGCAGAAGGGCCTTGCGCCGCCGTCGGGCCCGCCGACCGGCGCGTCCGAGGCCGAGCTCGCCAACATCGTGAAGAAGATCAAGCTGCCCGCGGGCTTCAAGATCGAGGTCTGGGCGCCCGGCGTTCTCGCCGCGCGGCAGATGGCCTGGGGCGACAAGGGCACGCTGTTCGTCGGCTCGTTCGGCCTCGGCAACGTCTATGCGATCAAGGACAATGGCGGCAAGCGCGAGGTCAAGACCATCCTCAAGGGTCTGAACATGCCGACCGGCCTCGCCTTCAAGGACGGCGCGCTCTACGTCATCGCCGTCGACAAGCTGATCCGCTACGACAACGCCGAAGCCAATCTCGACAATCTCGGCGAGGGCAAGGTCGTCTATGACGACATGCCGTCCTATGCCGCGCATGGCTGGAAGTACATCGCGACCGACAAGGATGGCTGGTTCTTCCTGCCGTTCGGACCGCCCTTCAACGTCGGCATTCCGCCGACCAGCGTCTCGCAGATCCGGCGCGTCGATCCCAAGACCGGCAACGCCGAAATCTGGGCGCTTGGCGTGCGCAACTCGGTCGGCGGCGACGTCGATCCGCGCAGCGGCAAGTATTGGTTCACCGAGAATGCGCGTGACTGGGTCAGCGACGATCTGCCCAGCGACAAGCTGAACATGATCTCGAAGCTCGGCGAGCACTTCGGCTATCCCTATTGCCACCAGGGCGATCTGCCGGATCCCAAGTTCGCGATGGGTCACAAGTGCTCGGAGTTCACGCCGCCCGTGCTGAATCTCGGCGCCCACGTCGCTCCGCTCGGCATGAAGTTCTACACCGGCGACCAATTCCCCGCCGAGTACAAGAACAACATCCTGATCGCCGAGCACGGCTCCTGGAACAGGCACAAGTACCAGGGCGCGCGCATCGTGCGCGTGATCGTCGGGCCCGACGGCAAGAACCCCAAGCAGGAGGTGTTCGCCTCCGGCTGGATTGAAGGTGACCAGGGCTATCTCGGCCGTCCCGACGACATCATTCTCGCCAAGGACGGCTCGATCCTCGTCGCCGACGACTGGGCCGGCGCGATCTATCGCATCAGCTACAGCAAGAAGTAGCGCAGTGTGAGACTGGAGGCTGCGGTGGCCCGCGTGGCGGCCGCAGCCTCTGTCTTTGAGCCCTGATCTTTAAATTTTGGACAGTGTCGTTCCGGATTGCGCGACGCTTGCGCGCAAGTCCGGAACCCATAACCGCGATTTGGGGTTATGGATTCCGGGCTCGCCCTTCGGCCGCCCCGGAATGACGGGCTTCGATCGAGCGGAATCTCAACCATGTATCGGCAGTTCGTTTCACACGCCGTCAGCGCATTGGCGCTTTCCCTGGCAGTGCTCGTTAGTTATCCCGCATCCGTTTCAGATGCCGCCGACGTCAAGGAGAAGGTCGCAATCTGCGCCGGCTGCCACGGCGACAACGGCATCTCGCAGACCGAGAACATCCCCTCGCTTGCCGGCCAGCCCGATCAGTTCTTGCAGTGGCAACTCGTGTTCTTCCGCGCCGGTTCGCGCAAGAACGAACAGATGCAGCCGATCGCGGAGGAAATCGCCAACGAGGACATCCGCAGTCTCGGCGCCTATTTTTCGCAGCTCACGCCGCCGAAAGGCGCCGAAGACAAGGATCCCGACCTGTCGAAGAAAGGCAAGGAAGCGGCCACTGGCCGCCGCTGCGCCTCATGCCACACCGACAGCTATGCCGGCACCAAGGCGGTCGCCCGCCTTGCCGGCCAGCGCGAGGAATATCTTGTGAAGGCGTTGCACGATTACAAAGCCGGCTTGCGCGTCGGCGGCGGCGTCGCTGCCATGGCGGACATCGCCTACTCGCTCAGCGAGGAGGAGATCACCGCGCTTGCGCATTATCTGGCGCATTTGCAGTAGATGTGTGAGTGAGGATTGCGCCAAAAACTCCGCCGTCGTCCCGGACAAGCGCAGCGCAGATCCGGGACCCATAATCCCAGGGAGGAGTTGTGGTGCGAGCTGGCAACTCCGAGTCTTCGCCAAACCACTCCCTGTGGTTATGGGTCCCGGGCTCGCGCTTTGCGCGCCCCAGGACGATGGCGATGTGTGGGGGTGCTAGCTACGCCGCCCGCTGCTTCTCATACGCCTTCAGATGCGTGTAGGCGATGCGCAGTTTGGGCACCGGCACCTTGGCAGCATCGGCGCGCGCGATGAGATCGCCGATGACGTGATCGGCCTCGACCGGAAGGCCTGCCTTGATGTCGCGGAACATCGACGCGGTCATCGGCGAGCCTTCGGTGGTGATCAGGCCCTTGACCCGCTCGAAGAACGGTCCGCCGGGCGCATAGCCTGCCGCGGTCGCGGTCGCGCTGGTCTCGTCGAGCATCCCCAAGAGAAAATCCTTGCCGCCGGCGACCGCCAGGATGTTGCCGACGGAGGTGCGCATCAGGCTGGTCGACGCCGCGAGCGAGGCCAGGAACACCCATTTCTCCCACATGTCCTGCATGATGTTATGGCTCGCGCTCGCGCCGGCGATGCCGCTGGTGAAGATTTCGTCGATCGCCTTCACGCGCCCGGATAGTTTTCCGTCGCGCTCGCCGTAATTGATCGACTGCATCGGCTGGAGCTGCACCACCTCGCGCTTCTCGTTCAACGTCGCGGCGATGGCGCAGAGCCCGCCGAGCAGGCGTTCGGCGCCGAACTTCTGGTCCAGCACGTCGAGATGCCGCATGCCGTTGAGCACGGGAACGATCGTCGTGTTCGGGCCGACCGCCGGCGCGAACGATTTGATGGCGTCATCGAGGTCGAACGCCTTGCAGCTCAGCAGCACGACGTCGAATTTTTCGGTGAGCTTGCCGGCCTGCACCGAAGGCGGGTTCGTCAGCGTTACATCGCCGTTCGGGCTCTTGATGACGAGGCCGGAGCTCGCAAGCTCGCTCGCCCGCCGTGGCCGCACCAGGAAGGTGACGTCGCGTCCGGCCTGCAACAGCCTGCCACCAAAGTAGCCGCCGATGGCGCCAGCGCCCACCACGAGAATGCGCATGGAGATGCTCCGTTTGTTCTTGCTCTTGCTTCACGGTCGTCCAGGTTCCGCCGGAGCGACAGGCGGGAGATACCTCACTTCGCTCATTGGGTCAGAATCACTTTCCCGACACCATCTCCTCGACTTCGCGCAGTTGCTCCTTGCCGAAGAACATTTCGCTGCCGACGAAAAAGGTCGGTGAACCGAACGCGCCGCGTGCGACGGCCTCCTCGGTGTTCTTGATCAGCTTTGCTTTCACATCGGGTTCCTGGGCACGCGTGAACAGCTTCTGCGCATCGAGGCCTGACGAGGCGAACGCCTTCATCGCGATTTCCGGATCGTCCATCTTCTTCGGCTCGCGCCACATGTGATGGAATGCGGCTTCGACATATCGTTCGAACACGCCTTCGAGCTGGGACGCGATCGCCGCGCGCATCAGGTTCAGCGTGTTGACGGGGAAGAACGGGTTCCAGACATAGGGCTGCACGTGGAAGCGCTTGAGGAAACGCTCGGTCTCGACGGCCTGGAATTCGCGCTTGTTCTTGATGCCGGCGAGCGTCTCGGCCGGCGACTTGTTGTTGGTCGCCTTGAAGATGCCGCCAAGCAGGATCGGCACATACTCGAATTTCACGCCGATCCGCGCCTCGATTGCAGGGATCGCCTCATGGCTGAGAAACGCATTGGGACTGCCGAAATCGAATAGGAATTGTGGGGCTGCGCGCGTCAAAACCGTCCTCCCATGAGCTCGCTTTGCGCCCATTGTGGAGCAGCGGGCGCGGCAGGTCCACCCGTTTCATGATGGTCATAATACTCTAAGCGGCGTGTTCCGCTTACGCCCGATCGCTGCTTGCGAGTTTCGAAATGTGGTCGCGGATGTCGGCGGGCCAGTCGGCGATCTCTGCCGCAAAGCGCCGGCGATCGCCTGCGAACAGCGCGCGCGAGGCTTCCTCGAAATGCGCGAGATTGCCTGCCATCGCCGACATGAAGTGGTAGGCGGCATCGCGCGCCTGCCGTTCGCGGTCCCTGTCGCCGCTTTCGCGCCGCGCCTCGTCGACGAGCTTGCGCAGCGCGACCGAGGCACCGCCCGGCTGCGCGTTGAGCCATTCCCAGTGCCGCGGCAGCAGCGTCACCTCGCGCGCCACCACGCCGAGCCTGGGCCGGCCGCGACCGCGGGGCGCGCTCGGAGGGGCAGCGTCTCCGTTGGATTGCGCGGGCGCAACCGTCGCCAGCCGGGCCAGCACCTCCTGGTCGTCGCCGCGCATATCGAAATCGACCGCCCGCCCGCTCAAGTCGCTGAAGATCACGATCGGCGAGCCCGCCCACGCATCAGCGCGCTTGACCGCCAAGACCACATCCGCGATCGGCCCCGAGGCCAGACGTCGTTGACCGACAAAGGCTGTGAAGGTTTCCTGCATTGAAATCACTACGAAATCCGACGACGTGGCCCGCTTAATATCCGGGTGAAATAGAAACGTCAATATGCCCGGGTAAAAATAGCGACCGTCCGGCTCGACATTCGTCCGCCGGGCTGGCACCAACGCGCCCGAGACCAGCGGGGACCTCAAAATGCTGACCGTTCATCACCTCAACAATTCACGCTCGCAGCGCGTGCTGTGGCTGCTCGAGGAGCTGGGCGTGCCCTATGAGATCGTGCGCTATCAGCGTCAGCCGGACATGCGCGCGCCGAAGGAGCTGCGTGCGATCCATCCGCTCGGCAAGTCGCCCGTCATCACCGACAACGGCAACACCATCGCCGAATCAGGCGCGATCATCGAATACCTCGTCGGCACCTATGGAAACGGCCGCCTGATCCCACCGCCAAATACGCCGGAGCGGCTGCGCTACACCTATTGGCTGCACTATGCCGAAGGCTCGGCGATGCAGCCGCTGCTGCTCAAGCTGCTGTTCACCCTGATGCCGAAGCGCGCGCCGGCGCTGCTCCGGCCTCTCGTGCGCAAGGTCTCGAACCAGGCGCTCACGGCGCTCGTCAATCCGCAGATCAAGCAGCATATGGATTATTGGGAAGGCGAACTCGGCAAGAGCGAGTGGTTCGCCGGCAACGAGTTCATGGCCGCCGATATCCAGATGAGCTTTCCGCTGGAAGCGGCACAGGCGCGCGGCGGGCTGGAGCAGGGCCATCCCAAGGCAATGGCGTTCCTCGAACGCATCCACGCGCGTCCAGCCTATCAACGCGCACTGGAGAAGGGCGGGCCGTACCAGATCGGGCGGTAAGTCTCCTTTCGCCTCATTCTCGCGTCGCAGCCAGTACCTCCTGGATCAGCCTTTGGACGTCGCCTGGGCCGTCGCCGAGACGCACCACAACGAGGTTTCGCGACGGAATGATTGCGATGCGTTGATCGAACGCGCCTGTCGCAGAGAACGCGTCTCGCGGAATCTCCCCCGGCGCGCGGCTCCCTGCGTCTTTTTGCTGGCCGCGATTCGTCCAGAAGCCTGCCCCATAGTTGGTATTGAGCGTAGCGGATGCGGAAAAATCCACCCAGCCTTCGTGCAGTATGCGTTTGCTGCCGATGACGCCGTTATTGAGATAGAGCAAGCCGAACCGCGCCCAGTCTCTGGCGCTTGCCAGCATGTTGGACGCGCCCTGCATCGTTCCGGATGGATCGAATTCGAGCGTCACATGACGCATACCGAGCGGGTTGAACAAATTGCGCCAGGCAAAGCTCAATGCCTGCTCAGGACCGCCCAGCGTATCACGTATGATCCGCGCCAACAGCTGTGTCGATCCGCTGGAGTAGTGCCAGCGCGTTCCCGGTGCTGCGATCGGCGCAGCCCTCGCCGCAAACTCGGCCATGTCGTCTTGCAGATACATCTGGCTGGACTGATCAAAGCCGACGAAGGCCTCATCCAGCGCAAGCCCCGTCGTCATGCGCAGGAGATGTTCGATCTCAATCTGGTGGCGCGGGTCGGATGGCGAATGCCATTCCGCGATCGGCGCTGGCATCGATGGGTTGACCAGGCCCTGGTCCGTCATAATGCCGATCAGCGCGTTGATCACGGACTTGGTCAGAGAGAAACCGAGCAACTGCGTATCGATGCCGACGCCTTGCGCGTAGCGTTCGGCGATCACGCGCCCATTGTGCACCACCACCACGGCCTTGGTTCTCCGCGTGGGTACGGCCGCGGGCTCTTCGAAGGCGTGGGTCAGAGCCGCCCTGAGTGCGTCATCCTCGGGTTCGACGAGGTCCGGACCGGCAATTTCAGGGAGTAATGGCGGCTCCTGCGACGCTTTCAGCGCCTGAAGATCGCTCTTCGGCACATAGGGCTGCCGGGGTCCATTCACCATCACACAGCCCAAGCCTTCGTGAAAGGCGGCGAGTCCGTAAGGCTCGCCAAAAGCCAGGATTTCGACGGTTCTTGCCGCGCGATCCAGCCGATAGGTCATGACCGCGCGCCAGAAACGCACGCTGTTATCACTTGTGATCTCTGTAAAGGATGTCTCCGGATCAAGTCCGGAGACGAAGGTCTTGGCGCAGACATTGTGAGCGACGACGACGGCCACGATGCGAAGCGCACGATCGGGACGGAGAGTGACCGCCAGCACAACGAGCGCCGATAGCACCAACGCGGCGAAAGCAATAAGGATCTTGCGGGCCACGCGCATCTCCAGGACGAGAGGGCTAGCCTAGTCGTTTCAGCTTCGTATGGAAATGAGCCCGCGGATAGCCCCGGAGCATACGCATGC
This sequence comes from Bradyrhizobium ingae, assembly GCF_055791185.1. Taxonomy (NCBI): domain Bacteria; kingdom Pseudomonadati; phylum Pseudomonadota; class Alphaproteobacteria; order Hyphomicrobiales; family Nitrobacteraceae; genus Bradyrhizobium; species Bradyrhizobium ingae. The sequence goes on from NZ_JBVUBB010000031.1 coordinate 95,356, forward strand.
CGCACGCGGCGACCTGTCTCCAGCAGCGCGAAGACGGCGATAAAGAACACCAGGACGCCGCCGAAAAAGATCGCAATCGTGTTGGCAAGCGAGGTCGTCGACGACAGCGCGCCCACCAGGAAGGGGACGGCGCGCCCCGCCGGAAAACCGGCGCCGTTGATCTCGGGCCTCCCAAAAGCGAGAGGCTATTGCCCCTCTGCCGCGGAGCCCCGTGTGCGCGGGTCGGGCGCGCCGAACGGCCCGTTCGGCGTCACCGCGATCGAGTTGGCCGAAGTCTGGCCCATCGGCTCGACGACGACGTGACCCATCGCCTTCAATTGCGACAGGACGTCCTCGGAAATGCCCCGCTCGACACGCACTTCATCCGGCAGCCATTGGTGATGCAGCCGTGGTGCTGCGACGGCAGCGGCGACATCCATATGATAGTCGAGCACGTTAACGATCACCTGGAGCACGGTCGAGATGATGCGGCTGCCGCCGGGCGAGCCCGTCACCAGCACCGGCTTGCCGTCCTTCAGGACGATGGTCGGCGCCATCGAGGACAGTGGCCGCTTGCCCGGCCCCGGCAGATTGGCCTCGTAGCCGACGAGGCCATAGGCGTTGGAGGCGCCCGGCGCCGCGGTGAAATCGTCGAGCTCGTTGTTGAGCAGCACGCCGGTGCCGTCGGCGATGAGGCCGACGCCATAGCTGAAGTTCAGCGTATAGGTGTTGCTCACCGCGTTGCCGCGGCTGTCGACGACAGAGAAATGCGTGGTGTTGCTGCCTTCGCGCGGCGGCGTCGCGCTCGCCATGATCTCGCCCGCCGGCGTGGCGCTGCCGGTGTTGATGCCGGCGCGAAGTTTAGCCGCATAGTCCTTTGCGATCAGGGTCTGGATCGGCGCCCTGACGAACGCGGGATCGCCGAGATAGCGCGCGCGATCGGCATAGGCGCGCTTCATGGCCTCGATCAGCAGATGCAGCGAGGCCGGCGAGCCTTGCTTCAGATCGGAGAGCTGAAAGCCTTCCAGGATGTTCAGCGTCTCCACCAGCACCACGCCGCCCGAGGACGGCTGCGGCATCGACACGATATCGAAGCCGCGATAGCTGCCGCGTACCGGCTCGCGGATCACGGGCCTGTATGACCGCAAGTCCTCTGCAGTCATGATGCCGCCGGCATCGGTGACAGCCTTGGCGAGCCTTTCGGCGACCGGTCCCTCGTAGAATCCGCGCGGGCCTTGCGCAGCGATCGTCGACAGCGTCTGCGCCAGATCACCCTGCACCAGCCGGTCAGTCTCCTGCAGCGGAGTGCCGTCCGGTCGCGAAAAGATTTTTGCCGACGCCGGCCAGCGCGCGAATCGCTTGTGTGCGGCCGGCAGGGTGTCGGCAATGTCGTCGCCGATGACGAAACCGTCGCGCGCGAGTGCGATTGCGGGCTCGATCAATTGCGCCAGCGTGAACTGGCCGGAGCCGTATTTCTCCAGCGCCAGCGCCAGTCCCGCGACCGTGCCGGGCACGCCGATGCCAAGTGCGGAGTCGCGCGACTTTGCGATATCGGGCTTGCCGTCGGTGCCGAGGAAGATGTCCGATGTGGTCGCAGCCGGTGCGGTCTCGCGATAGTCGATCGCGATGTCTTCCTTGTGGTCGGCAGAATGGATCACCATGAATCCGCCACCGCCGATATTGCCCGCGCGCGGATAGGTCACGGCCATGGCGAAACCGGTCGCGACTGCGGCGTCCACCGCGTTGCCGCCGTTCCGCAGGATGTCTGCGCCGATCTGCGCGGAAATCCTCTCCTGCGTCACAACCATGCCGTGCTCGGCCGCGATGGCGTGAACGGTGTCGAGCGTGGGCGGCTCGTAGATGCGGCGCGCATCCTGAGCGCGCGCCGGGAACAGTCCGATACTTAGAATCGTGAGGACGGCTACGACTTTTCGTCGTGTCAGGACAAGCGACATCATCAAAATTCCGCCGTGTCTTGCTTTTGTCGTGTCTTACTTCTGTCGTGTCTTGGCGACACTCCACAGCCGTCACGGCAATGCTATACCGTTCGCGCCGGGAGAGGCAAAACTGTTCGTGATAAGGGAATGCTGATGACGACGATCGCCTCTGATACCGATATGGCCGATGCGGAGCGGATCTATCCGCCGCGCGTCGCCGTCGTCAGTTGGATCTTCTTCGATTGGGCTGCACAGCCCTATTTCACCCTGATCACGACGTTCGTCTTCGCGCCCTATTTCGCCACCAGCGTCGCGCCGGACCCTGCGACCGGACAATCGCTGTGGGGATTCGCGATGGCAGCGGCCGGCATGGCCATCGCCCTGCTGTCGCCGGTGCTGGGGGCCGTCGCGGATGCGGCGGGCCGGCGCAAGCCCTGGATCGCTGCATTCGGCACCCTGCTGGTGCTCGGCTCCTGTGCGCTGTGGGTAGGCAAGCCCGGCGATCCCAGCATCATTCCGCCGCTGCTTATGGCCGTGGCCCTCGCGAGCGTCGGCGCGGAGTTCGCGACTGTCTTCAACAATGCGATGATGCCGACGCTTGTGCCGCCGGAGCGCATCGGACGGCTCTCCGGCAATGGCTGGGCCACCGGTTATGTCGGCGGCATCATCAGCCTGATCGTCGTGCTCGGCTTCCTCGCGGCGAACCCGGAGACCGGGCGTACGCTGCTTGGTTTCAAGCCGCTGTTCGGACTCGATCCGGCGATGCACGAGGGCGATCGCATCACGGGACCACTGACGGGCCTCTGGTTCATCGTGTTCGTGATTCCGATGTTCCTGTTCACGCCGGACTATCCCGCCAAGCGGCCGGTGCGCGCGGCGCTGCGCGCGGGCCTTGCGCAGCTGAAGCAATCGCTCGGCGAACTGCCGCGGCGGAAATCGCTGGCGACGTTCCTGCTCGCCAACATGATCTACACCGACGGCCTGGTGTCGCTGTTCGCCTTCGGCGGCATCTATGCCGCCGGCACTTTCGGCTGGCACACGATCCAGATCGGCACCTTCGGCATCATCCTGGCGATCGCCGGCACGTTCGGCGCGTGGCTCGGCGGCAAGCTCGACGATCTCCTCGGGCCGAAGCGCGTGATCGCGGGCAGCATGCTGATCCTGTTGCTATCGCTCACAGCGATCCTGCTGGTCGACAAGGATTCGATCCTGTTCATCAAGGTCGCGCCGCCCGAGCCGGGCGGCGCCCTGTTCGCCGGCGCGGCCGAGCGCGCCTATCTCGTGCTGGGCTGCCTGATCGGCGCCGCCGGCGGCCCGCTCCAGGCCGCCTCGCGCACGCTGCTCATCCGCCTCGCGCCGAAGGATCGCATCGCGCAGTATTTCGGCTTGTTCGCGCTGACCGGAAAGGTGACGTCCTTCATCGGCCCGCTGCTGATCGGCGCGATCACGGCCGGGACCGCAAGCCAGAAGGCCGGCATGGGCGTGCTGGTGGTGTTCTTCGCCGCGGGACTGGCGTTGTTGACGCGGGTGAGGGAGTAGCGGCACCACCGTCATTCCGGGGCATCGCGGAGCGATGAACCCGGGACCGCTGTTGCCAAGCATCCTGATGTCGTCCCGGCGAAGGCCGGGACCCATAACCCCAGGGAGAAGTTGTGGCGCGCGATTGCTAACCACCAGTCTTCGCCAAACTACTCCCTGTGGTTATGGGTCCCGGATTTGCGCTCCGCTTCGCTGCGCTTGTCCGGGACGACAGGAGTTAATGCCGGAAATGCCGTGTCCCCGTGAACACCATGGCGATGCCGTGCTCGTCGGCGGCCTTGATCACCTCGTCGTCGCGCATCGAGCCGCCGGGTTGCACCACCGCGGTGGCGCCGGCTTCGATGCAGGCGAGCATGCCGTCGGCGAACGGGAAGAACGCATCTGACGCGACGACCGATCCCTTGGTGAGCGGTTCGGCGAGCTTCAGCTCGTTCGCCGCATCCTGCGCCTTCCGTGCTGCGATCCGCGCTGAATCCACCCGGCTCATCTGACCCGCGCCGATGCCGACGGTGGCGAGATCCTTGGCGTAGATGATGGTGTTGGACTTGACGTGCTTTGCGACGCGGAACGCGAACTTCAAATCGCGCATCTCGGCATCATCAGGTGCACGCCTGGTCACCACCTTGAACGTCATGTCGTCGACCACGGCGTTGTCGCGGCTCTGCACGAGCAGGCCGCCGGCAACGGTCTTGGCGGTGAGGCCCGCCGAACGCGGGTCGGGCAGGCCGCCGGCGAGCAGCAGGCGCAGATTCTTGCGCGCGCCGATGATGGAGATCGCTTCCTCACTTGCGTCCGGCGCGATGATCACCTCGGTGAATATCTTCGTGATCTCGCGCGCGGTGTCGGCATCGAGCGCGCGATTCATCGCGATGATGCCGCCAAAAGCCGAGGTCGAGTCGCAGGCAAGCGCCCTGCGATAGGCGGCGACGAGATCGGGACCTTCCGCGACGCCGCAAGGGTTCGCGTGCTTGACGATGACGCAGGCCGCCGTGCGCTTGGCGTCGAACTCGCCGATGCACTCATAGGCCGCGTCGGTATCGTTGATGTTGTTGTAGGAGAGCTCCTTGCCCTGCAACTGCCGCGCCGTCGAGACGCCGGGCCGCTTGTCGGGCGTCGCGTAGAACGCGGCGGTCTGGTGCGGATTCTCGCCGTAGCGCAGCGCCTGGATCAGCTTGCCGCCGAAGGCGCGGTAGTCGGGCGCATCGATCTCGAGCTGCCGGTTGAACCAGTTGGAGATCGCGGCATCATAGGCGCCGGTGCGCGCATAGGCTTTTGCGGCAAGGCGCCGGCGCAGCTTCAACGTGGTCGCACCATTGTTGGCGGCGAGCTCGTCGAGCACGGCCTGGTAATCCTGCGCCTCGACGACGACCGCGACATCGTCATGGTTCTTCGCGGCGGCGCGGATCATCGCAGGACCGCCGATGTCGATGTTCTCGATGCACTCCTCGAAATCAGCGCCTTTGTCGACGGTCGCCTCGAACGGATAGAGATTGACGACGAGCAGATCGATCGGCGCGATGCCGTGCGTCTTCATCGCTTCCGCATGTTCCTTGTTGTCGCGGATTGCGAGCAGGCCGCCATGCACCTTCGGATGCAGCGTCTTGATGCGGCCGTCCATCATCTCGGGAAAGCCGGTGAGGTCGGAGACGTCCTTGACCTTGAGGCCGGCAGCCGCGATCGCCTTGGCCGTGCCGCCGGTCGACACCAGCTCGACGCCGTGGGCGGCCAGCGCCTTGGCGAATTCAATCAAGCCGGTCTTGTCGGAAACGGAAAGCAGTGCGCGGGTGACGCGGCGCGGATGGTCGGTCATGAGCAAGATCCTCTGTTGAAGGGAGTACCTATGCCCAGGCGCGCGGCAGCTATGTCCCGCGCTTCCCGATGGTGCTCCATCCAAGGTCGCCAGTTGCGCGAGCGGGTGCTCGTTAGCAGCTTTCGATGCCCTTCACAACGACCAGATGGGGCTGAGCCGCGCGCGTTTACAGCGGGAGTTCCGGCTCGCGCCGGGCATTGCGGCGGGCATTGGTGACCGCAGGCGAAGCCGTGGAGCGGACGAAGCTCCAGCGGATCGAGGGCGCCTGCCGCGCATCCTGCCGGATCACGATCTGGGCGGTGCGGCGCGGCCCGTCATTTCCGGCCAGGAAGACGCTGTCATCGAGATCGACCTTGTCGTCCAATGCTTCAAAGGTCCAGACCTCGCGGTTCGGCAGCACCAGCATCACGCCGCGGGCGTCCGACAGCCGGCTTGCCTTCACCGCCGGATGCAGATGGAAACGCAGCGCGAAATCCGCATTCGTGCCCTTCAGCCGTCCGCCCTGCGGCGGCGACAGCGTATCCTCGCCGTCGACCCGCGTCCCGTCATTGGCGATCATCACCACACGCCGGTGGATCACGCCGAACTTGGCGAGATAGCCGTCATGCGACGTCGTCAGCAGCGTGCCGTTCTGAACGACCTCACGAAAATTCTCGACGACGGACGGCCCGCTGATCACGGGCGCGCCGTGCAGCAGCTTCTTCATCGCCGACAGCTCGACGAACTGGCAGGACGATGTTTCGTGATAGCTCAGCGTCGAATGCGCCGCCGTGCCGCGCGCGAATGGCCGCCAATTGTCGCGCCCCGTCGTCGGCATGCCGCAATTGGTCACGATGCGGCTCGTGCCCGAGGACAATTCGAACGACAGGCAGCCGGCATGGGCGTCGTGGCTGACATTGGCGGGCGGCGGCGCGCCGGTGTCCATGATCAGCGTCAGCGCTCCGGCATCGAGGCGCTGGAAGCCGGTATGCGGCATGGTCGCCATCGGCGCGCCGTGGGTGTCGTCATAGGCCAGCAGCGTGGCGAGCAGATCCGACGACGTCGCGCTCATGCCGTTGAACAGCGCAAAGTTGCCGTCGCCGTGCCGGAAGAAGCGCAGCATCGGCATCATGCGGTCGATCGCGTTCAGCAGCGCCGGCGGCGGCGCGATGTTGCGCGCCGCAAAGGTCTGGCGCAGCGGCAACAGGTCGATCAGGAGCTCGATCAACGCACCCGGATTGCGGGAGATGTGTCCGCCGTCGGGAAGGATCTGGCGCTGCAATTCGTCGGACAGCTTGCGCGAGGCGCTGCGGATGTGGCGCGCCTGGTTGGCAAGGCACAGCGAGGCGTAGCAAAGCGCGATCAACACTTGCAGCCGCGGCACCCCGTCGGGGATGTCGACCATCGTGAAACGCAGAAGGCGAATCTCGCGGGCCAGCGCCCGCAGATAACGACGGTAGAATTTGTTGTCGGTGTCGCCGAGCACCAGGGGGGCCTGCGACAACAGCGAGATCACGCGCCGCGCCAGCACGTCGGCGCGGCGGGCCACGGGGCGGCGCTTGTTGGCGGGATTGGAGATCCAGTCCTCGACCAGCGAGCGGGCGTTGGCCCGCGTCAGCGCGGTGTCGGCGGCGCGCAAGTGGCGCAGCCAGCCGAAGCCGAGCAGGGCGACCTCCCAGTCCTCCGATGGCGGCTCGAGATCGAAAATCGAGCGGCCGTGGCAATTGACGATCTTGCCGGCGAACACGAAGCGCCCGGCATAGATCTCGGCCGCGCGCGTGGCGTCCGCGGTGCGTAAGTCGTGCGGCGCGATGATCAGCCGGTCGGTGCGGCCCGGCCAGAGCCGTGACACTGCCACCGACCCGCCGCTCGCGCGCGCCAGCATGTTCCGCGCGAAGCGGTTCATGACCAGCGCCGAGATACGTCTGCGTTGAGCGACCGACACGCCTTGCCTTGAAGGGGGAGAGGATTCCTGACGAATCCTTTTAATCCCAAAATCCGCCGGCTGACACCACCTTGAAAGGTGGCGAATCAGCTTCAGTGGCGCAAAATCCGGTGCAAAATCAGGATTTAACCAGCCGGGCGGCGAAGAATCCGTCGAGCCCGCCGAGCCGTGGGTCGGCGTTCGGCAAGTGGCTCGGCAGGGTGCGCAAATCGCCGTCAGCGGTAATGATCTCGGCCAGGCCCGAGACCTCGGATGGCTGGATCGGCACGCGGCGCAGCGTCGGCTCCGCGTCCAGCAGCGCGGCAATCGCCTGCTCGCCTTCCTCGGGCTCCAGCGAGCAGGTGCAATAGACCAGCGTTCCGCCCGGTTTGAGCAGCGAGACGGACTTGCGCAGCAGGCGCTGCTGAAGTGCCGCGAGCGCCGCGATGTCGGACTCCTGGCGCAGCCAGGCCACATCCGGATGGCGGCGGATCGTGCCGGTCGAGGTGCAGGGCGCATCGATCAGGACGCCGTCGAAGCCGTGCGCTGGACCCGCCCATTCCACGGCGTCGGCGACGACGGTTTCGGCCTGCAGCGACAACCGGGCGAGATTTTCGCGCAACCGTGCGACGCGCGCCGGCGAACGGTCTATCGCGACGACATTGGCGCCGGCGTGCACCAGCTGGGCCGTCTTGCCGCCGGGCGCGGCGCAAAGATCGGCGATGGATTTTCCCGCGATATCGCCGAACAGCCGTGCCGGCAATGCGGCCGCGGCGTCCTGGACCCACCATTGTCCTTCGCTGAAGCCGGGCAGCATGGTCACCGAGCCGTGCAACAGCGTGCGCACGGTTCCGGTCGGCAGCACCTCGCCGTGCAGCCGACTCGCCCACTGCGCGGCGTCCGACTTCACGGTCAGATCGAGCGAAGGCTCGTGGCCGAGCGCGAGCGCCATCTCGCGCGCGGTGGTCTCGCCATAATGCGCGCTCCAGCGCGCGAGCAGCCAGGGCGGCAGGTCGAGCGATTGCGTCGCGACTTCCTCCACCAGCGCCTTGCCCTCGCGCGCGCAGCGGCGCAGCACGGCGTTGACGAGGCCGGCATAGCGTGCCGCGCGGCGATCGGATTGCACCAGGCGGACCGAGAGGTCGACAGCCGCGTGATCGGGAACATCCATCCAGAGAATTTGCGCAGCGCCGATCAGCAGCGCGCTTTGCGCGCGCGGCGCCTCGCCGGGGATGCCCTTGTCGAGCAGACGCGACAGCACGTGGCCGAGCGTGCCGAGCCGGCGCAGCACGGTCGCCACCATCCGCCGCATCAGCGCGCGGTCGCGATCGGCGAGCGTCTTCAGGCCGGGATGGGCGCCGCCACCGTCGAGCTGGTCGTCCAGCGTGCGGTGTTTATGCAGGACACCGTCGACGATGTCGGCGGCGATCCGGCGCGCCGCCAGACCGGGCACTTCGGAGGGTGGAGCAAAACGTTGAGATGGCATGCGGAGGTAAGGTTCTGAGCGAGCGGCAGTTCCGCCGCGAGGGCGCATGCCTGAGACGCGCCTCTGTGGCACGCGAATATGCCAAATGTAAGAATCGACTCTGGTTTTTTCAGCCCTGCATGACGATCTCTGCCCTATGCGCGGCGTTTTTTCCGATCGCGCGGGGCGCGTGCCTGGGTTAGGAAGCCAGAGATGAACGACACTCCGTCCAGCCCTTCCCGGCGCAAGCCGCTGACGCCGGCCGCTCAGCGCGCGCTGGCGGAGGCCGAAGCACGCCGGCAGGCGGCTGCGGGCAATTCGGAAGCCGCGCCAAAAGAGTTGCAGGGGCCGAAAGGTCCCGAGCCGACGCGCTATGGCGACTGGGAACGCAAAGGCATCGCATCAGACTTCTGAGACGGGACCGTCTCTTGCCGGCTCGCCCGACTCAGCCCTAGCGTCGGCCGATGCTTCCCCGCGACCGAATCAATTCCCATCGTCCCTCGTTCAGCGGCGCGCCGTTCGGCCGTCGCTTCGCGGGCCTGCTGCCGTGGATGTTCGTGATCGTTGTCGTAACCGCGGTCGTGCTCATCTATCGGCATGGCACCAACTGGCGCGTGCCGCATGCCGGTGACGAACGGGCGCAGGACGCCGAGATCATCCTGCAGCAGACAGGCAATCCCGACATTCGCCAGCCGGTCGACGTCATCCGCACCATCGACGGCGACACTTTTCTCGCGCGTGTACATCAGCGTGGCGGGCGCGATCTCGTCGCGCGGGTTCGCCTGCGCGGCATCGATGCGCCCGAAATGAAGGCGTCCTGTCGGGACGAGCTGGACAAGGCCGAAGCTGCCAGCGATGCGCTGCGCAATCTGCTCGGCCAGGGCGGCGTTGTGATCTACAACCTTGGGCCGGAGAAATACGGACGCATTCTCGCCGATGTTGCCACCCGGCGCACGCCCAACGTGTCGGCGGCGCTGCTCGCGGGCGGTTATGCCCGCAGCTACAATGGCGGTCATCGCGAGGGCTGGTGCGCGCGCAGCTGGCGCTTCTGGCAATAGAAAGCCGCGTCGAGACGCGGCTTTTTCGTCTGCCTCGAAGGAGCGAGGTCTCAGCGCGTCACGACCACCGTGGTGCCGACGGAGACGCGGCTGTAGAGGTCGGAGATGTCGTCGTTCAGCATGCGGATGCAGCCATAGGAGACGAAGCCGCCGACCGAGCCCGGCACGTTGGTGCCGTGGATGGCGTATTCGCCGCCGGCCAGCGTCATCGCCGCGACGCCCATCGGATTGCGCGGCGAGCCGCCGGGGATCACGTCAGGAAGTTGCGGCTTGTCGTGCTTCACTTCGGCCGGAGGCGACCAGGCCGGGTTGCGATACTTGCCGTCGATGCGGGTGGTGCCGGCCCATTGCTTGCCGGATTTGCCGACGCCGACCGGGTAGCGCATCGCGTGCTCGCCATCGAGAATGAGATAGAGGCGGCGTTCATTGGTCCTGACCACGATGGTGCCCGGCGAATAGTCGGCTCCGTGCAGCCCCACCATTTCCGGCCGCGCTTCGGCCGCCGTCGACATCATTATCCCTGCCCCGATGGTGGCGGCCAATGCCACCGCAATCCTCATCGACATCACTTGCTTCCTTATCCATTGTCCGAACGGGTCGTTCAAATTGACGCAAAACCCGGAAATCGCCCGCTCGCCCACGCATTCTTAACCGCGCGCATTAACCGGATGGTTTCCACGCGCCGCGCCTCGGGCCCAGCCAGCACAGGGAACAAAGGAAAAGTTCGAATTAAAGTAAATGACCGGAAAACAACACCTGGCGGGAAACATGCAGCCGCGCAGGCGCACGCCCTGACAAGTGCGTGAGGAATGTGAACGGCTGTTGTCTCGGGGGCTGCAGTCGGTCTCGTGTCCCGGACGCGGCGCAGCGCGAAGCGGTGCGACGCAGAGCCGGGACCCACCTCGATGATGGTGGCATGGGGCCCGGCTCTGCAGCGCACCGCTGAAGAAGCGCTGCGCTGCGTCCGGGGCGCGAGAGCGTTCTTACGCCGAGGTCTGCTTCTTGTTCTGTCGGTTCTTGACGAGATCGTCGACCACGGCGGGATCGGCGAGCGTCGAGGTGTCCCCCAGGCTGCCCGGCTCGTCCTCGGCGATCTTGCGCAGGATGCGGCGCATGATCTTGCCGGA
>NZ_JBVUBB010000032.1:0-103723 GCF_055791185.1 Bradyrhizobium ingae
AAGCTGATGTACCTGTGGACGGCCGGCATTCGACCCGCGGCTGGATGATAGAAGCCGGATGAAGCGCGAGTTTCATGTCCGGATTCGTGAGGGCGGAGAGGTGAAATTCCTCTCCGCTACTCGACTGATGATCGTGTCGCCGCGATCCTGAAAGCCGTCGTGTCGCCGATCAGCACCGCAGACTTTCCGCCCGTCGATCTGGTCGGCTCGATTCGGAGCCTCAGTCCCGGTGCCGCCGCAGGGAAACTGTTCGATCATCCGAGTGCGTTGAAACTGACTTGAAGGGCGTTCGCCAGATCAGCGTTCCTCATGTTGCCAACTTCCCGCCGCAGCCGGTTTTCGTCGGCGATCCAAGCATCGCGAAGGAAGATCAAACCGGCTTGGCGGAAAAAGATGCCCCCGCGGAAGAGAGGAGCGATGATGTCTTGGACACGATTGCGGAAGGCGGCACGCTGGCTCCATTCGGACAGTTCACTCTTCCACGCATCGATAATTTCTTTTGGAACGCGTTCGAGCAATGCGGGCATTTGTCGGGAAGCTCTCCTCAAATACATCGCCCGCAAGATGGCATGCTGGGCTGTTGCATGCTCAGGCAGAAACGAGAACTGCACAGATTTCGGAGCGAGACCTGAAGGCGCGATGCAAGCCCATCCGAGGCATGGAGCTCACCAACATCACAGTGAACGACGTGCTGGGGATTCTGTCTCCCATCTGGATGACGATCAACCGCACGGCCCGCGAAACGCGCAGCCGGATTGAGCGCGTGCTTGACGCCGCCGAGGCCAGGGGCTTTCGGTCGGGGAAAAACCCCGCGATGTGGAAGACCTTGAAGCCGCTCTTGCCAAAGTCGAAGCGGTCGAAGCGTCATCATAGGGCTGCGCCCTACAAGGACGTCCCTAGAATCGTCCAGATGCTGCAAGCCAAGCACGACGGGGCCGATACAACGGTCAATCTCGCAGCTGAATACATCATCTTGACGGCGGTGCGGACCGGCGAGGCTCGATTGATGCGCGTGCGCGAGGTGAACTTCGCGGAGCGGCTTTGGACCATCCCGGCGGAGCGGATGAAGACAGAAGACCACCCCGAAGGCCAAGATTTCGAAGTACCGCTCTGCGACCGCGCAATCGAAATCCTGAACGCCGTCATCCCAAAGAATGCGGCTCGCGATGCCTACATGTTTGCCGGACAATGGTCAAAGGACCATACGAAGCCGCTTGGCATGAATGCCGTGCTCCACGCGCTCAAGGCGGTTTATCCCGCGATGACCACGCATGGCTGCCGGTCCAGCTTCCGCGATTGGGCGGGTGACGAAACGCGTTTCGAGCGCGAAATTGCGGAAATGGCATTGGCCCACAAGGTGGGCGATGAGACAGAGCAGGCCTACCGCCGTGGCAATGCGTTGAAGAAGCGGCGGCACTTGATGGACGCTTGGGGCCGATACGTCGCAAGCGGTTCTAACGTGATCCGATTTGCTCGTCGGGAGTCAATATAGCTCCTCCCGGCATCAGCACCGGTTTTCGGCTTAGCAGCCATCATTCGATTGCGAGCGAATGGACCGCTCGCATGAAGCGCATAGCAAATCTCGTGACTGGCTTGCTAGATCATTTCCCCGGCACATACCAGAGCATCGCCGAAGTATCCCCGCATCCTCCCATGGCTCTCGAGTGGTTGGATTGGGCGGTCGCCCGAGAGCAGCCGCCGAGCAACTGACTTTCCGACATCAGATCAGCTATTGCCACAATCACTCGTGAGGCGGATCCGGACGACGCATGTGCGAGGTTGGATCCATCCGATACCGGACACCAACCAGCACGCGGCGCTGGTGCCGGGCTAGTAGTTGTCCTTCCGAGAGCAGCTTGCCCGTAATCCCGACGATCTTACGGGTGTGAGCGTACTGGCGCGGCCGATATCGCTGCCGTCGGTGAATGAGCTCAACCATTGCTGTCCGGGCCGAGCTCTCCCGACTGAGGCTTCAGCCTTTGAGTGCAGGCAGACGGCGGGTCCTCGTCCAAGGAAGCGCGTGCATGACGAAGGCCGGCCTGACGAAACAGGCCTTGCGCTGCAATCTGGACAAGTAGCTCGACTTAGAACAGACCGGGGCTCAGATCTAACCCATACGTCATTGCAGCCGCCAGCGAGAGTAGCAGGCCGATCCCGCAAAAAATAACAAGCGTTTTAAGTGTTTCAACATCAACGTTCGTTCCGGTCGTGCGGGATAGTACCTTAGCTATTTCCGCAATCATTGCTCAACTCCGAAGGGCGACGCAGTTGCCGTTCTTGTAGGTCGATTTTCAAGTTCGTTTCGAGGCCGGCAAAGTTCGTAGATACCGCGAACGCCTGCCGCCGGGTCGACTTGAATTGCCTTATTCGTTCCAGGAAGTTGCACACCAAGACGAAGAAGCCCCCTCCGCCGCCCGACGATAATTAGAACCGTTCCTGTGTTCGCACTATGCGTTTTTGCGTTGGCCGTGCAGTATTTGTGCTCTGAGTCAGGTGTGTGGCGCGGGAAAGCGTCATTGACCTAAGCTCGAGGAATTGGCGCGCAATGCTTAGGCGGCCTACAAAACGCAGCCGCTCAAGCATCTCAATCCTATAATCGTTTGCGTCCTCATCGCCGCGAGGCGGCGAGCGGCTCCCTAATCGTGCCGGAAAAATGCATTTGTTCATAGCAACAGCAGTGCACTCGATTCAAATAATAATCTATGTGTTGGCCGGACAGGCGGTGACGGCAGCGAACGCTGCTCTCACTCTGCGATGCAATCGAGCGCGATGCATGTCCAATCACGACCTTGTCTCGGGAAGTCTCCTGGCGCTGACAGCGTCTGGCATTGCGCTCCTTTGCTCTAGTCCGCTCGCCTTTGCCTTGATTTAAAGCCAACATACCGACTGCCTTTGACGCGGCAGGAAATGATTGGCGCTCGGCCACGCAGCAGAGCCTCACAGGCAGATCACCTGAAACTGCACGAGTTGTTCGATGATCTCTGGTGAGTCGGTTGCAATGAAGAGATACTATTTTGATATCCGCGACGGTAGCCAATTCATCCGTGACGATGAAGGAGTAGAGCTGCCGGACATCGGGTCTGCACGGCACGAGGCGAGCGCAGCGCTTTCGGAAATAACCCGCGAATGGAGGAGAGGCGGGCCCCAGCATCAAATGGCTGTTGAGGTTCGCGATGATCGTGGCCCAATCTTGAAGGCAAGATTTAGCTTCGGGATCGAAGAGCCCGACCTGACAGCCCCCGATTGGAATCGAAATGCAGTATCGGACGCCGATTGACCGTCGAATTCGCGGATCTATAAGTACGCTCGTGCAGCCAAGGCCCATCCCAGGGCCTCCTCGATCTGAGACCTCAGGCGATCCAGCACGTCCTTCCATGCCGCTCTTAAGTCAAGTCGGCGTTGTCGCCAACGTCAAGCTGCACCAAAAGCCTGAAACGGCTTTCCATCTCTGATGCCCAGGAACCGCGCCAGCCATTGGGACCGTAGGCGTCAATTATGAAGCGTCCTTGCCCGGCTCGTCGCGCCTAAGCTGTTGCTGCTTGTATTCTGCTTTGACGGCAGGATCATCGTTGCTCCCCCGAACGATATCGGCATCGCCGGCACTGCCATCAAGGCCTTTGGTCGCCGCTATATGCTCTTTAAGGTCGGGCAGGACGAATGTATGGCTCAAGATACTTGTCGAGGATGCTCTTGCCGGGATCGTCGAGCTCTTTCGTGAGCGCTTGCAGGTATTCGGTCTTGTCGGTCGAAGCCCAATCGATGCTGAAGCCGGGGCGTTGTGCCAAGACCGTGTGAATGCCATGATCGTCCGCCCATTGCCGTCCAGAAACGGATGTCCGTGGGCGAGATAGCCCATGATCTCTCCAGGCTTCGGATTGTTGCCGATCTTCAAAGCATGCTCGATCGCGTTTTGAATGTACTTGGGATGTGCGAACAAAACGCCGCCCCGGCTTACGGCGGCTTGGCGCCGACGGCCTGGAACAATTGTGGCCCCCGGAGCCCCTGCTGGCTTCTGAAATGGTTCCGATGAGACTTACGCGGGCGTGCTCCAGAACGTGGCATCAATTTCTTGCTGTTTGCCGGTCGAACGTAGTTCAAGAAAAAGGCGCGTCACCGGCATCATATGGCGGTCGGCCGAAGGGGTGCCTTGCTGAGCGGGCTATCCGACCATGCGATCGCGTCCTGTCCAGAAGTTTGCTCGTAGAATCTTCTTGTCGACTTTTCCGACGCCGGTCATCGGCAACTGTTTGACAAACTGGACTTGCTTCGGCGCATGAGCAGAGCCCTTGCGTGATTTGACCAGGTTGATCAACTCGTCCGGACTGGGGTTTGAACCTTCGCGCGGAACGATGATCGCGGTGACTGCCTCTCCCCATTTTTCGTCGGGAATGCCCACCACCGCGACCATCGCGACATCTGAATGCTCCGACAGGACGTCTTCAATCTCACGCGGGAAGATGTTGAAACCACCGGAAACGATCATGTCCTTCTTGCGATCAAGGATGAACATGTAACCACGCTCGTCTTGGCGAGCGATGTCGCCGGTATGCAGCCAGCCGTTTTTCAGCGTTTCGGCCGTGACGTGGGGCTGTTTCCAGTATTCCGCCATCACATGCGGTGCTCGAACGCAGATTTCCCCCGCTTCGCCCGTTACCACCTCTTGATTGTCGTCGTCAAGAATCTTGACGTCGCACGATGATATCGGGAAGCCGCAGGACAAAAATAGCTCCGGCGTCTTCGGATCGTGATCGGCTTTTCGCAGCACCGAAACAGGATAGCACTCGGTCTGTCCATAAAGCTGAGAGAAGACAGGTCCGATCC
The DNA here is from genome assembly GCF_055791185.1 of Bradyrhizobium ingae. Taxonomy (NCBI): domain Bacteria; kingdom Pseudomonadati; phylum Pseudomonadota; class Alphaproteobacteria; order Hyphomicrobiales; family Nitrobacteraceae; genus Bradyrhizobium; species Bradyrhizobium ingae. The sequence goes on from NZ_JBVUBB010000032.1 coordinate 4,822, forward strand.
GCTCGATGCCTTCGACCAGGCGGCTCGTGGACATCGCGGATGCGCCATATAGCAACAGCTCCAGTGATGAAAGGTCGGTTCTGGAAAGCGCGGGATGATCGAGTAGCACATAGATCATGGTCGGCACGAAGAGTGTGAAGTTGATACGCTCACGCTGGATCGTCAGCAGCACAGCTTCCGGATCGAATCCTTTCAGCAAGTGAACAGTGCCGCCGGTCATCAAGGTCGGAAGCACCTTGGTTCCTGCGACATGGCTGATCGGAGCGGCGGCAAGATACCGAGCTGCCTCCGGAATCTCGAAGTCGGCCAGGATCGCGCCGGCAAAGCCGCCATATTGGCGGTGGTATCGAAGCGCTCCTTTCGATCTCCCTGTGGTCCCGCCCGTGTAGTTGAGAATTGCGATGTCGTCGGGTCCGGCGAAGCTGCGCGGGGTTACGTGTCCGACGGCTTCGATGGCCTTCAGCAGATCGGTACCGTATTGAGCGCGACCTACGGTAAACACCGCTTTCAGCCCGGCGGCGCTCGCCGCGAGCTCGCCGCCTCGATCGTGGAACGCAGCCGCGTCGACGACCAGTATCGCGGACTCTGAGTCCTCAAGCTGAAATAGTTGATCTTGAAGGGAGCCGAGCGGGTGCAGCCAAGTCATGCCCAACCTGGCGAGCTGCGCCGCGACGCCCGCGCACCACATGTCTGCCCGGTTGGCGGTCAGGAGTGCGACGCGCGATCCTGGAGGCAGATTCATCTGCATAAAGACGCTCTGCATGCGTCCGATCAGATCGAAAGCGCCTCGATAGCTCAGTGTCCCCTCCGGCCAGCTAAGGGCTGTTCGGGAGGGGTAGCGTGCGAGCGCTCGCAGGGTTTGCTCGCAGACCGTAGGGAAAGCGTGGAGTGACATGTTTCCACCTCGTCTTGGTTGTTTCTTTTCTGGCCCTACTCATCCAAGGAAGCTGGGCGAAGTCTTCGTTTGCGGGGCGCGGATCATCGCGCCCGGCCGGCACCGCGGAACTCCGTGATGGTCTGCGCGATCAAATCATCAACGGACAGGATATTTCTGACTCCGGAAGTTGAATGCCCGCCGCTCCAGATGTCCCGCCACCTCTTCGGTCGAGCTTCCCGCGCGGCGATGTCGATGTCGTTGCCGATTTCGATCGAACCGTGTTGCGGCAGGTTGTCCGGATCGAGGCCCGCTGCTTCGATCGATGGCCTCAGCATGTTGGTCTGCAATCCCGTGAAAGCGGTAGTCAGAAGGATATCGTCCGCAGAGCTCTCTACGAGCATCTGCTTGTGTCTCTGATCAGCCATGCTCTCGCGAGTCGCGATGAACTTCGTTCCCATGTAAGCGAGATCACAGCCCAGTGCCTGCGCCGCTCGCAGAGCGACACCGTCGCTAATGCCGCCGGCGAGCACGATCACACCGTCGAAAAACGTGCGGACTGCGCGGACGAACGCGAACGGATTGAGCCAGCCGGTCTGGCCGCCAGCCCCCGCCGTCAACAGCACGAGACCGTCAACGCCTGCTTCTGCTGCTCGTTCTGCGTGCCGAATGGACGCCACATCGGCGAGAACCAACGCACCCGAGTCCCGGAGCGGCTGCAGTATCGGTTTAGGGGACCCAACCGATGTGATGACCATCTCCGGCTGGTGCTTAAGGACAACCTGCAGATCGTCTGCGAGGCGAGCATTGGACTTATGGACGATCAGATTTGGGCAGACCGGCGCATGTCGTCTCCCGGCCTCGCAGTCGTGGCGGTGCAGGCGGTCGTTGATCCGGGTTAGCCAGTCATCGAGCTCGTCGGCGCTGCGGCAATTCACCGTCGGAAACGAACCGATCACGCCGTTTCGGCTGGCCGCGACGACCAGCTCGATGCCCGAGACGAGAAACATCGGGGCTGCGATCAAGGGCAAGGCTAGGCGATCCCGAAACGGTGCCAGTTGCTTCGACGAGTCCACCTTCTCTCCTAACGATCGCATTTGGTAAGTAGCCATCTGAGAATGGAGGGTAGCCAAAAGCCGCACGGACTTCCAAATCCGTGCGGTTCGGATGCGCCTAGTTGGACAACCTGCCTTCTATGATCGGACCAAAAGTGACCCAATTGTCTCCTTCAAACTTCATCAACTGCATCTGTTCGATCGGGAAATGATCGGTAGGCGACGTGTTGAGAGTGATTCCGGGTAGCAAAGTCGAGGGTGCGAAACCATTCAGGCTTTCGGAGACCTTCATGATGTTCTCCCGGGTCAGATTATCCCCCGCCTGCTCGAGAATATATTGCAGCGTTTGAAGAGCTGCATAGGAGTAAGTAACGAGACTGCTATTCCGGTCTGCATCAGGTGCATACTTCTGCAAGAAGCGTTCGCATTCCTGAATGCCAGGGTCGTCCTTCCAACGAGGGTCTGTCGGGTCTTTGTAATACCCTGCGCTGATGATGCCTTGCGCGTAATTGAGGCCGGCTGGTTTGATCACCGCTCCTACGGAGCTCGAAACGTTGTTGAGGATATGGACAGGCTTCCAATCCAACTCTCCCATCTTCCGAATCGCCATCGCGGCAAACTTGGGCTGGCTGAGATTGAGCAGCAGATCTGCTCCTGACGCCTTCAGCTTGACGATCTGCGAATCGATCGTGGGGTCGCTAAAGTCGTAGGTCGCCTCAGCGACGATCATCGAGGTCTTGTCGCCGAGCCCGTCCTTGACGCCTTTGTATATATCTTTGCCGTACTCGTCGTTGACGACGAGGACGGCCACCTTGGCGGTGGGATGCTCCTTTACAATCCATTTTGCATAGATTCGCCCTTCCGATTGATAGGATGCATTGAAGGGCATCGTCCACGGAAACGCTTTCGGATCCTCGCCGAACCTCGTGCCCCCGGTGGCGAGCATGAGCTGCGGCACCTTCTTCTGGTTCATGTACTTCATGATGGCAAGATTCGGTGGAACGCCGAGCGTCTGGTAGAGGAATAGGACTTCGTCGCTTTCAACCAGCTTGCGGGCCTGCTCGACCGTCTTCGGTGGGCTGTAGGCGTCGTCATATGAGATCCAATTGATCTTCCGTCCGTGGATTCCGCCCTTTTCGTTGATCATCGTCACGTAGGCGGAAGCGATCTTTCCCACGATGGCGTAGGCGGAAGCGGGTCCGCTGTAGGGCAGGATATTTCCGATCTTGATCTCGGTATCGCTCGCGCCCGGGCCGTACTGCTTCTGGGCAAATGCTTCGTGCGAACCGATTGTGATGCCGGCGGCGACGGCAAAAAGTATCAAACCACGCATATTCAGCGCTCCTCCTGTCTCGTTTTTGCTTGATCGTTTGGACGCCTAGACGTCCGGCAGCTCTCTCAAAGCGGCGCCATTGTCGTTGTTGACTTCGGCATCAAAGCTTCTTCTGGTGCTGAAATTATCATGCAATATCAAGGTATTGCAGATATTTTACAGCAAGAAAAATTATGACACTGACATCATGTTACTAGAGTTGGGCTTTTGGTCAAGCACGCTGCCCGTGCGCGTGTTCTCAACTCGCTACTAAAGTGGAGGCACAACTGATGACTGCCGTAATCGAAAAGCTCGAAGTTCGGCGCGCCGGAGCCAAGCTTGGCGGCAGCAAGAAGCGCATCGAGGCCCAGCATGTCCGCGGCAAGCGGTCGCGCCCGGCATGATCCGGGCGGCCAAGATTGTCCTACGCGCGAGAAAGTCCGCTCCGTCCCCGACGTTCTCGCAGGCCTGTCAGACGCGAACCCGAATTGACGCCTCTAGGTCTCGCTTCGAGTCTCACGCAGAGATCAGCGGGCCGATATTCAGGACTTAGGAAATTTCATACGGCAGAACGTTTCGCCGATTGCGGTGGACCGTTAGCCTGCTTTTCAATGGAGGAACGGCGCGTTGCGCACAATCCGCACGTTCGCAGATGCGACAAGAGATTCCGATCGGATCGTAAGCGCCTTTGCTCGTCAGATCGAGTCCATCGGCATACACGAAATCTCGTGCGTAGGAGATTTCACATCCGAGGGCGATCGCATAGCGCGGCCGCAGCGTTCCGAACCCACCGTGTCCTTTGGCGAGTTCGGTCGCGATGCAGAGAAAGCGCACGCCGTCCGGTGTCTCGGCGAGCTGCCGAATGATGCGGCTCGGTGACTCGAACGCTTGATGTACATTCCATAGCGGGCACGCTGCGCCATAGCGCGCGAACTGCAATTTCGCCGCGCTATGGCGCTTTGTGATATTTCCCGCGCGGTCAACGCGCGCAAAAAAGACTGGTACGCCCTTTTGACCCGGCCGTTGTAGCGTGGAGAGCCGGTGGGCAACTTGCTCCAGGCTCGCGCCGAAGCGGGCCGCGATCAGGTCAAGGTCATGGCGCAACTCTTTCGAAGTTGTGAGGAATGCCTGATACGGCAGGATCAGCGCCCCTGCATAATAGTTGCGCAAGCCGGCCTTGCACACCTCGCGCCCGTCAGCAGTGCGAAACTCGGCGCGTTTCGCAATTTTTTCAATCTGGTCTTCTTGCTCGAGCGCGGCGATCTGAAACGCCATTTGAAAGCTGCGGGTCGCGGCAGGCAGATATGGGCTCAAGAAGAGGGTTCGTGATGCAGTGTCGAAACGCCTTAAGAAGCTGTCGCCAGGATCCGTTCTCCGGATCAGCACGCCGTGTCGGTTCTCCAAATGCTTTGCGAGCGCTGCGTTTGCGTCGCTGTTGGCGATGTCGAGCTCGAGTGCCAGACTCTCGGCTGAAACGTCGAGATCGTGAACATAGTTGTCGATGAAGTGAAAGAAGTCGCGAACCTCCTCATAGGGGGTTGGTTCGGTGCTCCAGCCGCCGATGTGGTCATCCAGGCTTGCGAGTTGTTCGCTATTGCGCCGGTAAGCCTGATGGCAACTGAGCAGCGCCTGCGCAAAGCTGGGTGCGTTCTGAACGACGAGCTTCAGTTCCTGGAGGCTGGGGGAGTGGGGGGAGAAAACGGGATCGGCCAATGCTTCCGATAGCATTGCGATGAGCCGATCGCTGTCGTTCGTCGATATGGAACTGAGATCTATCCCAAATCGCTCGGCCAGAAGAACCAGAACCGAGGCCGAGACCGATCGCTGGTTGTTCTCGATCTGGTTTATATAACTAACGGAAATACCTAATCTTTCCGCGAATGCCGTCTGAGTCAGCTTCGCCGCTTCGCGGACCTCGCGAACCCTTCGGCCGATATAGAGCTTGCCAGTTGACATTTTTGCAGCTTCGCAATTTACGTTTTGCAAATTTGTATCATGTGCAGTTGTGCCTCTTCAAGCCTTTCGCGAAGGCGCTTTGCCTCGTACGGAGACCGCTCCGTTCTCCAATCGAGCTCATGATGACGATTTACAATCCTGGCGTGCTCCGCAGCGCACCGCGCCGCATTTGCTTCGACTTGGCGATGGTCGTAAGTGCTTCGCTGCTCATTGCCGTCTCAGCGAAGGTTCAGGTCCCGTTCTATCCGGTGCCAATGACCATGCAGACCTTCGTGGTCTTCGGCATCAGCCTGACCCTCGGTCCGATCCGAGGCGGTCTTGCCGTACTCGCCTATCTTTTCGAGGGCATTGCAGGGTTTCCTGTCTTTGCCGGCTCTCCCGAAAAGGGCATCGGTCTCGCCTACATTCTGGGACCGACGGGTGGCTACCTGCTCGCTTGTCTCCCGGCAGCGCTGTTGGCTGGCTACCTCGCTGAGCGCGATCGGAATGGCACATTCCTCTCGATCGTAGCGAGCGCCGGGGTCTTCCTGGCAACTATTTATGTTTCGGGTCTCCTATGGCTTGGGATCGTCATCGGCTTCGATGCCCCACTGCTTCAGCTCGGCTTCTTTCCATTCATCACCGCTGACTTGCTGAAAGTGACTGCAGTCGCCCTCGCATTCCACTTCTCACGAGGTTGGACGAACAACGGCCGGGGCCAAGCCGATGCTTGAAGTGATCGAAATGCTCGAAGACCGTCGTGCCGGCGCAAAGCTCGGCGGCGGCGAGAAGCGCATCGAGGCGCAGCACGCCCGCGGCAAGCTGACCGCGCGCGAGCGCATCGAGCTCTTGCTCGACAAGGGATCGTTCGAGGAGTTCGACATGTTCGTCGAGCATCGCTCCATCGAGTTCGGCATGGAGAAGAGCAAGGTGCCGGGCGATGGCGTCGTCACCGGCTGGGGCACCGTCAATGGCCGCAAGACCTTCGTGTTCGCCAAGGATTTCACCGTGTTCGGCGGCTCGCTGTCCGAGACCCACGCGCTGAAGATCACAAAGCTCCAGGACATGGCGATGAAGGCGAGGGCGCCGATCATCGGCCTCTATGACGCCGGCGGCGCGCGCATCCAGGAGGGCGTCGCGGCGCTTGCGGGCTATTCCTACGTCTTCCGCCGCAACGTCATCGCCTCCGGCGTGATCCCGCAGATCTCCGTCATCATGGGCCCCTGCGCCGGCGGCGACGTCTATTCGCCGGCGATGACCGACTTCATCTTCATGGTGAAGAACACCAGCTACATGTTCGTTACCGGCCCCGACGTCGTGAAGACCGTGACCAACGAGGTCGTCACCGCCGAAGAGCTGGGAGGCGCCTCCGTGCACGCCACGCGCTCCTCGATCTCCGACGGCGCGTTCGAGAACGACGTCGAGGCGATCCTCCAGATGCGCCGCCTGATCGACTTCCTGCCCTCGAACAACTCGGACGGCGTGCCGGAATGGCCGAGCTTCGATTCGATCGAGCGGATCGACATGTCGCTGGACACGCTGATCCCCGACAATCCGAACAAGCCCTACGACATGAAGGAGCTGGTCCTGAAGGTCGTGGACGAGGGCGACTTCTTCGAGATCTCGGAGGCCTTCGCCAGGAACATCGTCACCGGCTTCGGCCGCATCGCGGGCCGCACCGTCGGCTTCGTCGCCAACCAGCCGATGGTGCTCGCCGGCGTGCTCGACAGCGATGCGTCACGGAAGGCGGCGCGCTTCGTTCGCTTCTGCGACGCCTTCAACATCCCGATCGTGACCTTCGTCGACGTGCCGGGTTTCCTGCCGGGCACCGCGCAGGAATATGGCGGCCTGATCAAGCACGGCGCAAAGCTGCTGTTCGCCTACTCGCAATGCACCGTGCCGCTGGTGACGATCATCACCCGCAAGGCCTATGGCGGCGCCTTCGACGTCATGGCGTCCAAGGAGATCGGCGCCGACATGAACTACGCCTGGCCGACCGCCCAGATCGCCGTGATGGGTGCCAAGGGCGCGGTGGAGATCATCTTCCGCGCAGATATCGGCGACCCCGACAAGATCGCGGCGCGAACGAAGGAATACGAGGACCGCTTCCTGTCACCGTTCATTGCGGCGGAGCGCGGCTACATCGACGACGTCATCATGCCGCATTCGACGCGGCGGCGGATCGCCCGGGCACTGGCGATGCTCAAGGACAAGAAGGTGGAGATGCCCGTGAAGAAGCACGATAATTTGCCGTTGTGAGATAGCAGTGTTCAAACGCATCCTGATCGCCAATCGCGGCGAAATCGCCTGCCGGGTCATCAAGACCGCCCGCAAGATGGGAATTCAGACGGTTGCCGTCTATTCCGAGGCCGACCGCGACGCCCTCCATGTCGAGATGGCTGATGAGGCCGTCCTGATCGGGCCGCCCGCGGCGGCCGAGAGCTATCTGGTGATCGAGAAGATCGTTGACGCCTGCAAGAAGACCGGCGCCGAGGCCGTGCATCCCGGCTACGGCTTCCTGTCCGAGCGCGAGGCGTTTCCGCGCGCGCTGGAAGCCGCCGGCATTGTCTTCATCGGGCCGAACCCCGGCGCGATCGCCGCGATGGGCGACAAGATCGAATCCAAGAAGGCGGCCGCGAAGGCCAAGGTCTCGACCGTGCCGGGTTATCTCGGCGTCATCGAGGACGACAAGCACGCGGTCAAGATCGCCGACGAGATCGGCTACCCCGTGATGATCAAGGCCTCCGCCGGTGGCGGCGGCAAGGGCATGCGCATCGCGCATTCGAAGGCCGAGGTCGCTGAGGGCTTCAACCTCGCCAAAGCCGAGGCCAAGGCCTCGTTCGGTGACGACCGCGTCTTCGTCGAAAAGTTCATCGTCGATCCCCGCCACATCGAGATCCAGGTGCTGGGCGACAAGCATGGCAACGTCATCTATCTCGGCGAGCGCGAATGCTCGATCCAGCGCCGCAACCAGAAGGTCATCGAGGAGGCGCCGTCGCCGCTGCTCGACGAAGCCACCCGCCGCAAGATGGGTGAGCAGGCGGTCGCGCTGGCCAAGGCGGTGAATTATGACTCCGCCGGCACAGTCGAGTTCGTCGCAGGCCAGGACAAGAGCTTCTTCTTCCTGGAGATGAACACGCGCCTGCAGGTCGAGCATCCCGTCACCGAGCTCATCACCGGCGTCGACCTTGTCGAGCAGATGATACGCATCGCCGCGGGCGAGAAGCTCGCGCTCACGCAGAAGGACGTTACGCTCACCGGCTGGGCCGTGGAATCGCGCCTCTACGCCGAGGACCCGTTCCGCAATTTCCTGCCGTCGATCGGGCGTCTCGTGAAGTATCGCCCGCCGGCGGAGGTGAGCAAGGACGGCATCACCGTGCGCAATGACACCGGCGTGCAGGAAGGTGGCGAGATCTCGATCCATTACGATCCGATGATCGCCAAGCTCGTCACGCATGCGCCGTCGCGCGCCGCGGCCATCGAGGCGCAGGCGACTGCGCTGGACTCGTTTTACGTCGACGGCATCAGGCACAACATTCCGTTCCTGTCGGCGCTGATGCATCATCCGCGCTGGCGCGAGGGCAATCTGTCGACCGGCTTCATCGCCGAGGAATTCCCCAAGGGCTTTGCCGTGCGCGTGCCCGAGGGCGAGGTCGCGCGTCGCATCGCCGCGGTCGGCGCCGCCATCGATCATGTGCTTGGCGAGCGCAAGCGGCAGATCTCCGGCCAGATGGGCGGCCGTGTCGTGCAGCGCGAGCGGCGCCGCGCGGTGTGGCTCGACCGGCAGGAGATCTTGCTCGAAGTTGCCCGCGAGGGTGATGCAATCGCCGTGCGCTTCCTCCACGCCGACGGCAAGGCCGGAACTGCGCATCTGTTGCAGTCCGCCTGGAAGCCGGGTGATCCGGTGTGGCAGGGCACCATCGACGGCCACTTCATCGCGGTTCAGGCGCGACCGATCGCCAATGGCATTCGCCTTGCACATCAGGGCGTCGAGGTGCCGGTTTATGTCTGGACCGAGGCCGAAGCGGCCTCTGCACGGCTGATGCCGGTGACGACGGCGTCCGATACCGGCAAGAAGCTGCTGTGCCCGATGCCTGGGCTCATCGTCTCGATTGCGGTGACCGAAGGGCAGGAGGTCAAGGCTGGTGAGACGCTGGCCGTGGTCGAAGCCATGAAGATGCAGAACGTGCTCCGCGCTGAGCAGGACGGCACGGTGAAGAAGATCCACGCCAGCGCCGGCGCGACGCTCGCGGTGGACGCGCTGATCCTGGAGTTTGCGTAAGCGCACTGTCCACGAGAGCCATCGACGATCAAAAAATTGACGGGAAATACAACATGGCAGCTGCTTCGGGCTCACAGACGGTCGGGGCAAATGGCCCTCTTGCCGGCATTCGTATCGTAGAATTCGCCGGCATCGGTCCCGGCCCCTTTGCTTGCATGATGCTCGCCGACATGGGCGCCGAGGTTGTGACCCTTGATCGTGTCGGTGCTGCCAGGAACTTGAAGGGAATTGCGGCGCGTGGTCGCAAGTGGGTCAATGTCGACCTGAAGGATGATAAGAGCAAAGGCGATGTCATCGAGCTTCTCGGTACGGCGGATGCCCTGATCGAGGGCTTCCGTCCGGGCGTGATGGAACGCCTAGGGCTCGGCCCCGACGTTGTTCTCAACCGCAATCCTCGAATTGTGTACGGGCGGATGACCGGTTGGGGGCAACATGGTCCCCTCGCGAACGCAGCGGGTCACGACATCAACTACATCTCGATCACGGGCGCGCTCTCCGCAATCGGGACACGCGAAAGGCCGATCCCGCCGCTTAATCTGGTTGGCGATTTCGGCGGAGGTGCCCTCTATCTCATCGTCGGAGTTCTTGCAGCGCTGATGGAGGCGAAAAGGTCGGGGAGGGGACAAGTCGTGGACGCCGCAATGTGCGACGGAGCAGCCTCGTTGATGACCATGTTTTTCGACATGAGCGCTGCTGGGGACTGGGTGAAAGGCCGCGAGCAAAACATGCTGGACGGAGGGGCGCATTTCTATGGCGTCTTCGAATGCGCTTGCGGCAACTTTGTTTCGATTGGATCCATTGAGCCGCAATTCTACGCGCTGTTACGACAGTATGCAGGCCTGCTTGAACCGGACTTCGATGCTCAGATGGACCGCGCAGCCTGGCCAAAGCTGAAGCAAAGGCTTGCGGCAGTTTTCAAGAGCAAGACACGCGAGCAGTGGTGCGAGATCATGGAAGGGACCGACATTTGCTTCGCTCCGGTCTTGACGATGACGGAAGCCTCGCGCCACGAGCATATGGTTTCGCGGAAGGTCTTCCTTACGCGTCACGGAGTTCTACAGCCTGCTCCGGCGCCGCGGTTCTCGAGGACCCCCTCAATGGCCTGCGACCCAGAGGAACTGTCGCTTGCGGCGGTCATGGGCTCCTGGAAGAATCGCCAGTAGGTCAATTTTCGTAACGGAGATCGTCGATGCCCTGCAGACCCGAGCCGCAATTTTGCGCCCTTGCGCAAGGGGGGCTGAGATCGTGACGCCGGATGGCCTGCCGCTGGCGGCAGAGTTTCCCAAGGCGACGGAGGCGGACTGGCGCAAGCTGGTCGACGGCGTGCTGAAGGGCGCGCCGTTCGAGAAACTGGTCGGCAAGACCCATGACGGATTAAAGATCGAGCCGCTCTTTCCGCGCGCCAAGGGCGTCGCGCCGGTGGTGGGACGGCCGGCGGCCGCGCAGTGGCAGATTATGCAGCGGATCGATCATCCTGATGCGGTGGCCGCAAATGCGCAGGCGCTGATTGATCTCGAGAACGGCGCGACGGGACTTGCATTGGTGTTCGCCGGCGGCAGTTGCAGCCACGGCTTGGGCCTGGAACCCACGGCCGATGCTGTCGCGAAAGTGTTGAAGGAGGTTTATCTCGACGCCGGCATCGGCATCGAGCTCCAGGTCGGCCCGCAATCGCGGATGGCTGCGATCCATGTCGCGGAATATGTGAAGAGCAAGGGCATCGATCCCGCCGTCTGCGACATCCGCTTCGGGCTCGATCCGCTTGCGGCCGGTGCGGTGTGGGGGCATAGCCCGTTTGCCTGGCAAGAGATCGTTCCGGTCGTCACCGGCGCGATCAAGGGTCTTGCTGAGCTCGGCTTCAAGGGACCGTTCGTCTCCGCCGACGGACGCGTGATCCACGATGCCAGCGGCTCCGAGGTTCAGGAGCTTGCCTTCGTGCTCGCCTGCGGCGTCGCTTATCTGCGTGCGATCGAAAGCGCCGGCGTTCCGCTGGAGCAGGTGCAGGGCATGGTCTACGCGCGGCTTGCCGCGGATGCCGACCAGTTCCTGACCATGGCAAAGTTCCGCGCGCTGCGATTGTTGTGGGCGCGCATCGAGACAGCCTGCGGGCTGACGCCAAAGCCGCTGTTCATTGCCGCCGATACGGCCTGGCGCATGCTCACGCAGCGCGATCCCTATGTGAACATGCTGCGCGCGACGATCGCGACATTCGCGGCGGGGCTCGCCGGCGCCAACGCGATCACCGTATTGCCGCACACGCTAGCACTCGGGCTGCCCGATCCGTTCGCGCGGCGCGTGGCCCGCAATACGCAGCTCCTGCTGCTGGAGGAGAGCAACCTTGCGAAGGTCAGCGATCCCGCTGCGGGCGCGGGCGGCATCGAGACGCTGACGGCGCAGCTCTGCGACGCCGCCTGGGCGTTGTTCCAGGAGAGCGAGAAAGCGGGCGGCGCCTTCGCGGCCCTTCAGCAGGGCCTGTTTCAGGACAAGATCGCAGCAACGCGCAAGGCGCGCGAGGCCAACATCGCCAAGCGCCGCGACGTGCTGACCGGCGCCAGCGAGTTTCCGAACCTGCATGAGAGCGAGACGGCGGTGCTGAAGGCAAGGCCGATCGCGCTCGCGCCTTACGGCGAGCAGAAGTACAAATTCGATCCACTGCCGCCGATCCGGCTGGCGCAGCCGTTCGAGGCGCTGCGCGACAAATCCGATGCGGCGCTGAAGGCGCGCGGCAAACGGCCAAGCGTGTTCCTGGCCAATCTCGGCACGCCCGCCGATTTCACCGCGCGCGCGACCTTTGCAAAGAGCTTCTTCGAGGCCGGCGGCATTCTGGCTGTCGACAGTGACGGCTTTACCGATCTGGCTGAGCTTGCGGCTGCGTTCAAGGCATCGGGCGCCGCGATTGCCTGCCTCTGTTCCAGTGACAAGGTCTATGCCAACCAGGCGGAAGCCGCAGCTAAGGCGTTACAAGCGGCCGGCGGCCGACACACCTATCTGGCAGGCCGCCCAGCCGAAGCGGAGACGGCACTGCGTGCGGCCGGCGTCGCGGGCTTCATCTTTGCCGGCACTGATGCGCTCGCAACACTGCAGGACCTCTATCAGCGGACCGAACAGGTATAAGGCAAGATTCTGCGCCTTGTGCGCTCAACGGCGATATGGACGAAACGATGACCCGTATTCCCAATTTCGGTGATGTTGCGTTCGAGAAGGTCGCAAGCCCCGCACCCGCGGGTCACGCTGAGCCGTGGCTAACGCCCGAGGGCATTCCGGTGAAGAGTGCCTACGGCGAAACCGATCTTGCGGGGCTCGATTCCCTCGACACCTATCCGGGCATCGCGCCGTTCCTGCGCGGCCCCTATCCGACCATGTATGTCAACCAGCCCTGGACGGTCAGGCAATATGCCGGCTTCTCCACGGCGGAGGATTCCAACGCGTTCTACCGCCGCAATCTCGCGGCTGGGCAGAAGGGCCTCTCGGTCGCTTTCGACCTCGCCACCCATCGCGGCTATGACTCAGATCATCCGCGCGTCGGCGGTGACGTGGGCATGGCGGGCGTGGCCATCGATTCCATCTACGACATGCGCACGCTGTTCGCAGGCATTCCGCTCGACCAGATGAGCGTGTCCATGACCATGAACGGCGCGGTGCTGCCGATCCTCGCGCTCTATGTTGCCGCCGCCGGCGAACAGGGCGTGGCGCCGGAAAAGCTGTCGGGCACCATTCAGAACGACATTCTGAAAGAGTTCATGGTGCGCAACACCTACATCTATCCGCCCGCGCCCTCGATGCGGATCATCTCAGACATCTTCGCCTACACCTCGCAGAAGATGCCGAAATACAATTCGATCTCGATCTCCGGCTATCACATGCAGGAAGCCGGCGCGACGCAGGATCTCGAGCTCGCCTATACGCTCGCCGACGGCGTCGAGTACTTGCGCGCCGGCCTTGCCGCCGGCCTCGACGTCGACCGCTTCGCGCCGCGACTATCGTTCTTCTGGGCGATCGGCATGAACTTCTTCATGGAGGTCGCCAAGCTGCGCGCGGCGCGCCTGCTCTGGGCGAAGCTGCTGAAGCCGTTCAATCCGAAAGACCCGCGCTCGCTGTCGCTGCGGACGCATTCGCAAACATCCGGCTGGTCGCTGACCGCCCAGGATGTCTTCAACAACGTGATGCGCACGACCGTCGAGGCGATGGCGGCGACGCAGGGCCACACGCAGTCGCTGCACACCAACGCGCTCGACGAGGCGCTGGCGCTGCCGACCGACTTCTCGGCGCGCATCGCCCGCAACACCCAGCTGTTCCTGCAGCAGGAGAGCGGGACCACCCGCATCATCGATCCCTGGGGCGGCTCCTATTATGTCGAGCGGCTCACGCGCGATCTCGCCGCGAAAGCCTGGGGCCACATCCAGGAGGTCGAGGAGCTCGGCGGCATGGCCAAGGCGATCGAGGCCGGCGTGCCCAAGCTGCGCATCGAGGAGGCATCGGCGAAGACCCAGGCCCGCATCGATGCTGGCAAGCAGGCGGTGATCGGCGTCAACAAGTACAAGCCATCAGATGAAGCCGCCATCGACATCCTCAAGGTGGACAACACCAATGTCCGGCGCCTGCAGATCGACAAGCTGACGCGGCTGAAATCCGAGCGCAGCCAGAAGGACGTCGAGGCCGCGCTCGCTGCGCTGACGCGCTCGGCCGGCGAAGGCAACGGCAATCTGCTCGCACTCGCCATCGATGCGGCCCGGGCGAAAGCGACCGTCGGTGAGATTTCGGAAGCGATGGAGAAGGTGTTTGGCCGGCATCGCGCCGAGATCAAATCCATCACCGGCGTCTACAAGCGGGAAGCATCCAGCATTGGCAACCAGGTCGAGAAGGTTCAGGCGCTGATCGACGCGTTCGAGGAGGCTGAGGGCCGTCGCCCGCGTATCCTGGTCGCCAAGATCGGCCAGGACGGCCACGACCGCGGCCAGAAGGTGATCGCCTCGGCCTTCGCCGACATCGGCTTCGACGTCGATATCGGGCCGCTGTTTGCGACCGCCGACGAGGCGGCGCGGCAGGCCGTCGAGAACGACGTGCACATCCTCGGCGTTTCCTCGCTCGCCGCGGCCCATCTCACTGCCGTGCCCGAACTGAAGGTCGCGCTGAAGAAGCAGGGCCGCGAGGACATCATGATCATCGTCGGCGGCGTGGTCCCGCCGCAGGATTACGACGCGCTCTATGCCGCCGGCGCCGAGGCCATCTTCCCGCCGGGCACGGTGATCGCGGACGCGGCCGAAGAGCTGATCCGCAAGCTCAATGCCCGGCTCGGACATAGCGAGGCGGCATAGCGCCCTGCCAAGCCGCTGCCACATTGAGGTTGCGCTTCGATCTATCGGTTCTGAGCAGAAAAATAGTCATCATGTCGACTCTTGAATCGATACGTCACGAGATAGATCGTGCGCGCCTTCAGGTTGGGCGTCTTCGCAGAGAGATCGCCCGTCTCCGACGCGCTGGGATACGTGTCGATGCGGCGGAGGCAATTGTGGAAAGAATGCTGGCGAAGATCGAGGAACTGCGCCTCCAACGGAACGAATTGGCAAAAGCCCGACCTAATCCTGCGAAGGGCAGAGTCGGCCACCGAAGATGCTGAGACGGACGGGGCCCGTCGCCTGCTAGGCTACAAAACACGCGACCTGCCCGCACGTACGTCGAGCTTGCCGGCCATCCGTGCGTGCAACTTATGATCCGTGGCTCGTGCGCAGCCGTCGCACGTTAGGCCTCGGTTGCCGTCTCAGCGGTTGTCAGCCCGTCTTCTCGGGCCAATAGCGCTTGCGTAACTCCTGCTTCATAAGCTTGCCCGTCTGCGAACGCGGGACCTCACGCACGAAGTCGACGCTCTTGGGCGCCTTATAACTGGCAACCCGAGCCTTCACGAAGCCGATGACTTCTTGCGCCAAGCTGTCGTTGCCTTCGATGCCGGGCATGAGTTGCACTATTGCTTTGACCTGTTCGCCCATTTCAGGATCGGGAATCCCGATAACGGCTACGTCTGCGATAGCAGGATGAATGACCAGGACGTTTTCGATCTCTTGAGGGTAGATATTGACCCCACCGGAGATGATCATGAATGCCTTGCGGTCGGTCAGGAACAGATAGCCGTCCGCATCGACATGTCCGATATCACCGACCGTCGTCCAATACGGATGTGCAGGATGTTGCGCGCCTTGTGTCTTCTCGGGCTCGTCGTGGTAGACAAACGGCATCCCGTCGCGTTCGAAATAGATGACGCCCGTCTGCCCCACTGGGACTTCGCTGCCTTCCTCGTCGCAGATATGAATTGTCCCCAGCACGGCGCGACCGACCGAGCCGGGCTTTCTGAGCCACTCCTCGGGCCCAATCACGGTCATCCCGTTCATTTCGGTGGCGGAGTAGTATTCCCACAATACCGGACCCCACCACGTCATCATCTCTCGCTTGACTTCAACGGGACACGGTGCGGCGGCGTGAATAGCGACCTGCAAACTGCTGACGTCGTATCGAGCCCGGGCTGATTCAGGCAGTTTGAGCATCCTGACGAACATGGTCGGAACCCACTGACTGTGGGTCACCTTATAGTCTTGGATGGCAGCCAAAGCCGCGTCGGCATCAAACTTGTCCATGACCAGCGCGGTACCCCCGAGCGCTTGGACGGTGGCACAGGTTCGGAGTGGTGCTGCATGATAGAGCGGCGCGGGAGACAAGTAGACGGTCCTCTCGTCGAAACCGAAGTTCGACGAGAACATCTGCACCATCGTATCGCCTGGATCGGAAACCTGCCGCTCCGGCAGCGCATGCTTTACGCCTTTGGGTCTGCCGGTTGTGCCGGAAGAATACAGCATGTCGGCGCCACGAGGTTGGGAAGATGGCATGGTGGCGCGCGCGGTTTTCAGTAGATCCTGGTATGGCTCGTAACCAGGCAGATCCCCTTCGAGGCTGATGCGACGCTTGAGACGCTCGTGTGTACCAAGTCTTGAGGCCGTCTCGACTCCACCGTGACCCACGAACAGCGCGGCAGCGCCGGAGTTGGCGAGCATGTAGTCGACTTCATCAGAGCTCAACCGATAGTTTATCGGCATCAGATACAGACCCGAACGCTGAGTGGCCCAATAGATGTCGAAAATCCAAGAGCTGTTGTCGGAGAGTACGCCGACCACATCGCCGGGCCGCAGGCCCGCGTCGAAGAGCCAATTTGCAACTCGCTGTGAACGATCCTCCAGTTCGGCATAGGTCACGACCTCACCAGTCGCGGTCATGATGAGGGCAGGGCGGTCCGGATTTGTAAGTGCATGGGTCCCCGGATACATAATCACTCCCTGGATGCCGCCCTTCCGACGAAGACGCGGAGTTGGATTTCGAGCGAAATTGGCTGGGCGAGGTTCGTGATCATCGAGCTGGTCGCCCGAGGTCGGCTCGCCCTTGCAACGGCGTTGACTGGATCTATTTCGGCAAGTCAGGCGATGCCTTTTGCGTCTTCCCGCCCTTGATTTGCTTGAAGTTCGAGCTTGAACAAGAACTGATATTGATGTCACATTACCGATTGCGAGCTGGTGGTCAAGGGACCGCGATGCTATGGATGGCAAATGCTGGAGACCGATGATTCTGCATTAGAGCCGCTGGCCCCCGCGACGGCGAAGGGGGCCGCGATGCGTGAGCGGCTGCTCAACGCCTCGGCACGCGTATTCGCTCGCAAAGGATATGAGGCCACCCGGGTCGAGGACATCGTCAAGATTGCCCGCACCTCTTACGGCAACTTCTATCGGCACTTCCGAAACAAGGATGAGATTCTACTGGCCGTTTTGAAGCCACTGGTCGACGAGATCTACGTCGCGAGCAAGCGCAGGATTGGCCGCTCGTTGAAGGCAACCGAAGCGGAGTTTGTTGAGAATACCATCGCTTATCTCAAGATCTATGCCAGGCATCGCAAGCTATTGCGTGTCATGCGGGAGGCGGCAGCTCGCGGCGAGAAGGCGACATTTCTGTCTCTCTATGTCACGGAACGTAGCCGCTTCGTTAGGCGCACCTCCACTTGGCTGACACGGCTTCAAGGGCTAGGCGAACTAAGTCGCGAACTCGATCCTGAAATGGCGGCCGAAGTGCTCGGCGCCACGATGGAGCAGGTTTCCTACATGAAACTTGATCTCGCCTCGGCGGATCCAAGCGACGCCGAGGTCGAGCACATAGGATCGCACTGCGGAAAGATCTGGTACCGAGGTGTGTTTGGCGCGGTCAAAGAAGACGCCGCTGTTCCAACCTAGGGCGTGCGTCCACGAACGCTGGTTTCTGATGGCAGGTGGAAGTCGCTCCGCTTGGCTGCATCGGCGGTCAAAGAACTATCATCTCTCAGCGTGAGGCCGGTGTGTCATGAAAAAGAGCGACGTCGTTTGTTCTGAGTGCGGCGCTGGTTTTCGTCGTCTTGAACTATCGTCACAGCCGGGCGAAATAGGCGAGTACCGCTGTCCGGTCTGCGATTCCTCCCTGGAAGTTTTCGACGGTAGCAAGTTAGTTGCCTACCGGCTGACAATTGAGCCGAGCACGAGAGCAATACGCGACCAAGGCAGCGTAACCGCGCAAGATTGCCGCCGCGCCATCGATTGATCCGGGCGCCACGTTGCCGCTGCTGGCGAGCGGCGCGTGCGGATTGTCCGCACCGACGGAAGGCGACGCGCATGGCGATAGGTGGCGAAGACGAACGTTAAAGCGACATCCCACCCGTCGCGCCGCCGGATCTTCGGCTCCGCGGCGAGCGGCCACCTTTCACCTGCCTCTCGCACAAGATCCTGATCGGTCTCGGCGCGGTGTCGGCCCTCGCTTCGCTGGAGGACTCGCCCACGCACTGCAAACCGGTAACAAGCAGCAAGCCGGCCAGGAGTTGCTCAGCACCCAGAATAGTCCTTCGGCCGAGGGCCTGGCCGCCTTGCCGAAGGACTATACTGGCCTGCCACGACCATATGTTTCGGGGCTATTGTGTATCCGCGTTGGTCGCGAGATACGACCAGGATGAGCACACCATTCAATGAGGTCGCAATTTTCTGCGCTTCGCGTCTTCCTTGCAGTCTCGCGAAAGTCTAGCGGTTGCGTGCGCAATGCGCTGGCATGCGTCCTCCAGCTCAGCTAAAGACGTCGCGTAGGAAATCCTGAAATAGGGGGCAAGCCCGAAAGCAGAACCGGGCACCACCGCAACGCCGGCGCCGCGCAGCAGATACTCGACAAAGTCCCTGTCGTTCTCCAGCGTTCGCCCGTCAGGAGTGATCTTGCCGATCATGCCGGCACAGCTTGCAAATGTGTAGAAAGCGCCCTCGGGCACGCGGCAGGTGATACCGTCGATCCTGTTCAGCGCGCCGACCACAAGATCGCGCCGCTCCTGGAACGACCGGCAGCAATCGCGGACAAAATCCTGCGGGCCATTCAACGCTTCTATGGCTGCGGCCTGGCTAACCGAGGAAGGGCAGGAGGTCGACTGGCTCTGGACGACGGCCATGGCACGGATCAGCGCGCTGGGGCCGCCACCATAGCCGATGCGCCAGCCGGTCATTGCGTAAGCCTTCGAGACACCGTTGACGGTCAGCGTCCGGTTGCGCAGCGCCGGCTCGATGGCCGCAGGCGTTGCGAAGCGAAAGCCGTCATAGACGATGTGCTCGTAGATATCATCCACCATCAGCCAGACCTGCGGGTGGGCGAGGAGGACGTCGAGGATCGGCCGATAATCGGCCTCCGAATAGGCCGCGCCGGATGGATTCGACGGCGAGTTTAGCATGACCCATCGCGTGCGAATCGTAATGGCGCGCTCGAGGTCGTCGGCCGTCAGCCGAAAGCCATTGGTCTCGGAACATTGCACCAGCACCGGCGTGCCGCCGGCGATCGCGACGATGTCGGCATACGTCACCCAGAATGGCGTCGGGATGATGACCTCGTCGCCGGGGTTGATGGTGGCCATCATGGCGTTGAAGAGCACCTGCTTGGCGCCGGCTGACGCGGTGATCTCGTCCTGCGCGAATTCGAGCCCATTGTCGCGCTTGAACTTCGCACGAATGGCGGCCTTGAGTTCCGGCGCGCCATCCAATGCGGTGTACTTGGTCGCGCCGGCGCGCATCGCGCGCTCGGCTGCATCCTTGATCGAGTCCGGCGTGTCGAAATCAGGCTCGCCTGCGCCGAGGATGATGATGTCCCGGCCCTGTCGCCTCATCTCCGCAGCGAGGCCGCTGATCTTCAGGATCTCCGACACGCCGATCGAGGAGAGGCGATGGGCGGGGCGGAATGACGCCGAACTGGGGAGGGGCGCGGTCATATATCTGCTCTTTACGCCACGTCGAACTTGACGCCCTGAGCGAGCCGCAATGTCCGGCCGAAATTGACCGTATTGGTCGCGCGGCGCATGTAGGCTTTCCAGGCATCCGAGCCCGACTCGCGTCCACCGCCAGTTTCCTTCTCGCCCCCGAAGGCGCCGCCGATCTCGGCGCCGGATGGGCCGATATTGACATTGGCAATGCCGCAGTCGGAGCCCCGCACCGACAGGAAAGCTTCCGCTTCTCGCAAATCATTAGTGAAGATCGAGGAGGAGAGCCCTTGCGGGACTGCGTTATGCACGTCGAGCACCGCATCGAAATCCCGATATTTGATCACGTAGAGAATGGGTGCGAAGGTCTCGTGCACGACAGGACCGACCTGGCCTGCGATCTCGACCAGCGCAGGGCGGACATAATACGCCTCATCGGCACCGTCGGAGAGAACGCGCTCGCCGCCGAACACCTTGCCGCCCGCGGCGCGGGCCTCGCTCAGCGCTTTCTGCATCGTGGCGAAGGCTGCCGCGTCGATCAGAGGACCGACCAGGGTGCCGTCCTTGAGCGGATCGCCGATAGTCACGGACTCATAGGCGCGCTTTAGCCGCGACAGAAATGTGTCGTAGATGCTGTCGTGGACGAAGAGGCGCCGCAGCGTCGTGCAGCGCTGGCCTGCCGTGCCCATGGCGGCAAACGCGACGCCGCGCAGCGTCAGGTCGAGATCTGCGGACGGTGCGACGATTGCGGCGTTGTTGCCGCCGAGCTCAAGGATCGCGCGCGCAAAGCGTTTTGCAAGGCGTGGTCCGACGATGTGCCCCATGGCCGTCGAGCCGGTCGCAGACACCAGCGGGACCTTGGCGTGATCGACGAGGATTTCACCGGTCTCGCGACCGCCGAAGAGGACAGCGGACAGCGCCTCCGGTGCCTTGCCGCCTTCCACCTTGAAGCGCGCGAGCGCGCGATCGAACAGCGCTTCCGTCGCAAGCGCTGTCAGCGGCGTCTTCTCGGACGGCTTCCAGACGATACTGTTGCCGCAAATCAGCCCCAGCGCCGCGTTCCAGGACCATACCGCAACAGGGAAGTTGAACGCCGAGATGATCCCGGTGACGCCGAGCGGATGCCAGCTTTCCATCATCCGGTGCTCGCTGCGCTCGGTTGCGATGGTCAGGCCATAAAGCTGGCGCGACAGGCCGACTGCGAAGTCGCAGATGTCGATCATTTCCTGGACCTCGCCGAGGCCCTCGGAGGCGATCTTGCCGGCCTCGATCGATACGAGCCTGCCGAGCGCCTGCTTGTTGGCGCGCAACTCCTCGCCAAGGAGGCGGACGAGTTCACCACGTTTCGGAGCGGGTACCAGCCGCCATTCGAGGAAAGCCTCGTGCGCCTTGTCGATGGCCACGTGTGCGTCGCCGGCACCGATCTCGTTAACGTGACCCGTGATCTCGCCGGTGATCGGCGATCGTGCGATCAGTCTGCCGCCGGTGTAACGGCCGCGCTTGACGCCGAGTGCGCTCAGGAGCGCGTCTGCCTCGCTCGCCAGTGATTTGATGGCGCGTGCTGGAGTCTGGGTGGTGGTGGTCATGGCGGTTTCTCTTGAACGGTTGAACGACGATTCGATCAGGCCATCGGCCGGCGTGCGAGCTGCGGTGACCCGAGCTGGACCAAAGCCTCTTCCAGAGAATCCCTTTCCGCCTGGGCATACAGCTTCATTTCGTCGTGCACCTTGGCTCCGAGGGCGGTTTCGAACGCAGCCCGGTTGGAACGCGCGGCGTAGTTCTGCTGCTGGTCGGTGCCGAGATTCGACTGGAAGATTCCGGCCGCGCTGACAGGGAGGAAATCCTCGTAGACGATCGGATCGTAGCGCAGAAAGCCCGCAGTCGCCAAATCATCGAGGCTGGATGGCGGAGCATGCCTCTTGCATGCCTCGATGCCCGCTCGTGTCGCCGAATAGCGGAAGAAGGCGAGCCCTTGCGAGCGAAGTTCCGACCAATCGTCCGGAAAGGCTTTGAACCGCTCGGCCAGTTCGGTGTGGTAGTCGCGTGCGGCGGCACCTGCCTGTCGTACGGAGACGAGCAATCGGTCGTAGAGCTCGCGGCCTTTGGGCGTGAGGGCAGCACCGCGTTGCTCGATCTCGCCGAAGCGGGCCGTATGCGTCCCAGCTACGCTTGTCGCATCCGCCTGCCTGAAAAGGATCGGTTCTTCGAGGGCCTTGAAGCTGGTCTGCCGCAGCAGGATCGGGCAGTCGCGGCGCGGCGGCCCTTCGATGACCACCTTCGGCGCAATGCCGCGTCGTGGCATCTTGGCCTGGACAGCATCGATGTCCAGCGTGCGCGGCGTCAGATGGTTGATGTGCGGGCCTCTGAAGCTCACGACGTCAGCGATCAGTCGATGGGCCTCATGCAGCTTCCCGTAGACTTCGAAGCTAACTGTCGCTTCGGTATGCCAACGGAAGGTATCGAGCGCTTCCCGCACAAACTCCTCCGCCTGCGCGACGGTCAAGTGCCCCTTCGTCTCGAAAATCCCCACGAGCTCGAGCGCGCGCGGTGTGAAGATGCGGCGTTCACCCAGGATTCGCTCGGCCTCGGCGCGAAGAGTGTGGTCCTCGATCAGGTCGAGGCGGAGCAGCGAGGTGAAGACCCGGAACGGATTGCGCCGGAGCGCGGCGTCGTCGATCGGCCGAAACGCCGTGGCATGAACGGGCACGCCGGCCACCGACAGGTCGTAGTAGCCGACCGGATGCATCCCCATCACCGCAAGGACGCGACGCATGTTGAACAATTCGTCGGCGCGCCCCAGGCGAATGGCGCCGTGACGCTCGATGTTCAGCCGATCGAGTTCATCGCCTCGTTCGAGGCTCGAACGCAGCTGCTCGTGCTGTCGCAGCGTTTCCCGATTGGTGTCGTCGACGAGCTCCATCAGAGTGCCGTATTGCGGCACTTCGGCCCGATACATGTCCGACATGGCACGGGAGAAGAGGGTGCGGATCTCGTCTGCGTCCGCGCGCAGCGCTGGCATCTAAATCTCCGTTGAGGGTGGATAGACCGTCATCGTTGGCCTGATCCTGGTATCATGTAAATTCGTCATGATACCGGCGATTAGACCTTGCTTGTGTGGCCAATTCAAATGATGTTTGCTCAGAAGATAATTCTGAATTGGAATGAGTGGGCATGGACCCGCAAACACCTCGTCGCTTCCTTCCCTCCACCGCCGTCCTAGCGGCGTTTGAAGCCACCGCGCGGACCGGCAGCATGACGCTCGCCGCGCGCGAGCTTCGACTGACCCAAAGCGCCGTGAGCAGGCAGATCAAAATCCTGGAAGGACAGCTCGAAGTCGAGCTTTTTATCCGTGAGCGCCAGACCGTTCGGCTGACTACTGTTGGCGAGTCCTATGCGAGCGAAGTTCGCGATGCGCTCCATAAGATCAGCACGGCCTCATTCAACCTCCACGCCAACCCGCGGGGAGGGACTTTCAATCTCGCCATCTTGCCGACATTCGGCACCCGCTGGCTCGCGCCGCGCCTGCCCGGGTTTTTGGCGGAAAATCCTGGGATCACGATCAATCTTACGACTCGATTGTCCTATTTCGATTTCCGGGCCGAGTCCCTGGACGCTGCGATTCACTTCGGTCAACCGGAGTGGCCCGGGGCCGAGATGGCTCTCTTGCGATCTGAACAAGTTGTCCCTGCGTGCAGTCCCGGGCTGAAGAGACAATATGGCTTCCGTGTTGCGGGCGATCTTCGAAAGGCCCCGCTGCTGAGCATCTCAACTCGTTTTCACGCGTGGGACCGGTGGTCATCGCTTCACGATGTGCCGGGCAGGACAGCTCAGGGCATGGTGTTCGACCAGTTTGCCACCGCAGCCCAGGCAGCGATCGCCGGTCTTGGCGTGGCGCTGCTGCCGACCTTCCTCATCCAGGATGAGCTTGCGAGCCGCAAGCTGGTCCGAGCCATCAACCTGCCTATGGAAAGTCCCGAACGATATTACCTCGTCTGGCCTTCCGAACGGGCGAAGTACCCGCCGCTCGCCGCATTCCGGGAGTGGCTGCTCGCGGAGACAGCACCTGACCGTTGATCAAGTGACGCTGGACCTTTCTCCGGCGGCACAGTCGCCAGGCTTTCAATGCCTTGTCAGCGTTTATGGCAGCGGCGCTGGCGGTCGCGGTGATTGTCTTGAGCTTCCTGACCTCTTCTCCGGTCACCGGGCCGAAAGACGCCATGTCGCCATCCGTCCAGGCTGAGCGGGCCGCGCCAAGCTTATCCAGTAACCGTGCAGCCTCATGCTTCACGTTGAGATTTGTCATGATGGTTTGTTGAAACATTCTTAGCTCTGCAGCCCGACGCCGTTATCGGTATGGCTTCGCGCTCCCAACCTTTCGATTACGAAGCTACGGATGTGGACGCGGCGATCCACTATGGTGAGCAGGTCTGGGCGCCTTCCGAGGCTAAGCTTTCGGCTTCCGCGACGCGTCAGTCCCAAATTCTAAGCGCGGCGCTATCAATTCCAAAACGATATCAATCGAGGTGCAATTGGTATTGGCCGATCAACGGCAATCGCTACACAATCGCTCAACTCGGCCGAACTGAAGCGCCGCGAACCTAGAGATGCGCTCGATGCAGACGATCCCCCAGCTTCTCCTCGCGCGTGCAAAAGACTCAGGCGATCGCGTCTTCTGCAAATTCAAGGGGCAGCAAACGACGTTTCGCAGCCTGCTCGCCAAAGTCCAGGAAATGGCAGGCGCGCTCCAAGAGGCTGGTGTGAAACGTGGCGATCGGGTCGGCTTTATGCTGACCTCTTCCGTCGAGCACATTGCCCTCTATCTGGCGGCCTCCTGGATTGGTGCTGCGGCAGTGCCATTCAGCGTTCACCTCAAGAGCGCAGGCATCGAGCTCCAGGTTTCGAGTGCAAAGCCATCCGCTTTTGTGGCCAATCGCGCTCAAACGGATGCGGTACGTGCGGCTTTCGCAACGGTCCCCAAAGCTCCCATCCTGATCTGGTTCGAGGATGGCGATAACCGAGATTCCGAACACAGTCTCAACGATCTCCTCCGCGCTAGCCGGTCGACGGTGACCCCCGTTTCGCGATCGCTCGACGATCTTCTTGCGATTAACTACACCTCCGGTACGACCGGTGCGCCCAAAGGCGCAATGTTGTCGGACCGATTTTATTGGATCGGCGCAAAAAACGCAGGCGTATTGTCCGAAGCCAACCGGGATGATGTTTTCTTCCTGTGGGAGCCCTTCTACCATGTGGCAGCTTGGATGACCGTCATGATGGCGCTTCATCATGGCCTGAGCATCTATATGGTCGAGCGATTAAGTGCCTCCAAACTCTGGGACCAGATCGCCGACGCAAAGGCTACAAAATTTCACTATCTGGGCGGTCTGATCAATATCCTCCTATCGCAGCCCGTGACTGAGGGCGAGCGTAATAACACCGTGTCGATTGCTTGGGGCGCCGCTTGCCCGAAAGACACCTGGCGTCAGTTCGAAGAACGGTTCGGGCTGATCGTCCGCGAGGGTTATGGCCTTAGCGAAGGCCAGAATTTCACCCACATCAACATGCGGGATGTCCTCGGCTCCATTGGCACACCTGTAGAAGAGTTTGACAGCTGGTTGGTTGATGACCACGGGGACCGCGTCGGACCAGGCGTCGTCGGCGAAATTGTGCTGAAGCCTAAGATGCCCGGTATCACCATGCTGGGGTATTTTGGCGATCCCGAGAAGACGGCGGAGGTGCTCCGAGCCGATGGCTGCGTCTATACGGGTGACACAGCGTCCACTGATCAAGATGGCAATTTCTACTTCAAGGGCCGTAAGAAGGATGCCTTGCGCCGGCGGGGAGAAAATGTCTCGGCATGGGAGGTTGAGCGGGTGCTCAATGCCGCTCCGAACGTTGAAGAGTCCGCGGTTTTGGGCGTAGCATCGCCCATGGGAGAGCAGGATATCTTGGCGGTTGTGAAAGCCAAGGACGGGGCTGAGGCGGACCCGCTGACTATCGCGCAGTTCTGCAGCGAGCGCCTCGCGTACTACCAAATTCCCCGCTACATTCAATTCGTCGATGAGTTCCCGCGGGGCCCGACTCAGCGCATCAAAAAGAACGATATCGTCGTTGATTTGAACGCGGCTTGGGACGCCGAGAAGGCCGGGTTTAAGCCCGTCCGGAACGTCTGAGGGAGCCGGGTCATGTCGGAAGCTCCCCAAAACCAGCCAAACTCCGACGAGCTCTTGAGCGAGGTTCGTGAGGGGGTCTTGATCCTGAAGATCAACCGCCTCAGTCGATACAACGCGTGGACGTCTGACGTTCGAGATCAACTGGCAGACCATCTTACGGCAGCGGGGGGCGATCCAGGCATCATGGCGGCGATCCTGACCGGCGCAGGCGACAAGGCATTCTGTTCAGGTCAAGATCTTTGGGAGCTACAAGCATTCAAAGATGGGTCGGAAATCGGCTCGTGGCTTGGACGCCTGACCCGCTGTTACGATGCCGTCAGACAATTTCCAAAGCCATTTATCGCTGCGGTGAATGGCGTCGCAGCCGGTTCCGGTTTCCAGGTCACCCAGTTCTGCGATCTCGTCGTTACGCACGCCGGCGTAACGATGGGCCAGACGGAAATCAATTCCGGCCTGCCGAGTATATTCGGGACGTGGCTGATGTGGGAGCGAGTGGGGCGGCGCGCTATCGAGCTCTCTCTGCAAGGCCGCTTGATGAACGCCGAAGAAGCCCGCAGCCTCGGATTCGTGCATGAGATAGTAGCGCAAGAAGGCGTGTTTAGCGCTGCTTTGAGAGCAGCGGAGCGGCTGTCCAAGCAGCCTCAAGTCGCTTACAGCCTGTCAAAACGCGCCAATACTTTGCTTGACGAAGATCGCTATCGAAAGGCGATCGCCATGGCCATGGAAGTCTATGAGCAAGCGTTCAACGTCGGTGCGCCGCAAAAGGAGATCGAGCGCTTTTTCGAACGCCGCCGTTACCGAAAGAAATTGGCCGAAGGCTGATAGCTGAAGCTGGACACAACCCGCGCCGCGAGGCGCCGAGCCACGAATACCCCGAGCGAAGTTCCCCCCGGACGGCGTTTCCAAGCGTTGCCCGAACGGTCCCCCATTGGAGATTACCCAATCATGCCTACCGATCTGTCGAGCGTCGAATTTAGCACCTATCTCTGGTCCCGCATGTACGCCGGATTGCAACTGGTCACCATGAGGGAAAAGGGCGAGTCAGGTGTTGCTGACCTCAAGTTCAATTTCATGCGCTCACACGGTGCCAAGCACTTCATCGCTGGTCTCAAGAAGCTCGGCATCGACAATGATCCGCCCGCGATCGCCGCTGCCAAGTATCACTACCTGTCGAATTGCGCAGTTGGCGCGGTTGATATGGAGTACGCCGACGAAGGCCCGAAGAAAGCTTGGATCCGCTATCTCGCGCCGGCGTGGGCGTACCCCGGCTCGGGGCTGCTCGCCATCCCGGCCTCGACGCAGATTGGGGCGTTCCGTGCTTGGCACCAGAACAACGGTACCTGGCTCGGTTGTCCGCGTCTGGGGTATGTATGCACCAAGCTTTACCAGCATGGCGCCCCTTACGATGAAGGCTATTTCATCGAATACGATCACGATATTACATACGATGAGGCTCTGAAGTTCGAGACGGTGGACCGTAGTCCGGGTTTCGATCCGGCGATCGCGCCCCGACTGAACGAGGCAGAATGGCCTCTTGAACGGCTAGCTAAGGCGAGGCGCCGCTACGCTGAAGGTTATACCGCCGGACCTGTCGGGGTCTTGGTGCGATCGTATGGCGTGCCTTATGCCGCCTACCTTGTAGCGCAAGCTGCAAGGGGCATCGGAACGCAGTACGCTCGCGAAATCGCCAGCCGGTTCGGCTGCGCCGAAAAAGATGCACCCGCTATGGCCAGGCTTCTTTCGGACATCTTGAGCAACTTGGGCATCGAGCATCAGAGCCGTAGCAAAGATGGCTCGTTCTTTATCGAACGCCAGCAGTTTGCGCCGTTACAGGACGGATTTCCGGACGAGATCCACGACGCAATCGGTGAGCTCTTTCCGGCAATCATCGCGGTTCTGTCGGACAAGGTCGATTTCAGGGTCGCGGTGAACGGCGCTGCTTCAAGCGAGAGCCGTACCGAAGTCTGGAAAATCGAAGGAAGCGCCACGCGCTTACGGTAGTCACCCACCACTAGTGTCACAACCAGAAAAAAGAGGGGAATGCGATGACTAAGTCCAAGCTCGGTATGAATCGACGCCAAATTCTTGCTGGTGCCAGCGCCATCGGCATTGGTGGGATAGTCGCTCCTGCCATTACCGGTACTGCCCTGGCTCAATCCAAAACGATCACGGTCGTGAGCTGGGGCGGCTCGCTGGTTGAGGCGATGAAGAAGCACTGGATCGCGCCCTTTACCAAAGAAACCGGCATCAATGTCGCAGTTGCGGATGGCCCGGACCTAGCGAAGCTCAAGGCCCAAGCCATCATGGGCCGCTCTGAATGGGATGTGTTCGATGCGTCTGGGGCAGTAGCATTGGCCGGGACGAAACAGGGATTCTGGGCCGCTCTCGACCGCGACGTCATCAAGTCTGACAACCTCAAGCTTCCGGCCTCAGAAGACCGCGTCGGCATGTACTTCTTCGCGGGGGGCATCGCGTTCAACCCGAAAACACACCCGGAAGGCAAGCACCCCACGAATTTCAAGGAATTTTTCGATGCGAAGGCTTTCCCCGGAAAGCGAGCGCTCCGGACGCGAGTTTCCGAGATGCTCGAAATCGCATTGATCGCCGACGGCGTAGCGCCGAAGGATCTCTACCCCCTGGATGTCGAGCGAGCGTTCCGAAAGCTCGACACGATCAAGCCGATTGTCACGAAGTGGGTTGAGCAGACGCCCCAAACGATCTCGTTGATCCAGAACGGCGAGGTCGACTATTCCTACACCTACTCCAATCGGGCCAAAGTTGCGCAGGAATCGGGCGCTTCCATCGATTTCGCCCTGCAGCAAGTGCTGCTGGGCGTGAGTTATCTGACGGTGCCCAAAGCGAGCCCCAACAAACCTGAAGCGATGCAGTTCATCGCGTTCATTTTGCGTCCTGATCGACAGGCGGCTTTTGCAGACGAACTCGGTCTCCTGCCAAACAATCAAAAGGCGGTGCCCCTCATGAGCGATGCTTCCCGCAAGTGGGTCCCAAATCTGGAAGGCCCGAATTCTGCAATACTGAACGATGAGTGGTGGGGAGAGAATTTTGACAAGCTGCAGGCTCGGTTCAAGCAGTGGCTTTTGATTTGAGCAACTG
Organism: Bradyrhizobium ingae; assembly: GCF_055791185.1. Classification (NCBI taxonomy): domain Bacteria; kingdom Pseudomonadati; phylum Pseudomonadota; class Alphaproteobacteria; order Hyphomicrobiales; family Nitrobacteraceae; genus Bradyrhizobium; species Bradyrhizobium ingae. The sequence goes on from NZ_JBVUBB010000032.1 coordinate 33,843, forward strand.
AAAGTCACCCTACTGAAATTTGGTGGGCGGATCACTCCGCTCACCAGGCAGGACGGTTCAAAAGCATGTCATCTTTCACATTGCGGCCACTAGAAGGCTGGGCCTACTTGGCCCCCGCGCTGCTGCTTCTCGCGGGTGTCTTCCTTGTTCCACTGATATTCACGCTCTCGTTTAGCTTAGATACCCCGCCGTCGGCCCAGCACTACGTCGCACTTGTCGGCGAGCCGCTTTTCCAGCGCGTCTTAGGCAACACTCTTGCGATAAGCCTGCAGGCGACCGCCTTGACGGTGCTGATTGCCTATCCTGCGGCGTTCCACCTGGCGCTCCAACCTCCTCGTAGACGGGCCCTGTTAATGGCACTCGTGATGCTTCCGTTCTGGACCAGCATCCTGGTGAAGAGCTTCGCCTTTATCGTCCTCCTTGGGGACCAGGGCGTGATCAATCGCACGCTGCGAGCCATCTTCGGCAGTGAGGCGGGCGTCACCATGCTATTCAACCGAGTGGGCGTGATGATTGGCCTTACCCACTACCTTGTTCCGTTTGTCATCTTGCCGGTTCTAGCGAGCCTTTTGGGACGCAATCAGAGCATTGAGCGCGCCATGGCGGTTATGGGCGCCGGTCCAGTTCGAATTTTCTGGAATGCGATCTTGCCCGCCAGCCTACCTGGTCTACTGGCGGGTACGCTTATGAGCTTGACGCTGTCACTAGGCTTTTTCGTAACCCCTGCCCTGCTGGGGGGGCGACAGGATATGATGATCGCCAACCTCATCGATTTTTACACCCGGGAAGTTCTCGACTGGCCAACCGCGTCTGCCATCTCGATCATCCTGCTCTGTCTCTCTGGCTTGCTCATTACCGCACTGCTCCGGGCGAAACGCGGCGAGAGTCTTCTCTAAGGGGGATACAATGGTCTCTGATCTGGCTACGACCCTTTGGCGCCGAATTGGCTCTTGCCTGGCGTGGGCGGTCTACATGTTCCTGCTGCTACCTACTCTGATCGTTATCCCGATCGCGTTCGGCGACAGCGCCGAGGTACAGTTTCCCCCGGCAACTTGGTCACTAGGACTCTTTCGGCGGTTCTTCGCTGATGAAATTTGGATGACATCGCTCTGGACGAGCATTGAAGTTGCGCTTGTCAGCTCCTTGATCGCTCTTATTGTTGGCGTGCCCGCAGCATTCGGGCTCGCAAGGGCATGGATAAGAGGCCGCTCGGCGGTGCAGCTGATATTGATGAGTCCGCTGCTTGTCCCAAGTATCGTCCTCGCCCTGGGCGTCTATCTCTATCTAGGGCGAGCCGGCCTGTCGGGAACGAAGACAGGCATCATCCTCGCCCACACGGCCTATGTCCTGCCGTTCGTAGTCGTAACAGCTAGTTCCGGATTGAAGGCGCTTGATGCGCGGATCGAACTGGCTGTGCAGGTTTTGGGCGCCAACCGGTCGCAAGTGCTGCGATATGTCGTTATTCCGCAACTTCGGCCAACCATCTTGGTGAGTTTTCTGTTCGCATTCTTGATGTCCTTCGATGAGGTCGTGCTCTCGTGGTTCCTGAGCGGCACCTCGGCCACCACCTTACCCGTCAAGATGTTCACGGCAATTCATTGGGAAGTGTCACCGGTTCTGGCTGCGGTTGCTACTCTCCTGACCATTGTATCGGCAGCAGCATGCCTCGGCGCAGCGCTCCTCCACCGAAACCCAACACACTAGGGGCTCATCCGTGAACGCCACCGCGAATTCCGAAGCTGTCCGACTCCGGGTTGATGGAGTTAGCAAGCAATATGGCGATATGACTGCCTTAGCGGCTACCGATCTCGTTATCCGAAAGGGAGAGTTCGTCAGCCTACTTGGGCCCTCAGGATCCGGTAAGACCACGCTCCTCAACATCGTTGCCGGCGCCGCAATGCCTTCAACAGGGCGAGTGCTGCTGGACGGCCGTGACATCACGCACCTGCCGTCACGCGAACGCAACCTCGGCATGGTCTTCCAGCATTACGCGCTAATCCCGCATATGACCGTTTTCGACAATGTCGCCTTTCCGTTGAAAGTGCGGGGTGTGGCCAAGAATGAGATCGCTGACCGTGTGCGGGCCGTGCTGGCCACTGTCCGACTCGACCAACTGACTGATCGGAAACCTAGTCAACTGTCTGGCGGGCAGCAGCAACGCGTGTCGATCGCTCGCTGCCTCGTCTATGATCCGCCGGTCATTTTGATGGACGAACCGCTTGGTGCTCTGGACAAGGGCTTGCGTGAAGCCATGCAGTTTGAGATCAAGCGACTTCATAGGCAGCTTGGCATCACCGCACTGTATGTCACGCACGATCAGGACGAAGCTATGGCGCTCTCCGATCGGATCTGCGTCATGAACAACGGCTCGATTGCCCAGCTTTCAGAAGCTCGCGAACTCTATTATCAGCCGACCAGCAAGTTTGTTGCGGAATTCCTGGGCGAGTCGAACGTTCTTCCGGGCAAAGTAACCTCATCAGGTTCCACCATTGAAGTTGAACTCGACGAAGGAGCAGGTTCGGTTCGGAGCACTCAGCCTTGTACTCTCAAGCCGGGCGAGCAAGCGTTTGCGATGATGCGTCCTGAGAGCATCTCAATCGTGGCAACCCCTGACCAGACCGCAGCCGATAACAAGCTGGCTTGCACCGTGGAGGGCGTTGAATTTATCGGTGGTGTTAGTCGTGTCCGGCTCCGCGCGGCCGGTAATATCGCCTTGAGCGTCAAGTTGCTGTCGAGCCACAAACCGCTCGCCACGCTCGCATCAGGAGACCACGTCTGGGCTACCTGGAGCCCTTCCGATACGATCTTGCTCGACCGCACCCACGATGCGTGAGACCATGGCTTCGCAGAATTCAGCGAGCGGTAGTTTCACGGACTATCGAGACGACCGCCTCTTTGTCGAAGCTATCGAGAAGTGCTTCATCGTCCTCGAGGCCTTTGGGTCGCGCAGCCCCGCGATGAATATAGCGCAGCTGAGCCTCAAAACAGGGTTGGGGCGCAGCGCAATCCAGCGGATTGTATACACGCTAAGTGAGCTCGGTTATCTGCAGCGTGAAGAGGAGACCAAGCGACTGAGTCTGGCGCCTAAGAGCCTCAGCCTAGGTTCGCGATATATCGCAGCAGATAACCTAATTGAACTAGCTCAGCCATTTTTGCGCGACATTGCCGAGCGGTTCGATGAGACGGTGACCCTCGCTCGTTTGGATCGGTCCGAGATCGTCGTCGTTTCCGGTGTCCCGAGTACGCAAGTTATTAGCGCCTCCGTGCCTGTCGGTGCACGGTATCCTATCGAGGGGTCTGCGTCCGGATGGGTTCTCGTGGCAGACATGCCCGAAATCGCGCAGCTGAAAATTATCGAGAAGATTCGTTCTCGCACCGGTTCGCGATGGGTGTCCAATGACGAACTGCTCAGGAGACTGGGAGAAGTTCGCCTATGTGGCTTTTCGCTTATCGAGCCGCCGCTGTTCGTGGGTGGGCTGTCTATCGCTGCGCCGATCCTTAATGTGGATGGCACCGCTTGTGCCGCCTTGGCTGTGTCTTGCCCAACAGCCCGATGGTCTATCGAGGAAGCGAACGCCCGCATCACGCCCATCATCGTTCACGCCGGGCATGCCCTATCTCGATTGAATGGCTGGCACGGCGGCGGGTGACGACTGTCCAGATCTGCAAAAGCCTTCTATGCACATGCGTGGTATACGCAGGCATGGTCGAAAGCGATCGATCGCACGGCTTGAGGATCGCAGAGAATGGATGTCCGGCATTTCAGATACTTTCTCGCGGTGGCCGAGGCGCTGAGCTTCGCAAAGGCTGCACGAGCACTGCATATGAGCCAGCCTCCCCTGTCCAAGCGCATTGCTGACATGGAGGAGGAAATTGGTGTCAAACTGTTTGATCGGACGAGCAAGAAAGTCGAGCTGACACAAGCGGGCGAGGCACTTGTTCCTTACGCTCGCGACGCCATTCTGGCGTTTGACGCGGCCGTGCGAGCAGCTCGGTCTCAATCCCCAAGTCGCAAGCGCCGGGTGCGCATTGCTCTCCCGCCAGAAACGTCTCGGGCGGTGATAGAAGAGTTAGTTCGCCGACTTGAGCAACTTCGGATCGAAGCTGAGCCTGTGGAAGCCTGCACAGCCGATCAGGAGAGCCTTCTGAGAGCAGGCGACATCGACATCGGCGTCCTTCGGCTTCCGTTCGATGATAGGGGGTTTTGGGTATCCCCCCCACTTGGCCAATCCCTTGGGATTGTGATGGATGCCGCGCATCCACTTTGTTCCCAGCCAAAGATTTTCCTAAATGATCTTAGCCCATATCCCTTGGTGCAGTTCGAGCGACGTTACGCCCCGGGCCTCTATGATGAGCTGCTCAGGTTGTGCGCTGAGGGAGGATACTCTCCGCCCAAAATTCTCCATGGCGTCAGAATGACCGCGGCTCTCCTCCGAACGGAACAAGCGGTTACGTTTACGACGCCACGGTTCCTAAAGCGCCGTGGCGATGCAGGCACCAAAGAGCTCGTGTGGCGCTCCCTCCAGCATAATCCGATCCATTGGTGGACGTCGGCAGCATGTCGCCTCGACGACCACAGGGATTCCGTAAAAGTCGCGATCGAGGTGGTTTTGGCAACTGTGGAGCAACATGAGAACTGGCTGCGGATTCCCCGACCTGAAGAATTCGCTAAATGACGGAAGGCGGCTCCTCCCTACAACTAACGACGCTTGAACGAGGCCCGCGGGTCTTGGAGACTTCTGGCGATGACCATTTTCGCAGTTGGTTGCCGCCACCGGCCTAGAGAAGAGTGTCGACTTGTAGACATGGGCTAACCGCGCAGGATTGCCGCCGCGCCATCGATTGATCCGGCCACCGCGTTGCCGCTGCTAGGCGAAGGGACATGGTGACTCCGTCGATGCGACCGCGCGCGTGTCGCTGCCCAAGGAGGCGCATTGCGCTTCTCGCGAACGCCCAGACAGCCACGCAGTCGCTTGTCCTCATAGTCTCAAAACCGAGACTGGCTCTCGCCCGTGATGTGAAGCCTTGACGGCGGGGATCGTCAGTAATATGACGTCAATATCACTTTTTAGCGCCAATCCAGAAACGCGAAAATTCAACGGGGGAGAAGCCGAGTATATCGGCAAAAATGTTAATGAACTCAAGTGCTTCATTGCATACTTTCCTCGCTCTGAGTGCGCCCCGCTCATTCGTCCGGTGCCCGGCGATGACGAATATTCGATGAGGGTCGCCTCGTGATCCTGAATGAAACTCAAGCCGCCATCCGCGACGAGGTGCGCAAGTTTGCTCAGGAGCGAATTGCTTCCCACGCTCGCGAGTACGAAGAAGCCAAAGGATACCCGGAGGAGCTCTTTCAAGAGCTCGCGAGCCTCGGTCTGATGGGAATGACTGCTCCCGAGGCTGTCGGCGGAGCTGGCGCGGACTATGTATCTTATGCGGCTTCACTCATCGAAATCGCGGCGGCTGATGGTGCCCTCTCGACGATATTGAGCATTCAAAACAGTCTGATCGTATCGGGATTGTTGAAAGACGGTACGCCGACGCAGCAAGCGCAATTTCTGCCCCTGCTCATCTCTGGACGGATGATCGGCGCATTCGCGCTAACAGAGGCGGAGGCGGGCTCAGATGCCTCCGCGTTGAGGACGCGCGCCGTTCGCGCGGGCGATGGCTACAAGCTGAACGGAGCGAAGCAGTTCATTTCGTCGGGACGTACTGCCGGGCTTACGATCGTCTTCGCCGTAACCGATCCTGCCGCTGGTAAGCGCGGGATCTCGGCTTTTCTGGTTCGTACCGACAGCCCCGGGTACGGCGTCGAGAGAGTCGAACGCAAGTTGGGGCAGGCGGCGTCCGACACTTGTGCCCTTCGGTTCGATGACGTTTTCGTCGAAGAGGGGTTGCGGCTCGGGCCGGAGGGGGCGGGCTACTCCATAGCGCTCTCCAATCTTGAAGTCGGCCGCATCGGCATTGCGGCTCAATGTGTGGGAATGGCGCGCGCCGCTCTCGACGCGGCGGTGAGGTACGCAGGCGAGCGCAAGAGTTTCGGAGCGCCAATCATCTCGCATCAGGCTGTCGGATTTCGTCTTGCGGATCTTGCCGCAAGACTTGAGGCCGCTCATCAGCTCGTGCTGCATGCGGCCGCGATGAAGGACGCCGCTCTACCTTGTCTCAAGGAAGCGTCGATGGCCAAGCTCGTAGCCTCCGAAACAGCCGAGGCGGTGGTTTCCGGCGCGCTACAGACCTTCGGCGGCTACGGCTATCTGGAGGATTTTGCGGTCGCCAAGATCTATCGCGATGTGCGCGTTTGCCAGATCTACGAAGGCACATCAGACATTCAGCGAATGGTCATTGCGCGCGATCTTGCGAAAACCGCGGCCGCAACGTGACCAGCAACGAAGTGCATCGAGGAGCGTCCATGTCCGATCCAGTCGTCATCGCGAGCTACGCACGTACGCCCATCGGGTCGTTCCAGGGATCGCTCGCTCGCTTCAAGGCCACTGAGCTGGGTGCTGCGGCAGTGAAGGCGGCGGTCGAACGGGCTGGCGTCGCGACGGAAAATGTAGACCAAGTGGTCATGGGCTGCGTATTGCCGGCGGCCCTTGGTCAGGCTCCCGCTCGGCAAGCCGCTCTCGGGGCGGGGTTGTCTCTGAGCGCTCAGGCAACGACCGTCAACAAAATGTGCGGTTCCGGGATGCAAGCCGCGATCCTGGCTCACGACGCGATTGCGGTCGGCTCCGCGGACGTTGTCATCGCGGGCGGCATGGAAAGCATGACGAACGTGCCGTATGCGCTGCCGAAGCATCGCGGCGGCGCGCGCATCGGGCATGACCGTATCATCGACACGATGATGATGGACGGACTGGAGGACGCGTACACCCCGGGCAAGGCCATGGGCGTCTTCGCGGAAGATGCTGCGCGCGAATTTCAGTTCAGTCGCAGTGCGCAGGACGAATATGCGCTCCGGTCCCTGGACCGGGCCAAGGCCGCAATTTCAGGCGGAGCATTCGCTGACGAGATAGCGGCCCTGCCGGCAGCAACCAAGACCGGATCAGTCATTGATATCGATGAGCAGCCCGGAAAGGCGAAGCCGGAGAAGATCCCTCTCCTCAAGCCGGCGTTTGCTCCTGACGGCACGATCACTCCTGCCAATGCGTCGTCCATTTCCGATGGAGCCGCCGCGCTGGTGATGACCCGGCGAAGCACTGCCGAAAGATTGGGGCTCCCGATCGCCGCGACGATCCGGGCGCATGCTGCTCACGCCCACGCGCCGGCTCTGTTCACAACCGCCCCGGTGCCCGCAATCCAGAAGGTGCTCGCCAAGGCCGGGTGGTCTGCCGCAGACGTCGATCTCTACGAGATCAATGAGGCGTTTGCTGTGGTGGCGATGATCGCCGCACGCGAACTCGACATTCCGGCTGAGAAACTCAACGTCAATGGCGGTGCGACCGCCCTCGGCCATCCCATCGGCGCCAGCGGCGCGCGCATCATTGTCACCTTGCTCGCTGCGCTCAAGGCGCGCGGTCTCAAGCGAGGCGTGGCCAGCCTTTGCATCGGCGGCGGCGAAGCGACCGCGATGGCAATCGAAGTTTGAATCTCGAAGACAGGAAAGATAAGCATGCACATCAAGGGAACTGCCGCGATCGTCACGGGCGGCGCATCCGGTCTCGGGGGGGCTGCAGCCGAGCGACTCGCGGCGGCCGGCGCCAAAGTGACGATCTTGGATCTCAACTCCGAGTTGGGGGAGGCGCACGCTAAGGCTATCGGTGGGCACTTCGTCAAAGTCGATGTGACTGACGAGGATGGCGTCGAGCAGGCGCTCGAATCCGCGGAGCGCTTGGACGGCAAAGCGCGCATCCTGGTCAACTGCGCCGGCCTGGGCCCGCCTGGCAAGGCTATCGGCCGAGACGGCAAGGCGCTGCCGCTGCGCGACTTCGCCAGAACGATCAACATCAATCTGATTGGCAGCTTCAACGTCCTGTCGAAGTTCGCCGCGCGCCTTCACGCGGCCGAGATTGCCGACGAAGAACGAGGCGTCATCATCAACACCGCGAGCGTCGCCGCATTCGATGGCCAGATCGGCCAAGCTGCGTATTCGGCATCCAAGGGCGGCATCGTCGGCATGACGTTGCCTCTCGCCCGTGAATTCGCGCGCTACGGCATCCGGGTGATGACGATCGCCCCTGGCATCTTCCTGACCCCTCTGCTGATGTCGCTTCCTGAGGAAGCGCAAAAGTCGCTGGGCAAGCAGGTTCCATTTCCGAGCCGGCTCGGTCATCCGTCCGAATTTGCCCTGATGGTCGAGTCCATCGTCGCCAATCCAATGCTGAACGGCGAGACCATCCGCCTCGACGGCGCAATCCGCATGGCGCCCAAATGATCGGGATCGGCGCAGAGCGTACTCAAGAGATCGCGGATCGCGTTGAGCGCTTCGTTCGGGACGTCGTCGTTCCGTTCGAGCGCGATCCTCGCCGTGATCATCATGACTGTCCAATGGACGAGTTGGTCACCGAGCTGCGTGAATTGGCGCGGACGGCAGGCGTATTGACGCCGCACATACTGGCCGACGGTTCGCATCTCTCACAGAGCGAGACAGCGATCGTCCTGGCCAAGACGGGCTTATCGCCGCTTGGACCGCTCGCATGCAATACGGCGGCACCCGACGAAGGCAATATGTACCTTCTGGGTAAAATCGGCTCGCCGGAGATCAAGGAGCGTTTTCTAAAGCCGCTCGTCGAGGGAAGAGCGCGGTCCGCGTTCTTCATGACCGAACCAGCCGAGGAGGGGGGAGCGGGATCGGACCCGTCGATGATGACGACGACCTGTCGTCCGGACGGCAACCAGTGGATCGTGAATGGACGCAAAGCGTTCATCACAGGGGCACGCGGAGCCAAGGTTGGCATCGTGATGGCAAAGGCCGAGGAGGGCGCATGCATGTTCCTCGTCGATTTGCCCGATCCGGCGATCACCATCGACCATGTGCCGAACACGATCGATAGTTCGATGCCGGGGGGCCATGCTGTCGTGACCATCCGAAATCTGCGTATCCCGGCCGATCAAATGCTCGGACACCCCGGCGAGGGCTTCAAATACGCGCAAATCCGCCTGTCGCCGGCCAGGTTGTCCCACTGCATGCGGTGGCTGGGCGCTTGCATTCGCGCCAACGAGATCGCGACAAGATACGCCAACCGTCGACAAGCCTTCGGGAAGACGCTGATTGATCACGAGGGAGTTGGCTTCATGCTTGCTGACAACCTCATCGATCTCAAGCAGGCCGAGTTGATGATCGCCTGGTGCGCGAGCGTTCTCGATGCGGGATCGCTCGGTACGAACGAGAGCTCGATGGCCAAAGTTGCGGTCAGCGAGGCGCTCATGCGGGTGGCCGATCGCTGCGTGCAGGTGATGGGTGGATCGGGCGTCACCAACGAAACCATCGTCGAGCAGGTCTTCCGTGAGGTTCGTGCATTTCGAATCTATGACGGTCCCACCGAGGTGCACAAATGGTCGCTTGCAAAGAAGATCAAGCGCGACTGGCAGAAGGCAAACCCGTGAGCGCTCTCGGCGAAGCGGCGAATTCCGGACTGACTGAACCCTCCGAGGGCTATCGTCTCGACGAGAACGCCTTGTCGCGATGGATGACGGCTAACGTCGATGGATTTCGAGGGCCTCTCAACGTCTCGAAATTCAAGGGAGGTCAGTCGAACCCGACCTACCGTGTTCAGTCGGCAGACGGCGTCTACGTCCTCCGGCGAAAGCCGCCGGGTTTGCTGGTATCTGGCGCGCACGCGGTTGATCGCGAGGCACGCGTTCAGAGCGCGCTGTCGCAAGGTGGGTTTCCGGTGGCGCGCATCTACGGATATTGCGCCGACAAGTCCGTCATCGGGAGCGAATTCTATCTGATGCAGCTCGTCGAAGGCCGCATCTTCTGGGACGCAACCTTTCCCGAGGTAAGCCGCGAAGATCGTCCGTCCTACTTCTACGCCATGTGCGACGTCATCGCGCAGCTGCACTCCATTAACCCAGCTTCGATTGGTCTGGGCGACTACGGAAAGCCGGGCAGCTACTTCGCGCGGCAGCTTAGTCGATGGTCACGGCAGTATCAGGAAGATCCTGAGGCTGGACGCGACGCCAACCTGGATCGTCTCGTCAAAGCGCTCCCGGAACGCATTCCCCAAGGTGACCATGTCGCAATCGTCCATGGCGACTTTCGCTGCGACAATCTCATCTTTCATCCCCGAGAACCTCGAATTATCGCCGTACTCGATTGGGAGCTTTCGACGCTCGGACATCCGCTGGCGGATTTCGCCTACCACGCGATGATGTATCGCATGCCTCCCCATATCGTCGCTGGCCTCGCGGGAGCCGATCTGGCGGTTCTCAACATTCCGGGCGAAGCGGATTACATCAAGAGGTATTGTCGGGCGACCGGACGCGAAACGATCCCGGATTGGAACTTCTACGTCGCGTTCAATTTCTTCCGACTCGCGGCGATCATGCACGGCATCGCCGGGCGTGCATTGCGCGGTACAGCCTCGTCCACGCAGGCTATCGAACGCGGCAAGACTTTTCCTGAGCTGGCTGAGTTGGCTGTCCGCGCGCTGGAGAGCCTCCCATGAGCGCGCCGATTGAGTTTTCCTGCACCGAGAAGATCGCGACCGTGACGCTGGCGCGACCAGACCACGGCAACACGATCGATCCCGCCATGGCTCGCGCTCTGCTACAGGCAGCCGAACGTTGTGCCGACGACGATGACATTCGGTGCGTTGTTCTGACCGGGCGCGGCAAGCTTTTTTGCGGGGGCGGGGACGTCAGCGCTTTTGCCGCAGCCGGCAGCGACGTCTCGGCGTTCCTGAGGGATTTGGCGGAAACACTGCACGCGGCAATCATGCGTCTTATGCGCATGAGAAAGCCGCTGATCACGCTCGTGAACGGACCCGCAGCCGGAGCCGGCATGAGCCTCGCGATGATCGGAGACTTCGCGTTGGCAGCCCGCTCGGCTCACTTCAGCCCGGCCTATTCCGCTCTGGGGCTCAGCCCGGACGGAGGAATGAGCTGGCTGCTACCGCGGGTGGTTGGCCTCAGACGAGCTCAGGAGATCATGCTGTCCAATCGTCGCGTGTCGAGCGAGGAAGCAGAGCGAATTGGTCTCGTTACGCGCATCGTCGATGGCGACCAGCTACCTGCCTCCGGCGCCGAGCTCGCTGCGAAGCTTGCGGCTGAGCCGATGGAAGCGCTCGGCGCCGCTCGGCGTCTTCTCCTCGAAAGCTACGAAAACGCGTTGGAGACGCAACTTGAGCTGGAGAAGTGGAATATTGCCCAGCTGGGTGCCTCGGAAGAATCACGTCGTCGCGTAGCGGCTTTCGTTGCTCGTCGAAATTCAAACGGATGAAAGGAATTGTCCCATGGCTGAAGCCTATATCGTCGAAGCTGTACGAACGGCAGGTGGCAGGCGCAACGGTAAGCTGGCTGGCTGGCATCCCGCCAATCTGGCGGCGGAAACGCTCAACGCGGTCGTTGACCGCTCGGGGATCGATCCTGCCGTTGTCGACGACGTGATCCTGGGTTGCGTGACGCAGGCCGGCGAACAGGCGTTCGCCTTCGCACGGAATGCGGTGCTGGCCTCCAAGCTCCCGGGATCCGTTCCGGCCGTGACGATCGACCGGCAATGCGGGAGCTCGCAGCAGGCGGTGCAGTTTGCCGCCCAGGCAGTGATGTCCGGCACGCAAGACGTCGTGATCGCCGCTGGCGCGGAGAGCATGACCCGCGTGCCGATGTTCTCGAACGTTTCCTTGCACCAGAAAGAAGGCATTGGGACCGGTCCCATCAGCGACCGCATTCAGAAGCGGTTCGGCGTGGAATCCTTCAGCCAGTTTGAGGGCGCCGAAATGATCGCAAAGAAATACGGGTTTGATCGGCTGACCTTGGATCGGTTCGCTCTCGAAAGCCATCGGCGCGCCGCAGAGGCAGCGAAATCCGGAGCCTTCAAGAATGAGATCGTTCCACTCAAGATCGAGGGCGGTGAGCACACCGTGGACGAAGGAATTCGATTTGACGCCTCTCTGGAGTCGATCGGATCGGTGAAGCTTCTGAAGGAGGGCGGTGTCGTTAGCGCCGCCAATGCAAGCCAAATCTGCGATGGTGCCTCCGCAGCACTGGTCGTCAGCGAAAAGGCTCTCAAGGAGCACAATCTGAAGCCGATCGCCCGCATCGTTGGCCTCACGGTAACGGCCGGCGATCCCGTCATCATGCTCGAGGAGCCGATCAACGCGACCCGTCGAGCTCTTGCGAAGGCCGGAATGAAAATTGACGATATCGATCTCTACGAAGTCAACGAAGCCTTCGCGCCGGTGCCCCTCGCGTGGCTTCAGGCGATCGAGGCCGATCCTGCCAAGCTGAATGTCAACGGCGGCGCGATTGCGCTCGGTCACCCGCTCGGCGCCTCGGGTACAAAGCTCCTGTCAACTCTGGTTCACGCTCTGAAGGCTCGGGGCAAGCGATATGGCCTTCAGACGATGTGTGAGGGCGGCGGCATCGCCAACGTGACCATCGTTGAGGCTTTGGGATGACCTTCCAAACCCGCTTTACGGAGCTCGTCGGTATCAGCCACCCCGTCATGCAGGGCGGCATGATGTGGGTCGGGCGAGCGGAGCTCGCCAGCGCGGTCTCCAACGCTGGCGGGTTGGGTATCATCACGGCCTTGACCCAGCCGACCCCGGACGACCTGCGGAGAGAGATCGATCGCTGCCGATCGATGACCGACAAGCCTTTCGGGGTCAACCTGACGATACTTCCCTCGGTCACGCCCCCACCTTACGCCGAGTATCGAAGGGCCATCATCGAAAGCGGGATCAAGGTGGTCGAGACTGCCGGTGCCCGGCCTCAAGAGCACGTGGATGAATTCAAGTCACATGGCATCATCGTCGTTCACAAGTGCACGTCGGTTCGACACGCCCTATCCGCGGAGAAGATGGGTGTCGACGTCGTGTCGATCGATGGCTTTGAGTGCGCTGGCCACCCCGGAGAGGATGACATCCCTGGGCTCGTATTGATCCCCGCTGCGGCAGACAAGATCTCCGTTCCGATGCTGGCCAGTGGTGGTTTCGGCGATGGTCGTGGTCTCGCAGCCGCCCTGGCTCTCGGGGCTGACGGTATCAATATGGGCACGCGCTTCTGCGCCACGGTCGAGGCGCCGATACACGAAGCAGTGAAACAGTTTCTGGTTCAGAACGACGAGCGGGCAACGAACCTTATCTTCCGCAAATTTCGGAATACGGGCCGGGTCGCCAAGAACAGCGTGTCCGACAAGGTCGTTGAGATATCGAGTGTGCCCGAAGCCGCCTTCGATGATGTCCGGCCGTTGGTCACGGGGGCGAAGGGACGCGTTGCGCTCGAGACCGGTGACCTTGACGCCGGGTTGATCTGGGCAGGGCAGGTACAGGGGCTCATTCACGACATCCCCACGTGCCAGCGCCTGATCGAGCGGATCGTTGCTGACGCCAAAGTGACGATTCGTGGGCGGCTCGCCGGGTTGCTGAAGTCCGAAAGTCTCCCGGTCTGAAGAGAGTGCCGGTGCACCGGCGTTGTGGGGAAGTGTATGATCCAAGTAAGGCAAATGGAGGATCAAGGGGCTTTGCTCTCGGTCCGAGGCGTGACGGTCGCTTTCGGCGGCATCGTCGCGCTCAACGGTGTGTCCTTTGACATGCACAAGGGACAGATCCTCGGCTTGATCGGCCCCAACGGCGCCGGCAAGACCACGCTGTTCAATTGCCTCTCCCGCCTCTACCAGCCCTCGTCCGGCGACATCCTGATGGAAGGCGCGAGCATCCTGACGCGTCCGCCGCACCGGATCGCCGAGATCGGCATCGGCCGCACCTTCCAGAACGTGGCGCTGTTTCCGAACCTCTCGGTGATGGACAATGTGCGCGTCGGCACGCATGCCCGCACCTCCAGCGACATCATCAGCGACTCGCTGCGCCTCGCCTGGATTCGCCGCGGCGAGAGCAGCGTGAACAAGAAGGTGCACGAGATCCTCGCCTATCTCGACCTCGAGGACGTCGCCCACACCACCGTCTCCGGCCTGCCCTTCGGCACGCAGAAGCGCGTCGAGCTGGCGCGGGCGCTGGCAGCGGATCCGAAGATCCTGCTGCTGGACGAGCCCGCCGGCGGTCTCAACCACGAAGAAGTCTATGTCCTCGGCGACCTCATCCGCCGCATCCGCGACGAGCGCGGCATGACGGTGCTGCTGGTCGAGCACCACATGGGCCTCGTGATGTCGATCGCCAACCACGTCGTTGCGCTGAATTTCGGCAAGAAGCTCGCGGAAGGCACGCCCGCCCAGGTGCAGGCTGATCCCGACGTCATCAAGGCTTATCTCGGGAGCAAGGACCAATGACTGTTCTGCTCAACGTCAAGGACCTGCGCGCCTATTACGGCCAGGTCCAGGCGCTCCACGGCCTCACCTTCTCGCTCAACGAGGGCTCGCTGACGACACTGCTGGGCGCCAACGGCGCCGGCAAGACCACGACGCTGCGCGCGATCTGCAACATGGTGCGTTCCACCGGTGGCATCGAGTTCGACGGCAAGCCGCTGAACAATCGCTCCACTGAAAGCATCGTGCGGTTCGGTATCGCCCATGTGCCGCAGGGCCGCGGCACCTTCACCACCATGACGGTGGAGGAAAATCTCCAGCTCGGGGCCATCACCCGCAAGGACAATGCCGGCATCGTCTCGGACATCGAGCGCATGTATGCGCATTTTCCGGTGCTGAAGCAGCGGCATACCCAGCAGGCCGGCACGCTTTCCGGCGGCGAGCAGCAGATGCTCGCGGTCGCCCGCGCACTGATGCTGCGGCCGCGGCTGATGCTGCTCGACGAGCCCTCCTTCGGCCTGGCGCCACTCGTCGTGCGCGACCTGTTCGGCATTCTCGGCAAGATCAACCGCGAGGACAAGGTGTCGATCCTGGTGGTCGAGCAGAACGCCCAGCTCGCGCTCGAGCTCGCCGACCAGGCCTATGTGATCGAGACCGGCCGCATCGTGATGTCCGGCAATGCCAAGGACATCGCGAACAACGAAGAAATCCGCAAATCCTATCTGGGTTACTGAGGAGCCGGCACGATGGAGCTTTTCACTAATCAGGTGCTGGCCGGGATTGCCACGGGCGCCATCTACGCCTGCATGGCGCTCGCCGTGGTCATGATCTACCAGGCGATCGACCATCTCAACTTCGCGCAGGGCGAGATGGCGATGTTCTCGACCTTCATCTCCTGGCAGTTGATGCAGTGGGGCGTGCCCTATTGGGGCGCTTTCATCATCACGCTGGCGTTCTCCTTCGTCGCCGGCATCGCCATCGAGCGCATCCTGTTCAAGCCGCTCGCCAAGGCGCCTGTTCTGACCAACGTCGCCGGCTTCATCGCGCTGTTTGCGATCATCAACTCGTCGGCGGGCCTGATCTGGGACTTCACCATCAAGCAATACCCGACCCCGTTCGGCTCCTCGCCGTTTCTCGGCAGCCAGCTGATCTCGACCCACCAGGCCGGCATGATCGGCGTCACCGTGCTGCTGCTGCTCGGCCTCTACTTCTTCTTCCAGTACACAAGGATCGGCCTTGCCATGCGCGCGGCCGCCTCGGTGCCTGAATCGGCGCGTCTGGTCGGTATCAACACCAGCTGGATGATCGCGCTGGGCTGGGGCATGGCGACCGCGATCGGCTCGATCGCCGGCATGCTGATCGCCCCCGTGGTGTTCCTCGAGCCCAACATGATGGGCGGCGTGCTGATCTACGGCTTTGCCGCCGCCGTGCTCGGCGGACTGACCAGCCCGTTCGGCGCCGTGGTCGGCGGCTTCCTGGTCGGCATCTTCGAGAACCTCGCCGGCACCTACATTCCCGGCGTCGGCAACGAGCTGAAACTCCCGATCGCGCTCGCGCTGATCATCTCCGTGCTGGTCGTCAAACCCGCTGGTCTGTTCGGCCGGCAAATCGTCAAGCGAGTTTGATCATGAGCGCAGCAGAAGAAGTCGTCGCCGAAGGCAACGAGGCGGTCGAGGCCGTTCCGAAGCGGGCCATGACACTGGGCACCGGCACCTCGGTGGTGGTGTTGCTGCTCCTCATTGTCGTTCCGCTGTTCGCGAAGAATTTCGTGATCTTCCAGCTGACCCAGCTGCTCTATCTGGGCCTCGCGGTGCTGGCGCTGAACATCCTGACCGGCGGCTCCGGCCAGTTCTCGCTCGGCCAGAGCGCGTTCTACGGCATCGGTGCCTATGTCACCGCTGTCATGATGGAGCAGTTCAACATCCCCTATTTCCTCTGCCTGCCGGTCGCGGGCGTGCTCTGCTTCGGCGCGGGCTTCCTGTTCGGCCAGCCGGCCTTGCGGCTCTCCGGCGTCTATCTTGCGCTTGCCACCTTCGCGCTCGCCACCGCGATGCCGCAGCTGCTCAAGCTGAACTTCCTCGAGCCGTGGACCGGCGGCGTGCAGGGCCTCGTCGTCACCAAGCCCGATGCGCCGTTCGGCCTGAAGATGTCCCAGGACATGTGGCTCTACTACTTCACGCTCGTCGTCGTGCTCGCGATCTACATCGCCTCGGTGAACCTGCTGCGCTCCCGCTCGGGCCGCGCCTTCATGGCCATCCGCGACAATGAGATCGCGGCCTCCGCCATGGGCGTCAATGTAGCGCTCTACAAAACGCTGGCCTTCGGCGTCTCCGCCGCCATCACCGGGGTCGCCGGCGGCCTCGGGGCCATCGCGGTGCAGTTCGTGGCTCCGGACAGCTACACCATCAACCTCGCGATCTTGCTGTTCCTCGGCATGGTCGTCGGCGGCGTCGGCTGGTTGCCTGGCTCCATCGTGGGAGCCGCCTTCATCATCTTCGTGCCGAACATTGCGGAGGGCTTCTCCAAAGGCCTCTCCGGCGCGATCTTCGGCGTGCTGCTGTTCCTCGTCATCTTCCTGGTGCCTCATGGCGCAAGGCAGGTCGCGATCCTAAGCGAAGGCTGGATCGCCAAAGTAAAACAGAAGTGAAACTCAACAAGGAGAGAACATATGTTTGCACGGACTATTGGGACGGCAGCGCTGGCGGCAGCCGCAATGACGCTGGCCTCCGGCGCCGCGCTCGCGCAAAAAAACTACGACACCGGGGCCACCGACACAGAGATCAAAGTCGGCAACCTCATGCCGTACAGTGGTCCAGGATCGGCCTATGGCGTCATCGGCCAGGTTGAGGCCGCTTACTTCAAGATGATCAACGACAAGGGCGGGATCAACGGTCGCAAGGTCAACTTCATCAGCTATGACGACGCGTACTCGCCTCCCAAGGCTGTCGAGCAGACGCGCAAGCTGGTGGAGAGCGATGAAGTTCTGCTCATGTTCGATCCGCTGGGGACGGCCAACAACACGGCTATCCAGAAATACCTCAACTCCAAGAAGGTCCCGCAGCTGTTCGTGGCGGCGGGCGCCACCAAGTTCAACGACCCGAAGAACTTCCCTTGGACCACCGGCTGGCAACCCTCCTACCAGAGCGAGGCGCGCGCCTACGCGAAGTACATCCTCAAGGAGAAGCCAAACGCCAAAGTCGCCGTATTCTTTCAGAACGATGATCTCGGAAAGGACTACCTGAAGGGTCTCAAGGATAAGCTCGGCGCGCAGATCATCGCAGAGGAAAGCTACGAGACGACAGAGCCGACGATCGACAGTCACATCGTCAAGCTCAAAGCGACGGGTGCCGATACGTTGGTCGATATCAGCTCCCCAAAATTCGCGGCTCAGGCGATCAAGAAGATTGCTGAAATTGAGTGGAAGCCATTGCACATTCTTAGCAATGTCTCGGCGTCGGTCGGCAGCGTGATCAAACCTGCCGGCTTCGAGAACGCGCAAGGAATCATCTCCGCCACCTACTTGAAGGATCCGGCGGATCCGCAGTGGGACAATGATCCTGGAATGAAGGAATTTCAGAGCTTTCTGAGCAAGTATTATCCCGAAGGCAACAAGCGCGATATCTTGCTGATCACCGGCTATGCGCTTGCCGAGACGTTGGCCCAGACCTTGAAGCAATGCGGCGACGATCTCACCCGCGAGAACGTCATGAAGCAGGCTGCCAACCTGAAGGACTGGCGAACCGAGGCACTCCTGCCAGGAATCTACGTGAACACCTCGCCGACCGACTTTGCTCCGATCAGTCAGCTTCGGCTGATGCGCTTTAGCGGCGGGAAGTGGGAGCTGTTTGGAGACGTGATCAACGGGGACACGACCGAGTAAATCGCGCACAGATGACCGCGACGCATGCCTTCGACACAGCATGAAGTGTGGACGTTGTCGAAGGCATGCGCGGTAGGTGCAATCGGTAGCGTTTGCACAAATACCGAACCCGGACTGCCGGAAGCGCAATCGCTGCGTTCGTAGAATCGATGAGTGAAACGCATGATCAACTATCAACCCTCTTGGCTCGATTCTGACCTTGAGATGTATCGGGACACAGTATCCCGGTTCATCGACAAGGAAATGGCGCCACAAGACGAAGAGGCGCGCGAACGAGGCAACGTCGGGCACGAACTGTGGCTGAAGGCCGGAGCGCTTGGGCTTCTCTGTTCGGACATTCCGACCGAATATGGCGGTGGCGGAGGGGACTTTCGGCACGAAGCGGTCTTTTACGATGGGATGGCGCGCCGCGGGCTGACGGGAATGAACCCTTCCGTCCACACGATCGTCGCGCATTATCTGCTGAACCACGGGACCGAGGAGCAAAGGCGCGAATACTTGCCGCGCTTGGCGCGTGGAGAGCTCGTGGGAGCGATTGCCATGACTGAGCCGGGGGCGGGCTCGGATCTCCAATCCATTCGGACCCGGGCCGAAAAGCGCGGTGATAGCTATGTGATTAACGGCTCAAAGACCTTCATTTCTAACGGTCTTCTTGCTGGTTTGGTGCTCGTCGTCGCGAAGACTAGTCCAGCCGAGCGTGCGAGCGGAATGTCTATCATTCTGGTCGAGCCTGCAAAATCTCCCGGCTTTAGGGTCGGCCGGTTGCTCGATAAGCTCGGATTGAAGGCTCAGGATACTTCTGAGCTGTTCTTCGACGAGGTCGTCGTGCCGGCCTCAAATCTGCTCGGTGGAGTGGAAGGGCGTGGCTTCTATCAATTGATGTCAGATTTGCCGTATGAGCGCACGATTATCGGCGTCATGGCCGTGGCAGCAATGGAGGGCGCTCTCGAGGCCACACTTGCCTTCGTCCGGGAGCGCAAGGCGTTCGGAAAGTCGATTGCCGAATTTCAGAACACGAAATATCGACTGGCCGAGTTGGCGACCATCACGAAGGTGACGCGCAGCTTTGTCGACGAGTGCGTCGAAGCGTTGGTTTCCGGCACGCTCGATGCGGCAACGGCATCGATGGCCAAACTCTGGGCGTCGGAGCAGCAGGGCAGGGTCATCGATGAGTGCTTGCAGCTGCACGGCGGGTACGGGTTCATGAACGAGTATCTCATTGCCCGCATGTATGCCGACGCTCGCGTGCAGCGCATCTACGGCGGAACCAGTGAAATGATGAAGGAAGTGATCTCCAGAGCGCTCTAGAGGTCGCTGAATTCTATCGCGTGAACTCGATGGTCGATCCGGATCGGCCGCTCGCTCAAGAGGATCTCATGAAAGCAGTCCTGGTCCAAAACTACGACAGCATCGAAAATATCACCATTAAGGAAGTTGCCAGGCCCGAATTGTCGGCGGGGATGGTCCGCGTCCGAATTCAGGCGGCTGCGGTCGGCTTCGTGGACGGCTTGAAAGTGCAGGGCCTGTATCAGACCAAGGACCCGTTGCCGTTTACGCCCGGATCGGAGTTTGCCGGCGTCGTCGACGAGGCGGCCGCTGATGTTGAGGGCTTAGCGCCCGGCACGCCCGTGATCGGGATGGTCATAAATGGTGGCCTTGCCGAATATATTTGCGTCCCGGCAGGCGACCTGTTCGTCACGCCGAAGGGCATAGAGCCGGAGGTCGGCGCCTCCTTCTTCGCTAATTACCTGACCGCGCTGTATGCGCTCAGCGCTCGGGGAAAGCTACAAGAAGGCGAGACACTCCTGATTCTGGGAGCTGCCGGCGGCGTCGGAATAGCTGCTGTCCAGGTCGGAAAGCTGCTGGGTGCCCGCGTCATCGCGGCGGCTTCGACTGAGGAGAAGCGACAATTTGCGATCAATTATGGTGCAGACGCGGGCCTGGATTACACACGTGAAGGGTGGCGCGACGAGTTCAAGGAGCTCACCGGTGGTCACGGTGCGGACGTGATCTATGATCCCGTTGGTGGAGATCTAAGCCTTCAGGCATTCCGTTCGATCGCTTGGAATGGACGGCACTTGGTGGTTGGTTTTGCCTCCGGAACGATTCCGGCGCTGCGGTTCAATCTGCCTCTTCTAAAGGGAGGGGCGCTGCTGGGGGTCGACCTCGCGCAGATTGGTCGTCGTGAACCGGATGTCCGAGATCGGGTCATCGCCCAGCTGTTCACTTGGTTGAGCGACAAGACGCTTGTTCCTGTCGTGGGAAAGGTCTTTGCGTTCGAGGAATTCCACGAAGCGTTCAAAGCGATGACGACGCGCTCGGCCCTAGGAAAGATGGTCGTCCGGATCGGCTGACGACACTCCTCGATTAGGTTTCGGAGAAAATGCTATGAAAGTTTCGGATGCGTTGAATTCGCGGACCTCAGTACGGGCATTCTTGGACTTCCCGGTCCCCGGAGAGATTGTCAAAGAAATCCTGGTTGCGGCCAGCCGCTCGCCTTCCGGCGGAAATCTGCAGCCGTGGCATGTCTGGGCGCTGGGCGGCCAGGAGCTTGCTCGCTTCAAGGCGTTGATGGCCGAGCGCGTCAAGGCCAGCCCGATGGGCGAGAAGTCAGAATACAACATTTACCCACCGGAACTGAAAGCGCCGTATAGAAGTCGGCGATTCAAGAACGGCGAGGATCTCTATCGCACGATTGGAATTCCGCGCGAGGACAAAGCCGCGCGCCTAAGTCAGCTTGCCAAGAATTTCAACTTTTTCGGCGCACCCGTCGGACTATTTTTCGCCATCGATCGCCAGATGGAGCCTGGGCAATGGGCCGATCTCGGTATGTATATGCAGTCCATCATGTTGCTCGCGATGGAGAAGGGATTGAGCACCTGTCCGCAAGAGGCCTGGGCGCTCTGGCACAAGACGGTTGCCGAATTCATCGAGCTGCCGCCCCATCTGATGCTCTTCTGCGGCATGGCTCTTGGTTACATAGACCGCGCACATCCGATTAACAGCTTGCGCGCTGACCGCGCCGACTTGTCGGAGTTTGCAACCATCAGGGGGTTTTGATCGCGAGTCGCTGTCCCGAGCGACTTGCGAAGCCCTACGCCGGATCACGCACGAGTAGTCCATCTCGCGTCCACCACAAGCAGTTCCATTTCGAAAGGCTAAGCTCTCATGGGGTACGAACATGTCAAGGTCGCACGCGAAAGCCAGTGCACGATCGTTACGATCAACAGGCCCGAGGCACACAACGCCTTGAACGCAGCTTGCCACGCGGAACTCGAAAACGTCTTCGACAAGTTTGCTTCCGATGACGACCAGTGGGTGGCGATCATCACGGGAGCAGGACCGAAAGCCTTCTGTGCGGGGCACGACCTGAAGCAACAGGCCGCCGGTGGAGGGCTCGTGACCCCAGCCAAAGGCTTCGGGGGTCTGACGAAGCGTTTTGATCTGGCAAAGCCGGTGATTGCAGCAGTCAACGGAGTTGCGATGGGAGGCGGATTTGAGATCGCGCTGGCGTGCGACATCGTCGTCGCCTCAGAGAATGCTGTGTTCGCTCTGCCCGAGCCACGTGTCGGCTTGGCGGCTCTCGCCGGAGGAATCCAGCGGCTGCCTCATGAAATCGGCTTGAAGCGAGCGATGGGCATGATGCTGACAGGGCGCCGGGTCAATGCGGAGGAAGCGTTCTCTCTGGGTCTCGTCAATGAGGTGGTGAGCGGCGACGTTCTTGAGGCGGCCAGACGTTGGGCCGCCGAGATCCTTGCCTGTAGCCCCATGTCGGTCCGTGCCACCAAGGAAGCGGTTCTCCGGGGGCTGTCGCGCTCCATTTCCGAGGGAGTTTCAGAGGAGTGGGAATACCCGGCCATGAAGGCGATGCTCGCTTCTGCGGATGCGGTGGAAGGGCCACAGGCGTTTGCGGAGAAACGAAAGCCAAATTGGAAGGGGCACTGAGCCTACTTCACCGTGGACTTTAGTGGCTCAAAGAATTTTGAAGTTTTTCCTGGCTTCAACCGTGACCATATATCGTTCACACGATGTTTGGAACGGTCGCAGATGTCTGCGTTGTTCCTCCCAAGACTTGCCGGGCTGTTGTAGCTCAGGTTGCGACAGCCCGGCACTTTTTCCTTGATCCAGAAGTCTCGCAATTGGCCAAAGGTCGTTGCGACCGTTTGACCTTAAAGCGGGCCGACCGCGTGCGTGATACAGCTCATGCCGCCGCCACACGCAACGGCATGCTCTCCAGCCCGCGCAGGGAATTGTTGAGCCTGCGTTTCGGCTCCGCCGCGAGCTCGATGGTCTTCACGCGCCTAGCAAGCTCGCTGAAGATCAACTCGCCTTCCAGGCGCGCGATCATCTGGCCGACGCAGGCGTGGATGCCGGCGCCGAAGCCGACGTGGCCGGTCGCAACCCGCTCGACTTCGAAGCGATCGGCTCGGTCCCACCGCGCCGGATCGCGGTTGGCGGAGGCCATGAACAGCAGCACCTTGCGGTGTGCAGGGATCACGCCGCCTCCGATCTCGACGTCGCGCGAGGTGGTGCGAAAGAACGTCTGCACCGGTGAATCGTAGCGCAGCCCTTCCTCGAAAGCATTGCGCGCTAGCTCCGGCCTGTGGTGGAGCTTGCGGTACTCATCCGGATGCGTGGCGAGCGCGAGCAGGGTGTTGCCGATGCCGTTGACGGTGGTGTCGATCCCGGCGGTGAGGAACGGCCGCACCAGATGCGTTGCCTCGTGCTCGGTGATCTCGCCCTCGTCGGCCGCTTGGTAGATCATCATGCCGAGGCTGTCGGGCCGTAGTGCATCGCGCGCACAACATTGCATGATCCAGTTCTGGGCGGCGAGGCCAGTTTCGCGCGATGCGGCCAGCATCTCGTTCTCCGGCCCGAAGCTGTTGAACACGAAGGTGCTCCAGGCCAGCAGCTTCTCGCGGCCGTCCGGCCGGATGCCGATCGCGTCCGGAAACACCTTCATCGGATAGGCTTCGGCAAGATCGGTCACGGCATCGAACGTGCCTTTGTCGATCAGCTCCGAGACTTTCTTCTCCGCCTCGCGCTGGAACGTCTCGCGCAACTTCCTCGCGACGCCCGGCGACAGCGTACGGCCCAGGACCCGGCGACCCTTGTCATGGTCGGGCGGATCGATCTGCAGCGTCAGCGGCTTTGGCAGTGCAGGGTTCATCCCGTGCAGCCCGACGCCTTCGCCACTGATGAAGGTCTTCCAGTCCTTCAGGGCCGGCTCGACCTCGGCATAGCCCGCCATGGCCCATACGCCGTAACGCTCCAATTCGAACACAGGCCCGAGCGCGCGCAGCGACGCATAGGCAGGATAGGGGTCCATCAGGAAGTCGGGAGCAAAAGGGTCGACCGGGCTGGAGGCGATGCCGCTCATGGGTCAGTTCCGCCGTTATTGCTTGCTAAGCGGGCACTGGCCTTCGCTCTCGGCGCGGAACGCGTCCTCGCCCTTGATGGTGGCGACGACCTTCAAGAGATCCCATGCGGAGGTCGATTCCTCGGGCGACTTCACCTGGAGCAAATAGAGCGGATGAATCTTGCGTCCGTCCTTGCGGATATAGCCCTTGCCGAACAGCGGATCGTCGGTCGGCATCTCCTTCATTGCGGCGACGACGGCCTTGCCGTCCTTGGCGCCGCCGGCCTTGTCGACCGCCTTGAGGTAGTGAATGACCGAGACATAGACGCCGGCCTGCATGTCGTTCGGATAGGCCTTCGAGGGAATCCGCTCGGCGAAGCGCTTGGCGAACGCGCGCGTGCCGTCGTTCAGGTCCCAGTAGAACGGATTCATGATCTGCGCGCCCTGCGCAAAGTTCAGGCCGAGCGAGGGAAGGCCGTTCATGCCCAGGATCAATCCGACCAGTCTGTGGTCCTTGGTCAGCCCGAACTCGGCGGCTTGCTTCATCGAGGTGATAGTGTCGTCGCCGGCATTGGCGAAGCCGATCACGTTCGCGCCCGAAGCCTGCGCCTGCAGCAGAAACGAGGCGTAGTCGGCCGTTCCGAGCGGATGCCGCACGCTGCCGAGCACCTCGCCGCCGGAGGCTTTCACGGCCTCCGCGGCCTGCTTCTCCAGATCATGACCGAAGGCATAGTCGGCGGTGATGAAGAACCATTTCTTGCCGCCCTGCTGCACGATCGCTTTCCCGAGGCCGCGCCCATAGGCATAGGTGTCGTAGGTCCAGTGCACTGTGTTCGGCGTGCACTTCTCGCCGGTCAGCAGGACCGTACCGGCGCCAGATCCGACGAACACCTTGTTTTTCTCGGCGCTCATGCCGGCGACCGCGAGCGCGATCGACGAGTTCGGAATGTCGAAGATCGCATCGACGCTCTCGTTCTCGTACCAGCGCCGGGCGATGCCGATCCCGATGTCGGTCTTGTTCTGATGGTCGGCCGCGACGACCTCGACCGGCTTGCCGGCGGCCTTTCCGCCGAAATCCTCGACGGCCATCTTGGCTGCGACGACCGAGCCGGTGCCCTGATAGCTTGCAAACGGACCCGACTGGTCGTTCAGGATGCCGATCTTGACGACATCCTGCGCGAAGGCTGGTACCGCGACGACCAGCATCAGGGCCAAAATGCACAATTTGTGCAGGAATTTACTGTTCATTGTGTCCCTCCCATGTGCGCTCTTGCATATGCGGTCTTGGCGCCGCTGAATAATAGTTATATTTTATAGCTATTTTTGAGAGTGTCAATTCGCCCCGTCCTGGATTGAGGATCATGAGCTCGAAACCGGTAAGATCCGGAGCTAAGTCGGCCCCGCAGTCGGAGAGGTCGCTGGATTTGCACGCGCTGCAGCGGACCCCCGGCTTCATGCTGCGCCTTGCGCAGCTGAAATTCTTCGAGGGCTTCTACGAGGAATTTGCTGCCCTCGGCCTGACGCCGGCGACCTATGCGATCTTCGCCGTCGTCCGCGATAATCCCGGCGTGCCGCCGAGCAGCCTCGCCAGCCTGCTCCGGCTGCGTTTGCCGAACCTGATCAAGATCCTGAACGAGCTGGAATCGTCCGGCTTCATCAGGCGCAACCGCTCGAAATCCGATCGCCGCGCGGTCGAGCTCATGCTGACGCCGAAGGGGGCAAAACTCATTGCCGAGGGGGCAAGGCTGACGCAGCCCTACAATGAAAGGATGCTGGCGCCGCTCAGCGAGGTCGAGCAGCGCACGCTGCTCGATCTGCTGAACCGCATCCTGCCGCTTTAGGACGGGTCCAGCAAGCTGGATGTAGCGATGCCCCGCCGTCGATACGGGGCCGCCGGGCTCGGGCCTTACGGGGTGGTCCAGGGCTTTCGTTTGCAGGCACGCGGGTGGCCGAACTCCTCGACGCCCGATGCGACGTCTGACGTCGTGGCCGTTCCGCGCGCTGAGAGTGCCTCCGTTTCCTTCGCGGTGCGCTCCCCAGTGAATTGAGCTCTTTGCAGTTCAATGCTTGCTGAGCGCTCTTGCCGTGACGTCCTCGGGACGAATGCCCACAAGCTTCCGATAGAGCACCGGATCAGTCGCCCCCTCGGTATTGATCAGGAAGACGGATGAATCTGGGCCGAGCCCGATCTCGGCACGCAGCGCCGGCTCACCCGCCACCTTTGCCAATCCAGCGAGACCGACGCCGCCGCTTTCGCCGGCGACGATTGCCGGATCGCCGTCGACGGGATACGCGAGATCCTTCATCGTCGCGATCGCCTCATCGTCCTCAACGGTCATGAAAGCATCGGCAACGCGGGAGAGAATTCGCCAGGCAACCAGGGATGGCTCGTAGCATTCGAGCATCGCCATGACCGTCGGCTTGTCATGCGGAATCTTTAAGATGTGGCCGGCCTTGGCACTCTCAAAAAGGCAGGCGGCTCGCGCCGGGTCCACCACAGTGAGGAAAGGTCTGTCATTCCCGAAGACGAGTGCAAAATGTGCCGCAACTGCCGCAGCAATCCCGCCGACACCTGCTTGAACAAACACGTGGGTTGGAGGCTTCGGTAGCGTTGCAAGCGCCTCACGAAGCAGTGCCGTGTAGCCCTGCATGACAAGGTGCGGGATGCGTTCATAACCTGGCCACGATGTGTCGGAGACCACGATCCAGCCCCGCTCGCTGGCGACACTCGAAGCCGTCGCAACGGAATCATCGTAGTTGCCCTCAACATGCTCGATGCGAGCACCATAGCGGGCGATCGCTCGGCATCGCTCGTCACTAACGCCCGCATGGACAAAGATGACGCAGTTTGCGCCGACCAGTTGCGCGCCTTGTGCCACCGACCGGCCGTGGTTGCCGTCGGTAGCACAGGTCACCGTTAGTCCCGCGGCGACTGCGGCCACCTCAGGTGAGCGCCACTCGGAAACGTCGACCGGACGGCCGAGTTGTTTAGACGCTAACTCGAGGACAAGCTGGATGACGGCATAAGCTCCTCCGAGCGCTTTGAAGCTGCCGAGACCAAGGCGGTGTCCCTCGTCCTTGAGGTATACGGACTCGACACCCAAGCGACGCGCAAGAGCCGGAAGGGAAACCAGTGGGGTCGGGGTCGCCCCCTCTCGATGTTGGAGAAAGCGCTCCACCGCTTGAGCCGCCTCAATGCCGAGAGCGTCGGCATCGGAAGGATCGAGTGCAGAACGATAGTCACTGAGAGTATTGCGGAGCAACATGGCGTCATCTTCCGTTGAGCAAGTTCATCATAGATACCGTCCTCAATGTGATCACGGCGCTACAATTTCACCCGGATATCGCAGAAATCCCTCTCGCTCACGCCCTCAAATGAGCGT
This sequence comes from Bradyrhizobium ingae, assembly GCF_055791185.1. Classification (NCBI taxonomy): domain Bacteria; kingdom Pseudomonadati; phylum Pseudomonadota; class Alphaproteobacteria; order Hyphomicrobiales; family Nitrobacteraceae; genus Bradyrhizobium; species Bradyrhizobium ingae. The sequence continues at coordinate 60,827 of NZ_JBVUBB010000032.1, forward strand.
TTCGCGTCGGCGACGTTCGAGGCGTGCGTCGGGTCAAGCGTTGAACCCTCTTACTCATTGGCTCAGCTTCCTCGCGACATCGAGAAGGACGTTTGCGCCCGCGATCAGCTCATGATCGGCCGTGAACTCTGCGGGGTTATGACTAATCCCGCCCTTCGATGGCACGAATATCATTGCCGCCGGCGCAACGCGCGCTATCATTTGCGCGTCGTGACCTGCGCCTGACGTCATTCGCCGGCAGAGTAGCTGCCGCTGGCCAGCGGACTCCTCAACGGCGCTCACAATTTCAGGCGCGAATATCACCGGCTCAAAGCGAGCCAAACGCTCGGTCCTTACCTCGTAGCCTTCGATGACAAGTCCGTCCAAGAACCTCTGAAGCGCCGCCTCCTGAGATTTCAGCCGATCCTCGTCGGGATTCCTCAGGTCGACGGTGAAAATAGCGGCTGACGGAATCACGTTGATCGCGTTCGGTTCGAATCGGATGGTGCCGACCGTCGCCACGGCGTCCTGCGTTCTTCGCGCTAGGTCATCAAGGAAGGCGATAACTCGTCCCGCTGCAACACCGGCATCGCGACGCATCACCATGGGCGTGGTTCCTGCGTGGTTCGCCGTGCCGGTTATTGACACCCTTTGCCACGAAATGCCCTGGAGGTTTTCGACAGCACCGATAGGCAGGCCTTCGGCTTCCAAGACAGGGCCCTGTTCTATGTGAAGTTCGACGTAAGCATGGGGTCGCAGGAATCCCGGTTCTCGGGATCCGGCGTAGCCGATACGAGCAAGCTCTGCACCAAGGGTGGTTCCGTCGGTCCCGATGGCAGAAAGAGCATCGTCGGTAGCGAGTCCTCCGGCCGCGACGAGGCTGCCCATCATGTCAGGAGCGAAGCGTACGCCCTCTTCGTTGGTGTAGGCGACTACGGCGAGAGGCCGGGCCGGTCGAAGGCTCGCTTGCTGCATTGCTTCGATCACTGCCAAACCCGCCAGCACGCCAAAGCAGCCATCGTAGATGCCGGCGTCGATGACCGTATCGATATGGGATCCCATCACGACCGGCTCACCTGAAGCATCTTCCGGCTCCCAGATGCCATAGATGTTACCAATGCGGTCGACTTCGATCCGCAGGCCTGCCTGCTTCAACCATTCACAAAGAAGGTCTCGCCCCTCGCGATCGGCATCGGTGCCGGCAACACGGCAGAGGCGACCAGCTTCGTCTCGGCCGGTCGAGCCCAGTTCTTTGATACGCTCGGTGAGGCGAGCTGCGTCAATCGCAATAGTCATTGTCACCCATCCATGGAGGCCGCCTTCAGGCAGGTTTGTCAGCTGCCGCGACCCGTTTTGATAATCAGATCTGATCGTTCGTCATGTCTCGAGTTGCTCGACAGAAGGTCAATGCTCTCTGAGAACTTGCCCCAAGAATAGCTTCAGGCGATCCCTCCTCGGCTGACCGTACACGGCATGCGGGCTGTCCGACCCGACGATTTGCCCGTGGTCCATGAAGACGACGCGATCGGCAACGGGAGCGAACGTGGTCGGCGCTCCACCAGCGCCACGCGGGCGTTGTAAGTGTTCATCAAAGATTGATCGAGGCAGGTTGCAGCTCCGCGTTATGTTGCTGGTAGTCGACGCCGCGTGATTGCGACATGGAGCTTGGTGCCGGTAAGAAGCCCCTCGTCGTTGAAGTCGTAGCTTGGGTTGTGCAAGGGAGCAGAGTTCGTGCCATTGCCTACGAACAGAAAGCAGCCCGGCACGTGCGCCAGAAATCGTGCGAAGTCTTCCGATCCAGTCATAGGTTCACGTGCGGTCGCGACATTCTCTGGCGGAGCGACGGTATGTGCGGCGGCAAACGCCTCCTCGACGAGGGCAGGGTCGTTCAGGAGCGGCACAAACTCGCGCGTATATGTAACCTCGACGGCAAGATTGTAGGTGCGGGCGGTTCCTTCAGCAATCGCACGCATCTGGGCCTCGATCTCCGCGCTGACTTCGGGGCGGAAGCTGCGTGCATCGCCCAGGATTCGTGCCAGTCCTGGTAGCGCGTTTCGGGTACCGTCGGTAATGAGCTCGGTCACCGAGACAACACCGATATCGGTCGGGCTCAGCCGCCGAGACACTATCGACTGAATATTCATGACGGTCGCGCAGGCGGCCACAAGGGTCTCTTTGCCTTGATGAGGACGGGCGGCGTGGCCGCCGATGCCCTTCAGTACAATTTCGAAGTTGTCCTCTGCCGACATAATGGGCCCGACACGGGTTTGCACGTGCCCGACCGCAAGACCTGGCATGTTATGGAGGCCATAAATTTCCTCGAACGGAAACCGTTTCATCAAACCATCATCGAGCATCGCGAGCGCGCCTCGGCCCCATTCCTCGGCGGGTTGGAAGACAAAGCGCACGGTGCCATCGAACCCACCTCCTTCGGACAGAAGCTTGGCGGCCCCAAGAAGCATCGCGGTATGACCATCATGCCCGCACGCATGCATAACACCGGGATTGAGCGACCGATGGTCAATCTCCCCTTGCTCAGAGATGCGCAGTGCGTCCATGTCGGCGCGCAGCGCGATGCAGCGATTGCCCGTTCCGCGCCTTAGCGTGCCAACCACTCCCGTACCGCCGACTCCCTCAGTAACGTCGTCCAAACCAAATTCACGGAGCTTTGCCGCCACGAAGGCTGCTGTGCGGCGCTCCTCGAACCCGAATTCTGGATGCCGATGGAGATCGCGTCTCCACTCCGTCATTTCGCGGTCCAGCGTCGCAAAGTGGGTCATTGGCGTGCCTCCTTGGAAAGTGCGTGCGTACGTGTTGCGCGTGGCATTCCGGGTGGAGATCCACCCGGAAAGTGATCATCGTGAAATGTATCTCGTTGCGATCAACGCATCGGCGGGGCGTATTGCGCGCCGCCATCTTTCACGAGGCGGTTGATGCCGCGGGGAATGCCCAGCGGTACAATATTGCGATCCCAGATCTCGGCGAAGTTTCCGACCGCCTTAACTGCGTTCACAGCCCACTGGGTGTCCAAGCCCAAAGCCGCACCGAGATTGTTCGTCTCGCCCATGAAACGCTGAATTTGGGGGTTGGCGCTCTTACGGAACGTTTCTATGTTTGATTGGGTAATGCCGAACTCCTCGGCGGTGAGCAGCGCGACATGCGTCCAGCGGACGATGTCGAAAAAGCGTTGGTCACCTTTGCGGACGAAGATTCCGAGAGGCTCTTTCGATATGATTTCGGGTAGCACGACATAGTTGTCGCCCGCGGGACCCAGCGTCGCCTTGAACGCACCCAGTTGCGCACTGTCATTCGTGTAGGCGTCGCAGCGGTCGCTCGTCAGCGCGTCGCGGATCTGTTCTAGCTTCTCAATGACAACAGGTTTTAGTTCAAGCTTATTGGCTCGAAAATAGTCGACGAGGTTCACCTCGCCGGTCGAGCCAGGCTCCACACAGACGGATGCGCCGTTGAGATCCAGCGCACTTTTTGCACCAATGCTTTTCTTTACGAGAAAACCTTGGCCATCATAGAAGTAGACTGCAGCGACCTCCAGACCGAGACTGGCCTCACGGGTGAGAGTCCAGGTCGTATATCGCGCAATGAGGTCGACTTCGCCAGACTGCAGTGCGGGGAAGCGTGTAAGACTAGTCAAAGAAGTGAAGCGCGCCTTCGCGGGATCGCCGAAGATTGCGGCTGCGACGGAACGGCAGAGGTCAACATCGAGCCCCTGCATGACGCCCTTGCTGTCGGCGAAACTAAAGCCGGGCTTGTCCCCCGAGATGCCACAGATCAGATATCCGCGGGCCTTGATGGCACCGAGCGTGTCTACTGTACCGGCTGCTGCGGGTGAGTTCTGTGCCTGAGCTTGAGCGGCCAACGGCGCGATCGCGAACGCTGCTGCGCAGATCGTCGTGCGCAGGGCCCGGCGCAACACGTCGTGGCGTTTCGCGAGCGTCGAACAGTACAAATCCGAATGTCGCATAGTGCAGTCCTCCTTCAAAGGCAGTGCGGTTGCTCGCGTTGATCGTTCCCGGTCTCTTCATCTTAGGACGGGATCTGCGCTGGCTAGGATGCGTTCGATCAGGCGAGTTGCGTCAATCGCAAGAGTCATTGCCATCCATCCATAGAGCCGCCTCCGGGACCAGCCCCTCGTCGAGCCGCGGCCTCCCGTTGTGCCAATCAAATCCGTCGATTCGGTATTTCCCGAGGTGGCCCATCGGAAGGTCAGTGCTCCCTAAGAACCTGACCTAAGAATAGCTTGAGACGATCGGTCCTTGGTTGGCCAAACACCGCCTGCGGACTTCCAGATTCGACGATCTGGCCGTGGTCCATGAACACGACGCGATCGGCAACTTCGCGGGCAAATCCCATCTCATGGGTGACGCAAATCATCGTCATGCCGTCCCTCGCGAGCGAAACCATCGTATCGAGCACCTCTTTGACCATCTCCGGATCGAGAGCCGACGTTGGTTCGTCGAACAGCATGATCTTAGGCTTCATGCACAGGGCGCGGGCGATGGCGACGCGCTGTTGCTGTCCGCCCGAAAGTTGTCCCGGAAACTTATTGGCTTGATCGGGAATGCGGACGCGCTCCAGGTAGGCTCTAGCTTGCGCATCGGCGTCTGCACGAGCGATGCCGCGCACGAGCATAGGTGCGAGTGTGCAGTTTTCGAGTACTGTCAGGTGCGGGAACAAATTGAAGCTTTGGAATACCATCCCGACTTCCCGTCGAATGGCATCCAGATGAGCGACATCGTTGTCGACCTGTATGCCGTCCACGAAGATCTTACCCTGCTGATGTTCCTCGAGATTGTTGATACAGCGGATAAGCGTGGACTTGCCCGAGCCCGAAGGCCCGCAGATCACGACCCGTTCGCCGGCTGCCACGTCCAGATCGACGTCCCGAAGTACGTGCAGGCTACCGTACCACTTGTTGACCTTCTGTATCGAAACGGCAGTCGCCTTTGTTGGCGAACTGGCCTCGGCGATCGCTGGCTCGATCACTTTAAGTCCCTTTCGAGTCATCTGGGGTCTCTCGCAGGAGGGGCGGTTCAAGAACTCGCCCGGGGTGATTAATGACTAGCGGTGTCTATGCATGTTGAGGCCGATCTCCAGCCATTGGCTGTATCTCGACATTGCGAAGCAGAAGGCGAAGTAGATCAGGCCGGCAAAGATGTAGGTTTCCACTCCGAATCCTTGCCAAGCTGGCTCGGCGACGGCGACCTGCGCCGAGTGCAGAAGGTCGTATAGACCGATGACCAGGACCAGCGAGGTGTCCTTAAAGAACCCGATGAAGTTGTTTACGAGCGGCGGAATGACGGTCCGCAAGGCCTGCGGGAGCACGATCCGTCTTGAAGTCTGCCAATAGGAAAGCCCCAACACGTACGCAGCCTCGTACTGCCCCTTCGGAAGCGCTTGCAGACCGCCGCGCACGACTTCCGCTAGATACGCGGCAAAGAACAGGATGATGGCAATCTGGGCTCGAAGTAGTTTGTCGAGATTGACGCCTTCGGGCATCAACAGCGGAAACATTACGCTCGCCATGAAAAGGAGGGTAATCAGGGGGACGCCGCGAATGACTTCGACATAGGCGACGCAGAGCCATTTGATGAACGGAAGGTCCGAGCGTCGGCCGAGCGCTACGAAGACTGACAACGGAAACGCGATCGCCACCCCGATAGTCGCAATGATAAGCGTGAGTGCCAGGCCGCCCCAGTTCACCTGGGAAACGAATGTGAGCCCGAAAATGCCGCCCCACATGAGAAGTCCAATCAGGAGGAGCGTAAGCATCCACACTGCTGCGAGTTCGATGCGCCAGAACCGCTTCATTGCTGACACGACGAACAATCCAACGAAGAGTGCAATAACGACCGTTGGTCGCCATTGCTGCTCGAACGGATATAGTCCGAAAAGGATGAAGCGGTACTTCTCCCCGATGACTGCCCAGCAAGCCCCACTTCCTAGCGCTCTGCAGCTATCCGTGATGGGACCCTGTGGACCGGATGGAACTTGCCAGACGGCATTCACGAAAGCCCATTGGAACAGCGAGAGGCCTGCCTTCGCCATGACCGCGAGCAAGATCAATGTCGTGAGCGAGGAAAGCCAGGAGTAGAAGAGATTTTCCCGCGCCCAAGCGAAGAACCCGCCACCGATCAATTCCGGGCGTTCGCGCGCTTCAATGAGGGTCGGATTGACGATGTGTTCAACGAAAGCGGCCATCATCAGCGCTCCACCAGGGCCACGCGTGCGTTGTAGATGTTCATCAGAAGACTGATCGAAAGACTGATCGTCAAATAGACCGCCATGATGATGCCCACGAGTTCGATGGACTGACCCGTTTGATTCATCGAGGTCGTCGCGACGGACACAATGTCCTGGTAACCGATCGCGACGGCGAGGGAGGAGCCTTTGGTCACATTTAGATATTGGCTGGTCAACGGAGGCACGATGACGCGCAACGCCTGCGGAAATACGATCCACGTCAGAATGTTTTTCGGATGGAGCCCAAGGGCGCGCGCCGCTTCGTGCTGCCCACGACCCACCGATTCGAGGCCCGATCGAACGATTTCGGCGATGAAGGCGGCATTGTAGACGACGAGACCTACAAGAAGTGCGAAGAATTCGGGAGATACAGTGACGCCGCCGCGAATGTTGAAACCCTTCGGCTGCGGCATGTCGATGTCTACGGATGCGCCGAGCGCGACTGCCACGACAAGGGGGATGACGACCAGAAGGAGCGTGGCTACGGGCCAGAGCGACCTTGCGCGGCCGTCCTCCAGTTGCCTGCGCGACGCTCTCTTCGCGTACAGCGTCGTTGCCACCAGGCCAAGCACAAAGGCGAGCAGCGTCCAACTATGCGCGGTTTGCCAATCGAGAACGGGGAAGCTCAATCCACGATTCGACAGAAAAACACCGACGACGGGATTTAGAGCTTGCCGCACCGGCGGCAATTTCTGGAGGATAGTGTACCAAAGAAAGAGCTGTAGCAGGAGCGGGACATCGCGGAATAAATCGACGTAAATGGAAGCAAGCTTGGCGAGCAGCCAATTCTTCGAAATGCGCGCGATGCCGATGGCGGTGCCGAGAATGGTCCCAAGAATGATAGCCCAGGACGCGACCCACAGCGTATTCAGCGTCCCTATGAGAAGCGCGCGGAAATAGCTGTCTGCCGGCGTGTAAGAGATCAAGTGTTCCGCAATAGGCAGGCCCGCTTCGCGAGTAAGGAAGCCGAAACCCGAGGAGATGTTGCGCGCTGCGAGATTGTGATGGAGGTTGCCTGCGAGCCAGAAGACGCTTCCAAACAAGGCGAGCGCCGCGAGCGCTTGCCAACCAAATCTACGAACGGCGACGTTTGAAACAAACGAGCCCAGCATTGTTGCCCGACGATTGTGCGTCTGTATGCCGTTGTTGAGTGCCGTCATGTCGCTCTGCCACGAACTGCAAGAAGTGGGTCAAATTGAGGGTACATCTCCCCAGGAGAAGACGAGAGGATCGCCGGAAGGCCTTCCTCTCGCCGCCGCTCGCGAGCGGTATCAACGCATCGGGGGAGCGTATTGAAGGCCACCATCCTTCGCGAGGCGGTTTACGCCGCGCTGAATTCCCAGGCTGGCGATGGTGCGGTCCCACAACTCGGCGGTATTGCCGACGGCCTTGACCACATTGACGGCCCATTGTGGATCCAGGCCTAGGGCGGCGCCCAGATCGCCGGTCTCGCCCATGAAGCGTTGATTTTGCGGATCGCGCGTCTTCCGGAAGGTGTCGATATTGCTTTTGGCGATACCGAGCTCCTCGGCGGTCAGCATGGCGATGTAAGTCCAGCGAACTATGTCGAAGAAGCGCTGGTCGCCCTTGCGCACGAAGATTCCCAGCGGTTCCTTTGAAATGATCTCGGGAAGAAGAATGTATTCGTCGCCGGCCGGTCCCATTGCAAGCTTCAGGGAGCCGAGTTGCGAGGCATCGTTCGTATAGGCGTCACATCGGTTGTTTGCCAACGCATCGCGAACCTGTTCGATCTTTTCGATGACGACAGGCTTCAGTCCGAGATTGTGGGCGCGGAAGAAGTCGACCATGTTGGCTTCGCTTGTCGTGCCCTGCGTCACGCAGACGGTCGCACCGTCGAGCTCCAGCGCGCCTTTTACGCCGAGGCTCTTCTTTGCCATGAACCCCTGGCCGTCATAGAAATAGACCGAGGCAACGTCTAGACCTAGGCTGGCTTCGCGAGTGAGTGTCCACGTGGTGAAGCGAGCCAACATGTCGACTTCGCCTGATTGGAGTGCAGGGAAGCGTGTCAAGCTGGTGAGGGAGGTGAAGCGAATCTTCTCCGGGTCGCCGAAGATCGCGGCCGCGACCGAGCGGCAGATGTCCGCATCCAGTCCTTGCATCACGCCTTTGCTGTCCGGGAAGCTGAAGCCCGGCCGATCGCCTGCCACTCCGCAGATCAAGTACCCGCGTGCCTTGATGGCTCCGAGCGTGTCGACCTTGTCTGAAGGAGGGGTACTCTGACCGCTCTGGGCTTGGGCTCGGGCGCAAAGCGGGGCGATTACCATCGCTGCTACCAGGGCAACAGCACTAAGCTCGACCGCGAGTTTTGAACGCGGCCTGCCAGCTCGAGCGTGAGCATATCCTAAAGTCACCATGGTCGTCCCTTCCTGTTTTGGATGATGTTTTGCTTTTATTGTCTTGGGCGACGCCTTGCGGCATCACCGTTTGTTCTACGAAGCTTGGCGAGGACCAGCTGGCGTCAGGCACTCGCCGACGCTACGGGGTGCCCGTCTTGCAATCGAGCCTCTCCGAGGTCCCAGAACAGACCGGTCATGATCTGCATTCCTTCTTCCACCACGGTGACGAGCATGTGCTCGTCCGGTGCGTGCTGAGAGCAGGAAGGATAGGAGTGCGGGATCCAGAGGGTCGGCATGCCGATGATCTCGGCAAAGACTTCGTTCGGCAGCGATCCGCCGAAGTTGGGCAGCAAAGATGCTTCACGACCGAGCGTCGTTTCCATCGACGAGAGAGCGAATTGAACCCAACCGTTGTCGAGGTCGGTCCGGGTCGCAAGGTAGAAGTCTTCTTTGATTTCCTCGATCGTCACGTCGGAGAAACCTCGCGCGTCCAAATGGGCGCGCAGTGCGGGGAGAACCTTCTCCGGATCGACGCCAACGACATAACGTAGTTGGCAGGTCGCGTTAGCAGTCCCCGGCACGGCGTTGACAGGGGCGTCAGGCCGGCCGCAGACGAAGGCCAGGACCTCGAAATTGCACCAGCCATAGACCTGTTCCGCGCCCTCCAAGCCCGGCTCACCCCAGTTATCGTCGATCTCCGGGTCATCGGGGCCGGTTTCGAGGACGATTTTTTTTAGGGCTGCGCGGACCTCGGGCGGCATGCCGTCCGGAGTCCATTCCGGAATCGCGATGCGGCCGGTCGGATCGGTAATGGTGGCAATCGCATGCGCAAGCCTGATGCCGGGATTCACGAGCAGGCCACCCCAGTTTCCGGAGTGATATGCTCCGTCGCGGATCTCGCAGGTCAGACGAAAGCCAACGCTGCCTCGACCGCCGAGAAACAGGGTCGGCGCGCCTGCGGCCAAGCGGGGGCCATCGGAAGCGATAAGGCAGTCTGACTTAAACAGATCGCGGTGGTTTCTCGCGAGGTCGGCCAGCCCGAGCGAGCCGGTCTCTTCGCCCATCTCGATGAGCACTTTCGTGTTGAACCCGAGATGACCGCGTCGCTCCAGCACGATGCGCAAGGCGGCCAGGTTGATTGAGTGCTGACCCTTGTTGTCCGCAGTGCCTCGGCCGTAGATGCGTCCTCCGGCTTCATCCAGTATCCAGGGATCGCGGTCGTCCTTCCAATCGCCACTCATGCCCCACAGAACGTCGCCGTGGCCGTAGATCAGAATGGTGGGGCGTCTCGGATCTTCGATCCGCTCGGCATACATCGCCGGTAGGCGCTGCTCGACCGGGTTCTCGAGGAGCTGGCATGCAAATCCCATCCGCTCCAGGAGCGGACGCATTTCCTTGTTCAAGTAGTGAAGGTTATCATTGCGGCAGTCGTCCCGAGGACTCTCGCTCCGGATGGCAATACGAGGGGCCATCTCGGCCGAGAATTTTCCATCTAGGACATAGCTTCGCGCGGCGGCGATCGCATTTTCCCTCATGGTCTGGGTAACGTTGGACATCAGAACTCCGGAAAGGAAAAACCGCCGACTTCGAGCCCAGGCCGCCGCTCTCTGCGTCGCGGTTCTTGTGCCTTAAGAATGTGCATATTCAGACGTGATCAGTATTGCGGCGTCGCCGAGTTGTGCGCTCGGATTCAAGCTGCCGAATGCAATCTTTCCTCGTTTTCTCGGCACCGGCCGAACGAATTGTGGTGGTTCACTCGAAACCGCTCGGAGCGCTATTTCGGGGGGAGTGCCGCAAGCTCGGGTCGGGGTTATCGACGAAAGGGGAGCGGCGAGAGGACTGAGATGCGGGAATTCTCGTCGAAAAGATATTGCGCGCGGGCTCAAAAAAGCTTTTAGCTTGAGAGGCTTACTGGACGATGGAGGCGTTGATGCCGAAGAAGCTCGGGGTGGACGACCTCGATCAATATGATCTAGCAATCCTCGAAATTCTTCAGCGCGACAACACGACTCCGCAACGCACTGTCGGAGACATGGTCAATCTGTCCGCTGCGGCCGTTCAACGCCGGATCAGCAGGCTTCAGAAGGGCGGTGTCATCGAAAGCAACGTCGCCATCCTCGATCCGGAGACCGTGGGTCTACCGATCACGCTCCTCGTGGAAGTCCACATCGAGAGCGAGCGTCTTGATCTACTCGAGGCTGCCAAGAAGGCGTTCATTGCCACCCCGGAAGTCCAGCAATGCTACTACATTACTGGCGACATGGATTTCGTGTTGGTAATTACCATTGCTTCGATGCGAGATTACGAAGACCTTACGAAGCGGCTGTTTTTCGAAAATCACAACGTCAAACATTTCAAGACCATGGTGGTCATGGATCGCGTCAAGGCGTCAATGGGCCTAAAGTTGCCCACCAACAAGACGACGACGTAGATCGCCCGCTTCGATCAATCGTCGAGCGCCATTGCCAGCACGCGCGCGACGTGAACGGCTTGTCGGGCGGCTCCGTCCCAGATCTGATGGCGACAACTTGTGCCGTCCGCGACGACGAGATCTTCCGGATCTGCCTGGCGAACGGCGGGGAAAAGAGACAATTCGCCCATGGCCATCGAGATATCGATCGTGGCTGCCGCGTAGCCGAATGCCCCGGACATGCCGCAACAACTGGACTCGATAGGCTTGACGTCGAGTCCCGGGACAGCCCGCAACGTTTTCTCCACCGCTCCCATCGCGTCGAACGCTTTTTGATGGCAATGACCATGCAGATGGACGGTCCGTCCGCCTTGGTCCCGGAAAGACAAGGTTGTAGCACCTGTGGCGAGATCGTCGGCCAGCAATTCTTCGATCAGCCTTGCCGCCTTGGCCAATGGCGCTACTTCGTCCTTCGGCAGAAGGGCGGCGAACTCATCGCGGAACGTCATCAGACATGAAGGTTCGAGCCCGACGATCTTCGCTCCCCTGGATACGAATGGCGCGAGGGCTTCCGCAGTCCGCCTCGCTTCCAGGCGGGCCTCCTCGACAAGGCCTGCCGAAAGGAAGGTTCGTCCGCAGCACAAGGGCCGGCCGCCGTCCTTTGCTGTGACATGATGCATCCGGTATCCGCCGGCCTGTAGCACTCTTTCAGCCGCTTCCAAGTTTTCGCGTTCGAAGTACCGGTTGAAGGTGTCGCCGAAGAGTACCACATCGCGCCCGTCTCCCACGACGTCCGATGGCGAAGCTCGATGACGCTTGTCGTGCCAGGGGGCGCGCCACACAGGCAATGTACGTCGCGCCGAAAACCCCAGCCAGCGTTCAGTTAGCCACGCCAAGCCAGGTATGCGGTCGCGCAAATTCATGAAAGGGGCGAGCTTTGCAGCAAGTGGTGCATAGCGCGGCAAATATGCGATCAGCCACTCCTTGAGCGGCAGACCGTGCCGACCATGGTAGTGGTGCAGAAATTCGATTTTCATCCGCGCCATATCGACGCCTGTGGGGCAGTCACGCTTGCAACCCTTGCAGGAGACGCAAAGGTCAAGCGTTTCCTTCATCTCTGGAGAGGTTAGGGCTTCCGGGCCAAGTTGTCCGGAGATCGCGAGCCGCAACGTATTTGCCCGGCCTCGGGTGAGGTGTTGCTCTTGCTGCGTGACTCGCCAGGACGGACACATCGTGCCTCCCGCCATCTTCCGGCATGTACCGTTGTTGTTGCACATCTCGACGGCGCCGCCGAAGCCGCCCCATTCGGACCAGTCGAGAGCCGTCTTCGCGGGAGCAAAGGCGCGATACTCCGGCGGAAAGCGCATCAAGCTGCGATCGTCCATATGATAAGGTCGGATGATCTTGCCCGGATTGAGCCGGTTTCCGGGGTCGAACGCGTCTTTGACCTCCTCGAAGGCGCGTGTGAGCGATCCGCCAAACATCGGCTCGACGAAATCTGAGCGGGAGATGCCATCTCCGTGTTCGCCTGAGAACGACCCTTTGAATCGTCTCACCAGTTCGCAAGCTTCTTCGGCGATGGCTCGCATCGCCTTGACGCCCTTTTCGGTCTTCATGTTCAAGATGGGACGCACATGGAGGCAGCCGACGGACGCGTGGGCATACCAAGTTCCGCGCGTGCCGTGCTTCTCGAATAGGGCCGTCACCGCATCCGTGTAATCGGCCAGGTGCTCCAGAGGAACGGCACAATCTTCGATGAACGAGACGGGTTTCCCGTCCCCTTTCATCGACATCATGATATTCAGACAAGCTTCTCGAACTTCCCAAACTCGCTTCTGTCGCTCTGGTTCGACGACCTCGACCACAGCACCCGCAAAGCCGTGGTCGGCCATGCATTGATCCAGGCGTTTCAGGTCGCTTTTCAGTTGGGAAAGATCATCCCCAGCAAACTCGACCAAGAGCAGGCAGTTCGGTTTTCCTCTGGTGATATCGTTGAGAGTGCGGATGAAGAGCGGGATGTCCGCGCCGAGAACCAGAACATTGTTGTCGACAAGCTCGACCGCCACGGGATTGAGCGCGACGAGATGTTGGGTTGTCTCCATGGCAGCACGAAAGCTCGGAAAATGGCAGACGCCCATGACGCGATGCCGGGGCAGCGGCGAGAGAAGCAGTGTCGCTTCCGTCGTGATTGCAAGAGTGCCTTCCGAGCCGACAAGCAGGTGCGAGAGGTTGGGCGGCACCGCCAGCAATTCATCGAGGTTATAGCCGCCGACGCGACGCTGGACCTTCGGAAAGATGGTCTCGATCTCGGATCGATGGCGCTCGGCCAGCGCAAGCATCCGGTTCATCAAATCGCGGGTGCGCGAAGATGAGTTATCGCCGATCGGTCGATCACTTAGCGTGAAGGATTCGCCGTCATCGAACATGGCCTTGAGTGCGATGATATTGTCGACGGTCTTGCCGTATCTGAGTGAGCGCGCTCCGGAAGAATTGTTGCCTGTCATCCCGCCGATCGTGCAGCGGCTCGCCGTCGACGGCTCGACGGGGAAGAACAGGCCGTCTTTCTTGACGAACGTGTTGAGTGCCTCGAGAACGATCCCGGGGGCGACTGAGATCGAACGGGCTGCGGGATCGTACTCGCGGATCGCATTGAAATAGCGGCTCAGGTCGAGCACGAGGCCATTGCCGATCGGTTGGCCATTCTGAGAAGTGCCGCCGCCACGCGCGATCACGGGGATTCCGTGTTCGGCTGAAATTGTCAGTGCCGCCGCGATGTCTGCCTCGGTTTTTGGGAAGGCGACGCCTTGGGGCATGATCTGATAGATCGAGGCGTCCGTCGCATACCGTCCGCGGGTGAATGCATCGAAGCGGACCTCACCCTCCAATGCGCGAGAGAGCTGCCTCTCGAAGGCGACATCGTACCGGTAGGGGCCTGCATAAGCGGTCTGGTTCATGTCGCGCCTTCATCATGGAGCCCCAGAGACGAAGGAATGGGTGATCACCGGCGGGATTGGCCTGTCTGGCCTCGGTCCCCCATCCGCGCTACCCGTGTCCGTCCCTGTTGGGTTCGGTTCCGCGCCGGCTTACGATCAGTCGGCGCGTCGGCAGGACACTAGAATGAAAAAATTTTGCATGCAATATTGAATTGGACTTCGCAAAATATGCCGACACAATGTCGGATATGGGCAAAATGCTCGACGCGAGGGCGCCCTAAACCTGCCCTTGGGCGGCGTTTCGCTTGTTTCTGAGGTGGGCGAACAGAATGTTGGCTAATTCGCCTCCGGAACGGCGGCGGAGCGCGTCCAAGATGGTCTCATGTTCGCGCATGGCCTCACCCCAGCGATCGCGATCTCTGGCCAGATTGGCTGTATAGCGTACCCGGCGGATCCGGCCAGACAGGTTGGCGTAGGTCGCCGTTAGGCTGGGATTTCGAGCGGCCGCCAAGATCTTTTGATGGATGGCCTGATTGCTCCGGAAGTATTCGTGCATGTCCCGCCGAAGATAATGGCGGTACATGTCGTGGTGAATCTGCTCGATTTCGGCGATTTCCTCGTCCGTTATGCGCTCGCAGGCCAGTCGACCTGCCAGCGCCTCGAGACCTCCCATAAGGTCGAAGAGGTTCCGGATATCGTCGGGGCTCAAGGCGCGGATGCGCGCGCCGCGGTTGGGGAGCAGCTCGATCAGACCTTCGGCGGCCAGCACCTTCAGGGCCTCGCGCAGCGGAGTCCGCGAGATGTTGAATTGCTCGCACAGCGCTCGTTCGGGAACGCGTGCTCCGTCGGCGAGATTGCCCTCGACGATGAAATCCCTAAGCTTACCAAGCAGTTCGTCGTGCAATGAGGCGGGGCCTTTGTCATCCCCGTGAGCTGCTGAGGTTGCCTGATCTTCGGAGCGTTCAAGCGCTGTGTCGGTCATCTCGTATCGGTAAGCCGACAGGGAGAAGTTGTCGAGGCTGCGCACTCATATTTTGAATACCAATACTGGATTGACTCTAATGAAAATGAATGCAAAAAGTGAGCGGCGTACCGCTAGGGAGCGTTCTAGCCCCGTTTGGAGGAAGTCATCATGCAGGGTCGCCACTTTTTGCAGATTCCCGGACCTAGCCCGATACCCGACCGCATCCTGCGCGCGATCGCGATGCCCATCATCGATCATCGGAGCGCCGAATTCGCCGAGTTGGGGAATCGCGTGATCGAGGGCTGCAAGGACGTTTTCAAGACGAGGCAGCCCGTCATCATTTTCCCCTCATCCGGCACGGGCGCCTGGGAAGCTGCTATCGTCAATACCTTGTCGCCGGGCGACAAGGTTCTCATGGTCGAGACGGGGCATTTCGCAACGCTTTGGAAGCAGATCGCTACGCGTTTCGGTGTTGAGGTCGACTTCGTTCCCGGCGACTGGCGCCATGGCGCCGAGCCAGCAGCAATCGAAGCAAAGCTGCTGGAGGACAAGTCGCACAGCATCAAAGCCGTGATGGTCGTGCATAACGAGACCTCCACGGGAGCGACCAGCCGTGTCGCCGAGATCCGCAAGTCCATCGATGCAGCGAAACATCCCGCATTGTTCATGGTCGACACCATCTCCTCGCTGGCCTCGGTCGACTACCGCCACGATGAATGGAAGGTCGACGTGACGGTCTCCGGATCTCAGAAGGGATTGATGCTTCCTCCTGGATTGGGCTTCAACGCGATCTCCGAAAAGGCGTTGACTGCGTCGAAGAACAACAAGATGCCACGGTCCTACTGGGACTGGCAGGAGATGTTGAAGAACAACAACACTGGGTTCTTTCCGTACACTCCCGCCACCAACTTGCTCTACGGCCTGAAAGAAGCGCTCGAGATGCTGAAGGAGGAGGGGTTGGACAACGTCTTCACCCGACACAAGCGTCTCGCGACGGCGTGTCGCGCCGCAGTCGAAGCGTGGGGACTTGAGGTGCTCTGCCAAGATTCCGCTGAACAGTCGCCCGTTCTGACCGGGGTCTTGATGCCTCCGGGCCATGACGCCGACCGCTTCCGCAAGATCACGCTCGAGAAATACAACGTCTCGCTCGGCTCCGGATTGGGCAAGGTCGCAGGCAAGGTTTTCCGCATCGGTCATCTCGGCGAATGCAACGAGCTCAGCCTGCTCGGGGCGTTGTCCGGAGTGGAGATGGGCCTGGCGGCTGCCGGCGTGCCCCACCGCGGCGGAGGTGTCGATGCTGCCATGGCCGTTTTCGAGGAAAAGCAGCGGATCAATCGAGCGCAGCAATAGTCGTCGGCACGCGCTTGCTTGCGGCAGAGATTCTCGCGCTCGTTTCCATAATCGAACCGCATCTCGCAAGGCGGCTTTGTGACTTGCGGCCCCATTTTGCAACATTCTTGCAAAATGGGCGCGCATTTAGACGCCTTTCTCACCATCAAACGCAATACCGATCGGTACGGATAGCAACGCGCTAGGCTGTTGAGAGAGCAAATGCAGGCGATCCTTGGTACCCAGGCGGCGTTTTCCTGGAGAGCTGTTTCCTCCCAAACTTGCCGGGGCTCGTGCCCCGGCGTCTTTTTTTGGGGACAGTCGAGGTGCGGCGGCCGCTGGTCAACGGATGGCAAGGAGCTAACTAGTCGGCTGCGATCACTCGGCTCGGATCTGAGAGATCCGAGGGAGATGGGGTGGGTAAAACTGCGAATCGTACCGGGCCGGTGCTGACATGAGAAGTTTCGAATTGCCGGGACGTTCTGAAGCATTCGGCGTCAATGGAATGGCCGCGACCCCGCACCCGTTGGCCACGCTGGCCGCAATCGACGTGCTGCGCGAAGGCGGCAACGCCATTGATGCAGCCGTGGCGGCTGGAGCTGTGCTTGCTGTCGTTGAGCCAACCCAGACCGGCGTGGGTGGAGATTGCTTCGTTCTGCTGAAACGGGAAGGGCAGCCGATCATCGCGCTCAACGGATCCGGAGCGGCGCCGTCGGCCGCGAGTGTCGAACGGCTCGCAGAAGCCGGCGTAACGACGCTCGACCCCGAGAGTGCGCACGCAGTTACTGTTCCGGGTGCCGTGCGAACGTGGGCCCGGCTGGCCGAGGATCACGGAACGCTTGATCTCGCGCGTCTCCTTTCACCTGCCATCGCCGCTGCGGAAAATGGCTATCCTGTCGCTGAGCGGCTGGCGAGGGACTGGGCGAGGCAGATGCCGAAGCTCTCTCGTCTGGCTGCTACGACTTCGGTCTTTCTCCCCCGCGGCGAAACGCCAGCCCCCGGCGATTTGCACACGCAGCCTATGCTGGCCCGCACCCTTCGGGATGTCGCCGCAAAGGGTGCCGACGTTTTCTACGAGGGATGGATTGCGGAGAGCATCGTAAAGGCTCTGCGCTCGCTCGGTGGTTTTCATACCGTCGAGGATTTTGCCGCCTTCCGGCCGCGCTACGAGAAGCCAATATCCGCGTCCTACCGTGGTTTTGAACTGTGGGAATGTCCCCCGAATGGCACAGGCGTTGCCGTTCTAGCCATGGCAAGTCTGCTCGACCGTTATAGCGTCGCGGACTTTGCTCCCGTATCGGTGGAGCGCTACCATCTCTTGGCCGAGATCGCGCGCATTGGCTATGCAGAGCGCGACGCCTTCGTCGGCGATCCTGATACCGGGCATGTGCCGGTCGAGCGCATGACTTCGTCTCCCCGTGCCGACATCCTCTCTCACCGGATATCATTGAGCGGGCGGCTGAGCGACGTCGCGCCGATCACAATGCCGGAACACAAAGATACGGTGTTCCTGTCAGTCGTGGACAAAGATCGCACCGCGGTTTCATTTATCAACTCCGTCTTCGATGATTTCGGCAGCGGCATCGTGGCACCCGAATGTGGTGTCTTGCTGCACAACCGCGGCTTCGGCTTTGTGCTCGACCCCGGCCATCCCAACGTGCTCGCGGGTGGCAAGCGACCAATGCACACCATCCTGCCTGCCATGCTGACGCGAGGCGGCGAATGCGTCTTGTCGTTCGGCGTGACAGGAGGGCATTTCCAGCCCATTGGACAGATCCAGGTCCTGTCGAACCTACTCGATCACAAAATGTCGGTGCAGGAAGCGATCGACCAACCGCGCATCTTCGCACGCGGCGACGTACTGGACGTCGAAGCGACCGTTCCGGCTAAGATCGTCGAGGGGCTTCGTGCGTTGGGGCACCTTCCTACGCGAGCGTCAAATCCACTCGGAACGGCCCAGGCGATATGGATCGACCGTAAACGTGGACTTCTCAGAGGTGGGGCTGATTCCCGTCGGGATGGCATCGCCCTTGGCTATTGAAATCAGATGCCGAAAATCTTCTTACACTGCTGATCAGGCAGGATAGGTCGGGTCAACAGAGGCGAGAAACTGGATATCTTTTGCAAAAGCGCGGCTGCGAGGCGGCGCGGAGATGTCCGTTTGCGGGAGACCGTTTGCAGCGGTGCGCCAATAAGAGTCAGCGGCGCCGATACGAGTTGCGCATGGTCTCCGAAGGAGATTCTCCGAACGCTTCTCGATAAAGTGCCGCGAAACGTCCCTTATTTGTGAATCCCCATTTTTCCGCGACGTCGGTCACCGAAAGCTGATTATCCGGCCGCGATAGCTCGATGCGAACAGTCTCCAACCGAAGATTTCGCAGATAGGCGAGCGGGGTAGTGTCATAGTGCTTACGAAAGCCATCCTGGAGAGATCTCCCGCTCACTCCAACCGCGTCGGAAATCGCGCCCAGTGTCAGCGGCTCGTGCAATTTCTCCCTCATTAGGTCGGCTGCGGCTTCGATGTAACGCGGTCCGACGTCGATAACCCGTCCCTCGCAAAGACCTCTCACTTCACGTGCATTGTTTCTCAGCACAATTCGCAGCATAGTCTCGGCGATCAGCGCTGCGGCGGTTGACGATCCATCCTGAGGAAAAGCTCCGCAGGATAACGACTTGGCGAGAAATTTGACGAGTTGGCCAGCATCGTCCTTGAGCTCGAAAAGCGAATTGAGCGGGAGGTGCTGCCGTGCCTGGACGCCATAGATACTGCGCATGCTGCTGCGAACATCGACTATGTCCCATTGTATCATGATGTGAGCGTATACGCCGTCCGTGCGGCCGATCATCTTCCTCACTTCGCGGTTTCCGACTAGCAGCGCGTGGTGCCCGCCTGCAACGAAATCTCCGCCATCCAGCGTCGCCTCGAGAACCCCGGCGGTGGGTATGAAGAGCGCCAGCCTTTCGCCTGCATAGTTCGACACGGCGCGCCAATTCTGGTCGCCTTCGACGTCAAGCAACTTCATTCCACCTACGAGAGCAAAATTGGAACGCAGCATGAGTCCATTGGGGCGCTCGACTTCGAGCCTTGCCGATGGATTGAGTTTCGCGAGCTGTGACAGATGCTCCTCGAAGGAGACCAGATCCGGCGCCCGCCGGGTGGCCCTCTGCTTCTCCAGATTCTCGGTCTGATCCCGCCTAGATTTCAAGGATTTGCTACAAGTGGTTGAGATGAGGTCTGATGCAATTTCGCCCGCCCTGGCCGACGGTGACGCGCAGCCAGTGCCGGTTAGTCGTTTCAGCCAGCCCGCTCGGCGAGTCCTGCCTCCTCGGAAGGCTTTGTTAGGCCAGCGACTACTACAGCAAATTACGCAAAAACGCTCCGGCTAACCTCTTTGCCGTCGGATCAATCAGGCGCGCCCGGTTGGGCAGCTTGTTGGCCGGGACCATCGTCTCTTGTAGAGCATTCCGCAATTATTTTCGCACGGCGTGGGGGATTTTGTACGAAATGCATCGGCATGCGCACGAGCTGCGTCAGGGGAGACCGCGAAGCGATCAGACTTACGCTTGGCTGGCGAGAAGACACGCGCTTGCCGCGACAAGGCGCTTATGTGCGGCGGAGGCCGATGCGGATTCTTCGAACCTCGAGTTATCCTCCTTCTAGGCGGTCGCATTAGGTTGATGCAAGTGACCCTCAGATTGTCGACGCGCGCCTTGGATCCATCGACGACGATGTGTCTCGACGCACAACATTCGCGCAGGGACTTGCTGCGGCTCGAAGACGACGGCTCTTATGCGCAAGTTGAGGAAAAGTCGGCTTCAGCATTGGTTTGCCTGTCCAGTTTGCGAAGAGGCTGTCCGGATTCCGCGAACGACGCATTGTGGGTAATACTTCGTTCAATTCCCTCCGTTTTTTTAGTTACATGGAACGTCCCACAACGTGACGACCAACAACGCTTCCTATGTATATGAAGAGAAATCGATGGGAACAGCTATTCAACTTGAGGGATACACGGGTCAAACTGCGAAAAAAACGCCTCTCCGGTCTAGACTCCGCACCGAAGCGGAAAAGCTCAAGGGAGCGACCTGGCACTGTGAAGTTCTGCTCGAGTCTATCGGCGCTCTGCAGCTTGGACTTGATGCGCTTGATCGTCTGCAATCTGTGTCTCCCCAGTCGATTGACCACGTGCTCGTAGAGCGTTTGATGTCACTAAAATCGCAGATCGCGACCCACCGCGTTTCGCTCTCGAACCTCCTTCCCGATCTTCATGGTGCCGCCGAGCAGATATCGGAATTAGAGATCTCCTTGGATGTGATCTGCCAAGTTGGATGACGAGGCATTCCGTCGGGTTTCACCCATTCGGCGCAAACCCGGCACATAAGGCACTAAGCCCGTAATTCCACGGGGCGCTCTCGTTCTTTACGGAAAACTAGGTCGGACCCGATAGGACTATTTCGTGGAGCGGGACAACGTCATTTCTACGGCACGGTGGCCGCCTTGGCTGAACGCGATCGTGATGCTGATCGCGAGCTCGACCACAATCGCGGCGCTGTCGTTGCAGGTTCGTCCAGGCACGGACGTTGTGGCGGTTGCCTTTCCTCCATGGTGGAGCGTCCAGCAGGTGTTCGCTGCTTCGGCGTCGGCAAATTCCGTCATTGTTAGGACGACAGCGTTCTCGTCGGTTCTGGTCGTGCGACCAGATGAACGAGACGGGCTGGCACGACTGCGTCAGGCTGGCGTCTGGCTCACCTTTGATCCACAGGCGATCGCCGCTTGCTCTTCGAATTAGCAACGAGTTCGCCGCGATTCACATTTGGGGGTATGAGAATGGATATCGAAAGCGACGACCTAGGACGTCTGCGCCACCTCACCAGCAAGATTTTAGTCGCGGTAGTCTGGCTGCATACACCGATTGTAGCACTCATCGGGCTAATGCGCGGCACAGATTGGCTGGCGTCGACCCTCGCCATGGCTGTCATGGCTATTGCCGTTACCATATCCTGGCGTGCCTCAGGCAACGGGCTTTCAACCCGCCTAACCTGCGCTGTCGCCCTGATGGGTGGGGTGTCAATGCTAGTGTTCGAGCTCTCAGGGCACGCTTGGCAGCTTGACCTACACATGTACTTCTTTGCGGCATTGGCCTTTCTAGTGGCCTATTGCGACTATCGGCCGATCGTCGCGGGCACGATCGCGGTCGCTCTGCATCATCTGGTACTGAATTTCCTGCTCCCAGCAGCGATCTATCCTGGCGGCGCCGACTTCGGTCGCGTGATTCTGCATGCTGCAATTCTATTGATCGAGGCAAGCGTGCTCGGCTGGTTGGCCCTTACCTTGTCGCATCTATTTGCGATGGCTACGCACAAGACGGCAGAGGCGGAAGCCGCGCGTGCGGCTCATACATGTGCCAACCAGGAGCGCGCGGAAGCCGCGCTGAGAGCCAAGAATGACAGCGATTCGGCCAGGCGCGATCTCGCTGCGGGATTCGAACGGAAAGTTGGCACCATCGTTGAGGCGGTCACGGTGGCAGCAAGCGAGATGCAGCGTCTGTCCGCCTCGATGAGCAGCAGCAACTCAGAGACAATGCAAAGGACTGTTGCCGCAGCCAACGCATCTCTCCGGACCTCATCGAACGTGGAAATGGTGGCATCGGCGACGGAAAAGTTGTCGGTTTCGATCAGCTGCATTTCGGAACAGGTGACGCGTTCGGCCGGGATCGCCGCTAAGGCCGCACAGGACGCTCGGCTCACGAATGCGGTCGTCGAGAGCCTCGCTGTTGGCATGCAGAAGATCGGCGAAGTCGTGACGCTCATTCAAAGCATTGCGAACCAAACCAATCTGTTGGCTCTCAACGCAACCATTGAGGCTGCTCGGGCCGGCGAGCATGGCAAGGGATTTGCTGTTGTCGCAAGCGAAGTTAAGGCGTTGGCCAACCAAACCGGGAGAGCCACGGAAGAGATATCAGCGCAAGTTCAGGACATTCAAAACGCGACGAATGAGGCGGTCGCCGCCATCCAGGTAATCGGCGGCACGATCGCGGAAATCGATCAGGTCTCCAACGAGATCGCAATTGCCGTCGACCAGCAGGGCGCCGCAACGCGCGAAATCGCGAGCAACGTGCAACAAGCCGCCAACGGAACACGCGAAGTCAATAGTAACATTGGCAGCGTCAACCAGGCCTCCGAGCAAGCGAGTGAATCGGTCGCAAGAGTACTTGATGGCGCAAGCAACCTTTCATCTCAGTCCGAACGACTGCGGGCCGAGGTGCATGACTTCCTTTCCTCTTTGAGCGCCGCATAATTTGCGAAGGGAGCCGCCGATCTGCGGCGGCTTTAGGGAAAATAGTCGAGCCGGTCGCCCTGTTGCCTGGAACATCAATCGGCTTCGTTCACCCTGACCAGATGCCCCTCCGACACTTCCCGGTACTGCCTTGCGGGTGGTTCATATCCGATCGGTCGGACCGGGCTTTTCAATTCGTCACCGGCGATGCCCCGCCGGATCCTGCGCCGCGCAGGGTCCGGCACTGGTGCCGCCGCCATGAGCTTTCTCGTGTAGGCATGTTGCGGGTCCTCGAATACAGCCGCGCGTGGCCCGATTTCAACGATCTCGCCGAGATACATGACCGCAACACGGTGGCTCACCCGCTCCACGACGGCCATGTCGTGGGAGATGAAGAGGAACGCCAAATTGAGGCTCTGCTGCAAATCGAGCAACAGGTTGCAGACCTGCGCCTTGATCGACACATCGAGTGCCGACACCGCTTCGTCGGCAACGATGACTTTCGGGTCCAGCATGAGCGCACGGGCGATCGCGATCCGCTGGCGTTGCCCGCCGGAGAATTCATGAGGAAATCGCCGCATCATATCTGGCGACAACCCAACCTTTTCCATCAAGGCTGCCGCCTTGTCGCGGGCTTGTACGCCCGTGCCAAGCCGATGTTGAATAAACGGCTCGACCAGCGCCGATCCGATGCTCAGACGTGGGTTGAGCGAGGCATACGGATCCTGAAACACCATCTGGATCGAGCGTCGCATTTTGCGAAGTGCGGAATGGTCAAGCTTCATTACGTCCTGACCATCGACCACGACACTTCCGCCGGTTGGCTTCACCAGTCGCGTAATTGATCTGCCGGCAGTGGATTTGCCGCATCCCGACTCCCCTACCAGCGACAGCGTCTCGCCCTCGAACAGGTTGAAAGACACGTTTTCAACGGCATGTACCGCCCCGGCTTTGCGGCTGAACAGCCCGGAGCGGATATTGAAGCGCATCGTCAGGTCTTTGACGTCGAGGATCGGCGCCTTGCTTCTAGCGACAGTATCGGCGACGTCCGGAAGCACCTGTTGTTCGCCAGTCTTCGTGTCCAGGATCGGGAAGCGCAGCGGCAGCTTCCGATCGCCCATCGAACCGAGGCGCGGTACGGCCGAAAGCAGCGCGCGCGTGTATGGATGCTTCCCACGGTGGAAGATGTCGGCCGTCGCGCCAGTTTCGACCGCATCTCCACGAAACATGACGATGGTTCTGTCAGCCAATTCCGCCACGACACCCATATCGTGGGTAATGAAAAGGACCGACGTTCCTTCCTCTTCCTGCAGGGTCTTGATCAGGTCGAGAATCTGGCCCTGGATGGTCACATCCAGCGCTGTCGTCGGCTCGTCGGCGATCAGGAGTTTCGGCTTCGACGCGAGCGCCATCGCGATCATCACGCGCTGGCGCATGCCTCCGGAAAACTGATGCGGATATTCGTCGTATCGACCCTTGGCGTTCGGAATCCGAACCTTTTCAAGCAGCCTGAGGACCTCGGCCCTGGCGTCGGCCTTGGAAATATCCTTATGGACAGTGAGTGCTTCAGCGATCTGCTTGCCGATGGGAATGATCGGGTTGAGCGAGGTCATCGGCTCCTGGAAGATCATCGAAATCTCGTTGCCGCGGATCTGGCGCATATCCTCTTCCGGAAGAGACAGCAAATTTCTTCCGGACAGCAGAACTTTGCCGTCCACGCGGCTCGATTGGGGCGCCAGCAAGCGCATGATCGAGAGGGACGTAACGGATTTACCCGAACCTGATTCACCGACGATCGCCATCGTCTCTCGTGGCGCGATGTCGAACGAAATATTGCGAATGACGGCTTTCCAGCCATCATCGACCTTGAACGAGGTCGTGAGATCGCAAACGGAAAGGACGGGGGTTGCGGATACTGCAATTTTCTCGGCGGCGGCCTCTTGAATGGGCGACGTCATTGCGCGCTCCTTGTTTTCGGGTCGATCGCATCGCGCAGCGCGTCACCAAGAATGTTCAGGGCGAGTACGGTCAGGAGGATCGCCAGCGAGGGAAAGACAACCAGCCACCAGGCACTCAGGATGTTCTCGAAACCCTCACGGATCATGCCACCCCATGTCGCGGTAGGCGGTCGAACGCCGAGCCCGATGAACGCCAATGACGCTTCGGTGCGAATGGCGGACGCCATCCACAGCGAAGCGACAACGACAATGTCGGACAGGATGTTCGGAAGGATATGAACCCCCATGATCCGGGACGGCGAAAAGCCAAGCGAGCGACCCGCCTCGACGAATTCGCGCCGCTTCACGGCGATCGTCGGAGCTCGCGCCACACGGGCAAATGGAGCGGTTTCCGTGATGGCAATCGCAATGATCAGATTTTCGAAGCTGGCGCCGAGCATTGCCGCGACCATCAGACCCAACAGCAGCGTCGGAAACGACAGCATCACGTCGACGATACCCATCACGATCTGATCGAACACACCGCCGATATAGCCCGCCAGGATCCCGAATGCTGACCCGACCACCATTGCGACCAGTACGGAAAAGAAACCGATCGACAGCGATATGCGTGCTCCGTAGAGCAGCCGCGAGAGGACATCGCGTCCGTAGCTGTCCGTTCCCAGCCAGAACTGGGCGGACGGCGGGCTTAGTCGATGAAGAATATTCTGCTTCAACGGATCGAAGGGTGAGACAAGCGGCGCGAAAACGGCGAGCAGAATGATCAGCGTCAGAAGGCCGATGCCGAGCCACGAAAAGCGGTTGCGACGAAATGCCGTCAAGATCGGATTCGGCTGCCGCTTCGGTGCGGCCTGAGAGACAGTAGCGTCGGTCATTGGGCAAGACCCACTCTGGGATCGACGAGGGCGTAGATGAGATCGGTGACGGTGTTTACGATGATGACGAAGGTTGCGAAGACCACCATCAGTCCTTGAAGCATCGTGTAATCACGGGACTGCAGAGCACCCAGGATGAGCTTGCCAAGTCCCGGACGCGTGAAAACGATCTCGGTGAGCACAGAATTGCCGATGAGGGTCCCGAAATAGAGGCCAACCACCGTCACGATGGGAATAAGAGCATTGCCAAGAGCATGCCGCAAAATGAGGTTTTGCGGGCGAACACCTTTTGCACGGGCCGTACGAATATAGTCTTCGCCCATGACGTCGAGCATCGAGGAGCGTGTTACGCGCGCGATATAAGCGGTCATGATCAGCCCCAGGTTCAAGGCGGGGAGCAATAGATTCCGAAGATGATCGATAGGGTCGCTGGTGGCGCGGCTCATGACGGGTAGCCAATGCAGCCAGACCGCAAACGCCAAAAGCATCAGGATCGCCGAGACGAAGCCAGGGAAGGACAGGCCTACGAGAGATAGAATGCGGCTGAGATAGTCGGGCCATTGGTCTCGACGGACAGCGGCCATCACGCCTAACGGAAGACCGAGTAGTGTTCCGATCAGCATCGCTGCTGCGGCGAGTTCTAATGTATAGGGAAGGACGAGGGCTACTTCTTCGAGCACTGTGCGACCGCTCACCATCGAGCGACCGAAATTTCCGGTCAGCATGTCCGACAGAAAATGTAGGTATTGGACCCCGATTGGTTGGTCGAGGCCCAGCTGCGCCCTCAGCGCCTGAAGCGCCGCGCCGCTTGCTCGGTCACCGAGCATGGCAACGGCGGCGTCGCCGGGAACCAGGCGCACCAGTACAAAAACCATGGTGAGCATGGCGATCAACGTGGGGATCGCGAGCAGAAGTCTTCGGATCGCATAACCTATCATGCGGCAACCCTTTCAACGGAGACGCGGCTTGCGCAGAAGGCGTCGAGATTGTGATTGGTGTGACCCTGACAGATCAGGTCGGCGACGACCCGTCCGACGGATGGAACGAGCTGAAACCCATGCCCGGAAAAACCGAAGACATGTATCAAGCCCTCAGCTCGCTGAGAAAAGCCGATAACTGGGCGGTGGTCTGGGGTCATCGCTTCCATACCCACCCATGTTCTGACGATCCGCACGCCTTCCAGTTCGGGAAATACGCGGACCGCCGCTTGCATTGATGCTGCCAGCGCGACGACGTCGACGGTGGCCGATTGCCGATCCGCTGCCAGTTTTCCTTGAGAGCCACCTCCAATGAGAAAAGTCCCCTGAGAGGTCTGTTTCAACGACAGCTTCTTGCCGAATGATCCAACGACGGGCTTGATTCTGGAGGCGGAACGTTCCGTTACCACCATCATAGAGGTGCGGATCTCATGCTGTAGCGGATCACCTGCAAGGTGAGAAACATGATCCGCCCAGGCACCCGCCGCGTTGACGACTATCTCAGCCTCGAAGACGCCACGTGACGTCTCGGCTCGCCAACCGGTTGCGGATCGGGTCAAGGCCGTCACGAGGCATTCTTCTATGATATCTACGCCGGCCCGGATGGCTGCGTCTCGAAAAGCCCTGATGGTTCGATGCGGATCGGCCGAACCGTCGCTGGACACCCATGCACCACCCAGGCAATGGGCGGATATACCTGGCAGAAGGTTTCGTATCTCATCGGGGCCGACCATCTGCTCACGGAAATGGCCCATGGCTTGGAGCCGCTTGATACGCATCTCAATCTTCGTCAGCGACAGCTCGTCTTCGGCAACTTGCAATTGGCCGCAGGCGACGAAGCCACAGTCGTCGCCGACGAGACTCTCCATGTCATGCCAGTCC
Source organism: Bradyrhizobium ingae (assembly GCF_055791185.1). Taxonomy (NCBI): domain Bacteria; kingdom Pseudomonadati; phylum Pseudomonadota; class Alphaproteobacteria; order Hyphomicrobiales; family Nitrobacteraceae; genus Bradyrhizobium; species Bradyrhizobium ingae. Next base: position 88,023 of record NZ_JBVUBB010000032.1, read on the forward strand.
CTGGCAGCCTCGAGGCTGAGAGGCAGTTCGGCAACGTCTCGACCGAGGGTGCGCACACCGGCGGCTGTTGCGCCCGAAGCATGCCGTCCGAGAAAGTGTCGCTCGACGAGCTGAACACTCGCACCCCGACGCGCGGCGTGAAGGGCGGCGGAAAGGCCGTGCAGTCCGCCTCCTATAATGAGGACATCAGCGTTCATCCCGCGCCCTCCGCGTTTTCCAGCGACGCGATCTCACCGAGAGTGACCGGCTTCAACGGCGGACGAATATGGAAGAAACGGACCTCGCTGACCGGAAGATCATGGACCTCCGCGAGCAGCGCCTGAACCGTGTAGCCGCACTGGCGCCCTTGGCACGGACCCATTCCGCAACGTGTCGCAGCCTTTACCGCGCTGGGATCGGCGGGGCAGTTGCGTGCGGCGGCACGAATGGCGCCAGCTGTGACTTCCTCGCAGCGACACGCGATGACGTCATCGGCGAGCCGGGTCCGCGGAGGGGGATACATGGCATCGAGGAACGGCCGCAATGCGAGCGCTCGCTCACGGCGTCGGTCGAGATGCGCCCTCTGTCGAAGCCTGTCCGTTTCGGAGGAAATCCCAAGGCGGCCGGCGATGCCGAGTGCCGCGATCTCTCCGGAAATGGTCGCTGCCAGCCAGCCGCCGATTCCGCTCGCATCACCGGCCACGAAAAGGCTTTCGCGACTGGTTTCTCCCCACCGGTCGACCTTCGCCGCCAGATATCCCTGTTCGTCATTCCAGTGATGGGCACAGCCGAGCGCCAGCGTTTCGTGAATGCGCGGCACGACACCCTCGTGAACCAACAGCAGGTCCGCTTCGACACGATGGCGTTTTCCCTCCACCTCCCAGGTTAGATGCTCGAGGCGCTCGTCGCCTTCAGCTCGCAGGTGTGAGAAGCCCCGCACGATCATGCCGCTGCGCTTGATCCCGCGAAGCCACCGCAGGCCTTTGAGCAAGCCGCCAAAGTCACGCCAGGCCCCGGGGAGACGGCTCAAGGCGGACAGGCGGGGAGGTGTCGAGGTGTCGAGAAAACCGGCAATGCGACCACCGAGGTTGAGGAGCTGGGTTGCATAGAGAAGCGGCAAGGGGCCTGCTCCGGCAATCCAGACCTTGCCCTCCGGCAACATCCCACCCGACTTGAGAAGGATTTGCGCCGCCCCCACGGTCATCACGCCCGGTAGGGTCCAGCCTGCGAATGGCACTGGCCGTTCCTGGGCGCCGTTGGCAAGCAATACCGCGCGAACTGCGATACGCCGGGCTTTGCCCTCGGCAGTCAGAAAAAGATTCCAGCCGTCTTCAATCTGCCAGACCTGTGTCGACGGCAGGTATTCAGCGCCGGACACCCGAAAGGCAGCCGCAAGTGCCTGTCCTTTCTGATAGTCTTTGCCGAGCGCCGGGAAGACGGGACTGCTGGTATTCCGCTCGATCCCCCTGAATATCTGCCCGCCCGGCGAAGGTTGTTCGTCGATGACAACCACCGAAGCGCCGAGCTCGCGCAGGCGAATAGCAGCGCTCATACCGGCCGGGCCCGCACCGACGATCGCGACATCGTAGCTCATCGTGAGATATCCCGCGGACCGCGCTGGGTTTCAATTCGCATCCCGGGGCGGACCGGAACCAGACATCCTTGAGTGGAAGCAATTCCGTCCACGATCGCCAGACACTCGAAGCAAACGCCCATCTGACAGTAAGGTAGCCTTGGCGTCCCGCTGACCGGCGACCTACGGCCAGCACCGGGAACGCGCAGAAGCACGCTGGCAACTGTCTCGCCGTCCCAGGCGGGCGTCTCCACGCCATTCACGAGCACGGTCATGTCGGACCGTTTGCCCAGCTTTTCACGCACACTTTTGAACATCGAATCTTCCATTTGAAAAAGCGGGCAGGTCGGTCGACAACCTCCCTTCAAGCATCGCTGGAGCGACGATCGCCGCGTGAACCGCCGCAAGCGTCACCCCTGAGTGGCAAGCGGCAGCAAAGAGACCGGGATGGGCTGCGGATTCGGCGTAGATCGGCGAACCATCAGGAGGCAGGACCCGAAAGCCGCTCCATTGACGCACCAGCCGCGCCGATGCCAATGCTGGAATAATTCGCGTCGCCCGAAGGGCGAGCGTCGTCGCCGAAGCAACGGTTACTCCCCGATCGGTGGTATCTTCTTTCGTCGCGCCGATCATGACGGTACCGTCGGCCGTCTGCCGCAAGCCACTGCCGGGATAGGGCAGGAATGGCTGAAGCCGTTCGGTGACGAGAAGCTGACCGCGCTCGGAGCGCAGCGGGATTTTGAAGCCGATAGGGTCGGTCAGGGCAGGCGTTGTGAGGCCTGCGGCAACGACAACGCGCGGCGCGGCATAGGTGCCTAGAGCCGCCTTCACGGTAAATCCGCTTGTTCCGGGCTTGATCGATTCCACGGCGTTGCGAAAAAGGATCTTTCCACCCGCGGCGACTATGCCGCGCTGCAGGGCGGCCAGAAGCTGCAATGGGTTCACGTGGCCATCGGCCTCACAATAACTGGCGCCGACAACCTCCGGACCGAAGCCGACAGCCGGCATCATTCGTTCGAGCTCGCGGCGATCGACCATTCGCGTGTCGTTCTGCGGCGAGTAGTTGTGCGTCCGCTTGTTGAGCGCTTCGCGAGCTTCGTATTCAGTCTCGCTCAAGCAATAAATCATGCCGCCAGGTCGGGAATAGTCGACCTGCATCCCGATCGTTTCGGTCAATTCGCGAAGAAAGGCCGGCCATAGGTCCGCACTTTGACGGCTCAGTTGATGGTAAGCGGGCGCGTTCGATCCCTTTCCCTGAACCCAAACAAGACCAAAATTAGCCCGTGCCGCGCGCATGTCCTGATCTTCTCCATCAAGGACGATGACTTCTTGTCCCCGCTTGGCGAATCCATAGGCAAGTGCGGCTCCAACAACGGCTCCCCCAATAACGATAACGTCCGCGTCCACCCTTATCTCCATTGGTTATTGTCGAGCCTAGGAAGCGAGTGTAGAAAGTCAAAGTCGTTTAGTTCGATGGCGTATTCGCTAGGGTTATAACCAATGAGGGATCCGAGCCTGAGGCAACTCGAGGCACTCATGGCTGTCGTCGAAAGTGGTACCGTCAGCCGCGCTGCCGAGGTCCTAAGAATCTCGCAGCCAGCAGCAAGCAAGCTCATCCAGGATCTGGAAGCAGATACTGGGCTGCAGCTGTTCGAGCGCGAGAGTGGCCGACTGGTGCCGACCGGGCGCGGAATGCGTCTGTATGAAGAGGTCGAGCGCATTTTCGGCGGCGTGCACCAATTGGCTCGAGCCGTGGATGCAATCCGGCGCGAGGAGCATGGCCACCTGCTGATCGGCACAATGCCGGCATTGTCGGGCCCATTCATCACCCGCGTGGTTGCGGGATTCAAAATGCGGCATCGGGATGTTTTTATTTCCATCGAAGCTCGCAGCTCCCAGTTTCTGACGGAAGCCGTCCTGCTTCGTCGTGTCGATTTGGCTCTCGTAATCAGCGGCCTGGAACATTCGTCCGTTCAGGTCGACTGCGTAAAATGTCCGCCGGCCGTGGTGGCGCTCCCTCTGGGACACAGGCTTTCCGATATGTCAGACCTGTCTCCGATCGATCTCAAGGATGAACCCTTCATCGCATTCGCGCCGACGGGAACGATGCGCAGTAAGGTCGATGCCGCCTTTGAAAGGTTCGGCCTGAGGCCAAACATCGCCATCGAGGCAACGACCGCCCCGAATGTCGCCGAGCTGGTCGCGGCCGGATTGGGCGTGACCGTAGCCGACCCTTTGGCCCTAGAGCACGTTGCCGGTCGGATCACATCAAGGCCGTTTACGCCGGTCATCGACTTCGACTACGTGCTGATCCGTCCGATCCGTGCGAGAAAGAGCGATCTGGTCGCTGATTTCGTGGCAGAAGTACATGCCGCAGCAAAGACGCCAAAACTCACAGCATAGAGAAACCCCGCAATATCGGACTGCCTCCGGTCAGGTCAGACGGGGAAAACCGGTCAGCGGTTGATCGTTGTTTGCTCGGTAATTGGGGGCGCCAGGTTCAAGGAGCCCTTGAGTTCGTAACCGTAGTTTAGACTTTTGCTATGGACCCAGACCTGCATCAGGCTGAACAGAGGCACGCCGCACACCTGGTCGTAGATTTTCTTCTGAGCGGCGGACCAAAGTTTCAAACGTTCTTCGTCCGTCGTGGCTTTTCGCGCGGCCGTGATATCGGCATCGCCGGCGTTGCAATGTGCGAAGTTCGTCACCGCAGTGGGCTTTCCGATCGACGCATCCGAGTGGTAAAATTGGCTCAGATAGCTGTCTGCGACGGGATAACGGGCGGCGCCGTAAAAGACCACATCGCTCAGATCCTTGCGGATTTGTTCGTGATAGGTCGGATGATCAACGATCTGCATTTGCAGGTTGATCCCCGCTTCTGCCAACTGGGCCTGAATGACCTCCATGATAGGCTGCTGAGCGGAGTTGGATGAGACGACCGCCGACAAGGTTAAACCGTTCTTGAAGCCGGCCTCCGCCAGCAGTTTTTTCGAAGCTTCAGGATCGTAATTGTAGCTCCAGGTGCAGTCTTCGCCGAGATAGTCGTTCGGCACGACCGAGCAGCCCTTCAGGGCCACCCCTGCGCCGACGAACTGGACGATCTGGTCTACATTAATAGCGTGAGCGATCGCTTCACGGACCTTGACGTTATCCAAAGGCTTGCGGGCCCTGTTTATGAAGACGGTGCGATATTCGCCTGGGGCGAAAATATCGACCGCGACATTGTCCCAGGCTTTCGCCTGATCGACCCAGCGCTGTTCGCGCTTACCGAAAATCAGGTCGAGCTCGCCTGATCTGAAGGCAAGTTCACGGCTTGAATCCGAAGGAATCAGATCGACCCTGATGTCGTTGATTTTTGGGGCACCCCGGAAATAGCCAGGGAATGCTTTGAGATAGACTGACTGCTGCGTAACAGCCTTGTCGAACATGAACGGGCCCGTCCCGATCGGGTTTGCCTTGAATTTGGCGCCGAGTGCTTCGATGGCTGTTTTGCTGACAATGTTTCCGCCATGGTAGTTGGCGACGAGGCCCAGGAAGCCAGCAACGGGCTCGCTCAGCATGATGCGCACGGTCAACGGATCAATCGCCTCGATTGATTTGAAGGCGGCATAGTCGCTCGAGTAGGACGAGGTTTCGGGGTTCTTCGCACGCTGCAAGGAGAAGACGACATCGTCAGCTGTCAACGTACCGTAGTCGCGGTGGAATTTGACATCCTTGCGAAGCTTGAACGTCCAGACCAGGCCGTCATCGGAGCTTGTCCAGCTCTCCGCCAGATCGGGTTCGATCTTGGTCGGGTCGGCGCTGCCGGGAACGAAGCGGACGAGGCCGTTGAAAACCCAGGATACGATCGTCATGTCCTGGGTGTTGCTCGCCCTCGCAGGATCGAGCGTTGCGATGTCAGCGGCGCTTACCCCCACCCGGAGCGATGCCGCGTCAACTTTTCCCGTCGATGCGAGAGCCAAAAGCGCCGAAGCTGCCAATACAGCAAGCATGCTTTTCCCAATCTTGTCGGCCAAGTTCCCCTCCATTCCTTATTTTTCTGACCGAGTTAATTGGAGTCTCCTATAAGTATCAAAGTCGATATTTTTGTAGGTGTATTCTGATGGATTATAGTTCGCCCTTGACCAGCATTCGGACTGCACCTTTTGGAGAGAGCGCTCGGGGCCTCGCAGGGGTCGCGCTTCCAGTCCGGATGGGACAGGAGTGCTCGCTGCCCGGTCCCGAGGATATCGGTGAACTCGCAGCTGGCTCGGGACCGACGAGGCGAAAATGCTGAAGCAAAAAGAGCTCGCCCCCTAGCCGCCCATTCTCGCGACCAAGACTCCTCCGCGAAGAAGGCGTCGGACCATCACCTCGGGGGGCGCGCTTGCATCGGCATGCGCTGGATCGTTGTCGCTCCGTGCGCCGAGGTGGGCGTGCAGATCATGACTTTGGCGTCGATGGTCGCGCGGCGTGCGTCTGATCGAATCATCGGAGGCCAGAAACAGACAACTCTCGCGATCTCATCAACGGCGCCGCTGCGGTGCATTGGAATTTGGGCGCGCACCTGGGTCTTTCGTCTGCTCGATCTTCTCCGGCGCGAAGCACCTTGAAGGTTGCGCAACAGGGTCCACCGGAGAGCGCCGATGCGTCTCCGGACGCAAGGGCGCTCGCGCGCGAGGCCTAAAAACGCTTCCGGCGTTTGCAAAGAGGATATCGACGCGGCCAGTGTCACACGCTCGGCCTCGATCACTTCGCGACCTTAGAACGAGCAAAAACTGCTGCTCGCGCCGGCTCGACCAGATGAAGCCGAAATGGATGATCGACAACTGCGGCCTCGCAAACCGCGAGAAAGATCCAGAGGCCATCCCACTGCAGCTCAACGTTCACTCCCCGGGTTGGTCCAAGCCATCCATTTCTGTATGCCGACATAGGAAATTAGACGATTGCTATTCTGTCTGTCCAAGGCAAAAGGAGCGCCAGAAATGGAGGAAAGCAAATCAAGCTCCATGAATAGTGCGGTTCACATCGGGTACGCCAAAGGACGAAACAGGAGACGAAATATGGGTAAGCTAGGCGGCAAGGTCGCTGTCATCACCGGCGGCAGCGATGGAATGGGACTGGCGACAGCCAAGCTGTTCGCACGCGAGGGCGCGAAGGTCATCATCACCGGGCGCGATCAGGCGAGGCTCGATGCCGCGGCGCAGGGCATCGGAAATGGCGCCGACGCGATCGGCTGCGATATTTCGAAGATGGCGGACATTGAAGCACTGCGTGCGTTTGTCGAGAGAAGGCACGGCCGTGTCGACATCATCTTCGCGAACGCCGGTGCGGCGCGACCGAACATGTTTGAATATATGTCGGAGGAAGAATTCGATTTCACGATCGCCTGTACCTTCAAGGGAACGTACTTCACGGTCCAGAAGCTCCTGCCGCTGATGACGTCCGGCGGCTCGATCGTCCTCAACACCACGACCCTGACCACAAAGGGCATGCCCTATGTCAGCGTCTATTCGGCGGGCAAAGCTGCCGTTCGCTCGCTGGCGCGCTCGCTCACGGCGGAACTCATCGACAAGGGCATACGCGTGAACGCCATGGCGCCTGGCTACATCGACACCGACCAGGCGCGCAAGTCGGGTGTGAGCGAGGAGATGATCCAGCAGACCAAGACCCAGGTGCATGCCCAAATTCCGATGCACCGCAGCGGCACCGTCGATGAGATCGCAAAAGCCGTCCTGTTCCTGGCCTCCGATGACTCATCCTATTTGACAGGCAGCGAACTCTGCGTCGACGGCGGCTGGAACCAAGTCTGACAGTTTCTGCGACCAAGCATGACAAGGTCATCCGCTCTAGGCGAATGACCTTGTGCAATGGATTTGACCATCGCTCATTAGGATAGGCGTGTGATCGTATGTCTGAAGACTCTGTGCTGAAACCCGGGAAAACCAGTCTTTGGGTTCTGCGTGGCCTCATGGCCTTTGTTTTTATTGCTACCGGTGCGATGAAGCTGGTGGCAACGCCCATGATGATTGAAGATTTCAACCATCTGGGCCTGGGCCTCTGGTTTATGTATTTCACTGGGGCTTTGGAAGTTATCGGTGGGATTGGTGTTCTAGTGCCGCGTTTCTCTCCGTGGGCCGCCCTACTGCTGCTGCTGGTGCCGATCGATATCGCAGCCTTCATCCTGCAGTTGACGGTCTTTCATCACGACTGGATTCATCCAATCGTCTTCGGCCTGATCCTTTTTGGGATCATATATCTTCAAAGGAGCGTTCTCCGCTCGAAGGCGAGCTGATCGGAGAGAACGATCCCTGACCGTCGATGACTCGTCCTATCTAACAGGCACCGAACTCTGCGTTGACGGCGGCTGAAACCAAGTCTGACAGCCGCGAGAAAACACAGGATGTCATTCGCCTGCAATATTGCAGGCGAATGACACTCCTTTGCGCCAACGACCACCTAGGTCGTTTCTAGGCTCTGGATTCGACGACGGCCCTGTCAGCCCCGTGCACCGGTTTCTCGAAGCCCGATTTGAAGAGGCCTCCTGCCGCCAATCCATTCGCTCTCGCCAGGCTGATATTGGCGCGGCGTCAGCCCGAGGTACGGACCGACTTTGGTCGACGAAGTGAAGCGCTTCGGATTGTCGATGGCCGCCCTGAATGCGCGGGCCGTCATCGTGCCAATGCCAGGCCTGCGGCGCAGTGAAAGATCGATCGAGGCGACGCTGTCCGCCACTCGCGATAGCCATTTTTGTCGATCCGCACCTGATTGCCCAAACCATCACAACAGTGATTTACGGAACGGTACCGGCTTTCTGCCAACGGGTCGTGTCCGCTGCCGCGCGCGCCGAGGCCGAAAGACAGCTCACGATTATGTTTCGTTCTTACCTTATCGCGAGCCGCAATGCAGAATAACGGAAGTTGCCGTAGAGAGCCGGGATACAGGCAGGGTTCGGTCGGTTCGATACGCATATTGTACCCACTGGATACCCGCCAAGAGCCGCAGCGCTCTCAGGCACCGATGGATGCCGCCGATTCCTTGAGGCATTCTCTGAACAAGCGTGCTGCAGGTGTCAGCAAAGACGAATCGCGCATCACGATTGATACGCGGGCCTTCGGTAGCTGCTGGGTATTCCCGAGCGGAGTTAACCCCCGTGCCGCCGCTCGGTTGCGAAACAACCAACCCGACACGATTCCTACCGCGTCTGTCTGCCGTACAAGTGGCAACAGCACAGCCAGTGTTTGGCAAACCATAATATCTCGAGGCGGCGCTCCCTTGCTGGCATCAAAGACACGTCTCAGCACCTCAGGTCCATAAGTGGGTACGACCCACATGCTATTGGCCAGCTGGAGGACCGAACGTGTTCGAACAAGTGGATGCTTGGAGCGTACGACAATGGTGAGCGGCATCTGAAACAAAAGCTCTCGCTCCCACTCGTCGGTTGCATCGCCCACCTCGTTGACAACGGCAAAGTCAAAGAAGCCGTTCCTCCAGCGCTCATCCGTCGCAACCCACGTCAACTCGTGAAGCTCTATTGCGACGCCCGGCCGCAACTTCCTGAATGCGCTCACCGCCGGCGCCAATGCGTAGGTTGCCGCTGCCGAGCTGACCGCAACGCATAGCTGGCCTCCGGTGCCATCACGCAGTTGAGCAATCTCATCGTGCGTGCGCTGCACTTCAGCAAGAACCAGGTGAGCGCGATGGAGCAATGCCGTACCTATTTCGGTAAGGCGCACGCCCGCGCTGCTGCGTATGAACAGTGCTGTACCAAGGCCGCGCTCAAGCTCTCGGACCGCGTGCGTAACGGCCGGCTGGGTCAGTTGGAGCGTGCGCGCCGCCTCGCGGATACTACCGGCCTCTGCCACGGTTTTGAACGCCCGCAGTTGACGGAGGCTCATCTGCATAGAGGGTTCTTTCATGACGTGTCTCCGAAAAGTGCCGACAAGGTGATAAAGGAAATTTATACCGGTGCCTCGAAGTTTGTCTTTATCTTATATTCGGCTCCCCTTATGTCTCGATGGAGATTGAACGTCCTTACCCCTCGGGCATCCATGAAACCTCGGCATCGACTTTTCGCACTCGCTGCGGCCTGCCTTCTGACTAGCAGTGCTGCGAGCCAGGATGCGTCCGCGGCCTCTTCTGCACTGGCGCAGCAGGCACTGGCCTTGGCCGATGCATCCGAGGCCCAGGTGATCCAATGGCGACGCCATATTCATCAGCACGCCGAGCTTTCGTACCAGGAGGTACAGACTGCGGCATACATTGCGGAGGCCCTCGCGAAGATGCCGGGCATCGAGATGCAGACTGGTATCGCGAAGACCGGCATCAAAGCAGTGTTGCGCGGTGGCAAGCCAGGCCCGGTGGTTGCGTTGCGCGCCGACATGGATGCGCTGCCAGTCGAGGAGCGTAGCGATGTGCCCTTCAAGTCCACTGCCCGGGGCGACTACCTCGGCAAGCCGACGCCGGTCGCTCATGCCTGCGGACATGATACGCACGTCGCGATGTTGCTTGGTGCTGCTCAGGCCCTGTCCGCGGTGCGGGCTGAGCTGCCTGGCACCGTCGTCTTTCTATTCCAGCCGGCTGAAGAACTGGGGCCCGGGCCAACGCCTAGCGGGGCATCTGCCATGGTCGAGGCCGGCGCACTCGACAACCCCAAGGTCGATGTCGTGATGGGGCAGCATATTAGTGCCGCTGCGCCATCGGGAACGATCGGCTACCGACGGGGTAGCCTCATGGCCAGCATCGACATCTTCAGGATTTCCCTCAAAGGCAAGGGTGGGCACGGCGCAATGCCTTGGCTCTCCAAGGATCCGACCCTGGCCGCTGCTGAGATCACCTTGGCCCTGCAAAACATCGTCAGCAATCAGACCAACCCGTTGGATGGATCGATTGTGGTGACGGTAGGTCAACTGCAGGCCGGGAATCGCTTCAACATCCTGCCGGAGACTGCGGAGATCGCGGGTACCATCCGGTCGCTTTCGATAAACAATCGAAAAATTGCGCAAGAGAGCGTTCGCCTCAAGGCTCAAAGGATTGCCGAGAGCTATGGAGTTACTGCCGAGGTGACCATCGAGAGCAGCTCTGGCTATGAGGTTCTGGTGAGCGATCCAGCCGCAACCGAGGCCGTGATCCCGGCGCTCGAAGCGGCAACAGGTCCCGGCAAGACCAGCGAGATTCGTCCTACCATGGGCTCCGAAGATTTCGGCTCGTTTGGACAGAACATTCCGGTGGTGTTCTGGATATTAAACGCCTCGCCCTTTTCAGATCGTGCTGGAGCTCCCAATCATGCACCGGAGTTCGCCATCGATGAAACCGCCTTGCGGGTTGGCGTGCGCGCACTGGTGGGAAGCGCCATGGCATACATGCTTCGGCCCGCGAACGCGCCGACGTCGGAACGCCTCCAGAGATAGTGCGGTGGCGAGGACATCCACGTCGTAGGCCTCGATCAAGATCGTAACGATGCGCTGCCCACTATTGGTCGGAATGTCCGAGATCGCATTGATGCGTCTGCAACGGCAGGGTGTGACTGGCGTGGAGGGGCGGTTCGGGAGCAAGGGGATAATTTGGAGCGGATACCACGTTGTCCTGCCGAGCGCCGGCTTGTCGAAGATTTTATTGCTCTAAAAGTGAATTCCTGCGCGGGCGAACGCGCACGAGTCCCTCATAGAACTCTAGATCAGTCGCGCCCTCGGTATTGATCAGGAGGGCCGATACATCTCAGCCAAGCCCGACCTTCGCACGGTGATAGCTTGGGCGCTCACCTCGGCCAGGGTCCGCGCAAGTAGGCTATCTGACGCTACCTCCATTGCTTCTCCTCCAGAGTCCACATTGAAGCAGGCAATGGACCATCTTTTGCAAACGCGTCGACGACGTTCGACAACAGCTGCGAGATATTGTTGTCGAAGTTGGCGTAGGGCAGTGCTTGGCCGAAGGCGATGGACCCGGTTGAGAACACTGCGCCTCCGTTTGTCGATGTGAAAAAAACCATGTCGGCGCGGATGCGATAGTCGTAGGTGCCCATGAGCCCCGGGTAGGGATAGAGAACCTCCTCCACAACCGTTTGGTAATTATCTGTGTGGCCGCCCGAAGACGCCACGATGAGAGAGTGTGGCGGTGTTCCCAAGGCAAGATCGTAGCGATCGATCTCGATGCCGCCGGCCGCACCGTGCGCCAGCCCGAAGTCGCCAAGGATTTCGCCTTCAATGCCTTCGAACATCCAATCGACCCGACGATGCCAGCTATCCGGCATCCGTCGAAATGGGCGGCAGGCATCAAAACCTTCCGATATGATACCGACGCCGACAACCTTTTGTGGCGGTCGCCCGAGATCCTTCCAGAGTCCGCTCTTCTGGCCGGAAGTCGCAAGATGATATTCGCCGGGGCGGGCCTGCCATGCCCGCATTCCGGAATTGAGTTTGCGCACTTCCAGGCACCACGGCTCATCCTTGCGGTAAGCGACGTTCCAATAATAGCCGTTGCCGCCCGTATAAATCAGCCGTCCGCCCGAGGCGACGAAATCCTCGGTTGCGTCCAGGATCTGTTCGGAGATGTATTCCGGGTGGGTGCCGGTAAGCACGAGGCGATACGGCGTGAGGGCGTCCAGACCTTCACGATGAACGTCTTCGTCGGTCAGGATGTCGTAGTCGTAACCCCTGTGCTCCAGCCAGGCGATGATCGAAAGATCGGCGGGAAACTGCCACGTGATTCCCATACCCGCTATTCGCGTTTTCGGGCGCATGTTGAGGATCGGACGACGGTAGGAGCTGTAACAGACGCCCGCGCCATCATCATGCGAGTCGTAACACGACAGACCGAATTCGCGGGTTTGGTAGAGTTCGATGTCGATCTCTGAAACGATCGGGGATTGTCCGGCCAGCGGCTGCATGATTTGTGCGTCGAAGCTCAAATGTTCGTTGGCGTAGGCAAGGTAGCTGCCCGTCGGAACCAGGAACGCAATCGGAGCTTTCGGCTGTCTCGGCCGCACAAAGAACACGATGTATTCCTCGCGCAGCCCCTTGCCGTCGCCAAGACGGAGCCGGATCGCGTATGCCCCACTCTTCAAATCCGGAACGATAAACTCTTTTGTTTTCTCCCAATTGCAATCGATCACGGCATCGGCGTGGAACTCGATGCCACCGAACTCGGCCGGCGCGATGCGGAAGCAGTCATTGTGGCCGTTCCAGTTGAATCCGGTCTGTCCGCGAACGGGGCGATTGTATCCGCGTGCCGTCAATTCGTGCGGACCGATGTCAACGACATCGTCGCCAATGCCCTTGTCGGTGTACCCCTTCGACGTATCCCAGAGCGCGACGACTGCATCGCTCGGATATTCAAGCTTCGTGCGATAGGCGTCGAGCTCGGCCTGCGTCAACACGCGATTGAAGACGGCGGGGCGGTCAATCTTGCCGTTGAAGCACTGGGTGACGAAATGGCCGCGCAATTCGTGAAAGTCCCGGGCGCCTCCGACGATGAAGGGTACGTCCAGAGGATTGTCGGGGCGAAACCGCAGGCTCTCGCGGACGTGAGAGCGAAAATCGAGGCCCGCCACCTTGCCGAGCAGGCTGTTGTATCGATTGGCTGCGCTCTCCTGATGGATCGTTGCCCGTCCGGTTTTCGGATCATATGAGGCTGCAATGAAATACCAGTTGTTCTTGAGCAGCGGGACTTCGGTCACCAGGTAGTCGACCTCCTTCCCGTCGCCGTACCCGAATTCGATGACGCCGTCGCCGTTGATCCAGATACCGTATCCCTTGTTGTTGAAGGCATCCCATCGACCCAGTAGGCAATTGCGCGTCGAATGTCCGGGCTTGTTCGGATAGACGAACGCACAGAGCGTGAAAGGGCCGTCCAGCGCGAGCCGGCGCTGCGGATCGTCGACAGTTAAGAAAGAGCCGACCTGAGTGAATTGCTTTCGCACCCTCCAGGTGCCGTTGATCGGCGAGGTTACCTCCTCTTCGATATAGCCCGGGCCGGAAGGGTGGGCGTCGCCATGAATCAACCGCACCAGCTGCGCCTCCGCGGCATTGGTGCCGTCCGCATGAACGAAGAACGAGATGGTGTCTCCCGGTTTGACGGATATCTTGTCTGCGTAACCAAATATTTTCAGTTCGGCCATGGATCAGGATCTCGCTTTCAATAGCTTTAGGATTCCATCAAATCTTGGACCCGACGCAGGAACAGCGCGTGATACGCCTCGTTAGCGGTCGGGTAGGTGCGATCTTCGACGACCCGCGGTGGCGTGCCGCGGCGCCCGGAGAGCCCGACGATCCGGTAGGCCTTGAAATCTTCCAGCACCATCATCGCGTATTTGTCGACCTGGGTTTGACCCCGGAAATAGATGAGCAGCCGCTCGAGCGCTTCGCTGTGCTGACCAAGCGGACGCGCTCGATGTTCTTCGATCACTGTGTCGGTGACCAGACGCTTCAGGAAATCTCGCTGGGCCTTGTCGAAACGGCGCCGGTAGACTTCGTCCTTGTTATCGATCTCGGTTGCTTCTTCCGGTAACATCTCTCCACCTTTTTCTGCTCTCGACGAACGGTTTTCGCTTCGCTTCTTGGCCCGCCAGATCCTGAATTGGGTTTTGATTCCGAAAATCCCGCCACGAAGAAACAGAACGACGCCAAGCATGATCGCGCCAATCAAGACGTAGCGCAGCGGCCCGATGCTGATCATCACGCGATCGATGAACACCACGATGACTGTGCCCAGCACCGCGCCTTCGGATCGACCAATGCCGCCAATGACCAGCATCGAAAGAGAAAGCAGCACGGTGTCGAATGAAAACAGATTGGGCGATGCGCCGCCAAAATGGATTGCGTAGAAGCCGCCGGCAAAGCCCAGGAAAGTCGAGGAGATCAGAAACACGTTGATGCGGGCGCGATAGAAGTCGATGCCGCAAGCTTCGGCGAATGCCTCCTTCTTCTCGGGCGCCATTTTCAAGAGCCGCCCCAGTCTTTTGCCGTCGACGAAACGGTAGACGAACAACGCGATGATCATCAGGGCGAAGGACGCGTAGTAGAGCGTCATCTGCCGCAGCGACGGCGATAGCCAATCGGGTACGTAGCTTGGCGCGCCGAACAGGCCCCCCGTGGCCGAGCCCAATTCGCTGGACTGAATCACGTAGACGCGGCACAACTCGACGATGCCGAGGGTCAGCAGCGCATAATAGAGCCCGTCGAGTTTCAGCGCCGGAAGTGCGATGACCACGCCGAACACCAGGCCGATCACGCTGCCGAGCAGCGGTAACGACCACCACGGCAATCCGAGTTGAATGGCGGCATAGGTCGTTGCATAGGCGGCCGCGCCGACGACGGCGTAACTGGCAAGGGAAAATATTCCCGCCGTGCCGATGATTAACATCCAGGCGAGGTTGATCGAGCCGTAGATGCACATCAAGGCCGCCGCCGAGAGCACGGTGTTCCATGTATCCTGCGGAAGGATGAAGGGAAGGACCGCAAACAGCGCGAACGCCATCGCCCACCAGATCGGCCGCTTGTCGACGATCGTCTTTTCCCGACGGCTGGTCTTGCGGTTGTATCCACCGCGAATGTCAAGCACGCGCCTGCGCGTCGGCCAGTACCGTGTGCGCCACCACAGCCTCGAGCCATGTCCCGGCCATTTGTAGTAATATCTGAGCCGACCGATCCGATGCAGCTTTGCCTTGAACGAGGTGGTCTCGTCCCACGTCACTTGCGGCGGAAGAAACGCGTTGGTAGGCGCTGAGCGCGCGTCAACCTTGGTCTCGTAGCCGCCGAGCGGGTCGATCCAGATCGGAGTGGTCTCTGACACGTCTTAAGCCTCGCGCGCTCTGTCCAGGATGCCGGCGATGCCGCGCGGGCGCAGGATCAGGATGAGAATGATCAAGAGGAACTGGGTGATCAGAACGTACTGGCCACCGAGTAAAGCGGCAGTGAGAGCTTCGTTGACGCCGAGCAGCAAAGCGCCCGCGACCGCTCCGGGCACGCTTCCCAGCCCGCCGACAAGTGCAATGCTGAGGCCCTTGATCATGGGTGTGATGCCGCTGAAAGGGGAGATCCAGTAGGTCTGTGATGGGGTGGACGCCCCCCTCGACGGCATCAATGTGCCAAGATGGTGGTGTTGAAACAGCCACTGCAGAGAAGGAGCGTCCGCCATGGAAGTTAGCACGATCGGAATAGATTTGGCGAAGAAT
>NZ_JBVUBB010000033.1:0-98541 GCF_055791185.1 Bradyrhizobium ingae
TCGGTGTAGGGATAGGCGAGCGCCTCTTCTACGCTCGGCAGCGGCAGATATTGGCCGCGGTCGCGGCGCAGCCGATTGAGGTCGAAGGACGAGGCAAGCTTTTCCGCCTCCTCATCGGTATCCGCCGTGACGACCGCCACCGCGAGAATCGCGTGCGGCGTCGCGCGCCAGGCGGACGGCTGGAAACGGTTGCGATAATGCACCATCGCGTCGATCGCGTCATGGCTCGCAAAATGATGCGCGAATGCGAAGCCCATGCCGACCTGGGCTGCCAATTCCGACGAATAATCGCTGGAGCCGAGCAGCCAGATCGGGGGCAGCGGCGTGTCGTCGGGCATGGCCACGACGTTGTTGTAGGGATGGCCTGAGGGGAATTCGCGGGTCTCCCACAGGATCAGCTCGTGCAGCCGCTCCAGGAAATCGTCGCCCTCGCGGCGGTCGAGCCGGCTTCTGAGCGCGTAGGCGGTGGCGCCGTCGGTGCCGGGCGCGCGGCCCAGCCCGAGATCGATGCGGCCGGGAAACAGCGCCTCCAGCATCTTGAAACGCTCGGCCACCACCAGCGGTACGTGATTGGGCAGCATCACGCCGCCCGAGCCGACACGGATGCGCTTCGTCACCGCCGCGATCTGCCCGATCATGACATCGGGCGCCGGGCTCGCGACGGAAGCGAGGTTGTGATGCTCGGCAAGCCAGTAGCGGACATAGCCGAGCTCATCGACATGGCGCGCGAGGTCGATGCTGTTGCGCAGCGCCGCCGCCGGCTTGGTGCCTGACGTGACAACGGAGAGATCGAGGACGGAGAGAGGGATCATGGCCGGTTCAAGGTAGTGCGCCGCACCGCACCGGCAATGGCTGGATGAAGCAGAGCTGGCGTGTGCTGGCCGCGAGACGCCCCAGGCGCCCCGCCTGAACCGGTGGGATTCTATCAGCCACAATCACCTCATTTTCACATTGCCCACCCCCTCTCCTAATAGCCACCGGACTCCATGAATGAATTATTATACTGATTTTATTTATATTTTTTTCTTTAAGCCAATTTCCCACCGGAATCTGACGAGGCACAAAAACATCGATACTATTGCCAATAGTGGGCCATTTCCCATTAATGATGGGCTGTCGAGAAATCCCTGCTTGGCCTATCTTACCCCTTCCCAAGCTAAATCTATCGCAGCTGCGAAGATATCTGGAGTGAGTGGTGCCATGACCGAGCCGACGACGCCTGCCCGCAATGGGCAAGACAATGGGCAAGACGGGCACCTCGCCAAGCGTCCGGCGATCTCCTTTGAGTTCTTTCCGCCCAAGACCGAGGAGATGGAGAAGAACCTGTGGGAGACCGTCAATCGCCTCGCCCCGCTCGATCCGAAATTCGTCTCGGTGACCTATGGCGCGGGCGGCTCGACCCGTGAGCGCACCCACGCCACCATCGCGCGCATCCTGAAGGAGACGCCGCTGCTGCCGGCCGCGCATCTGACCTGCGTCGGCGCCTCGCGCGGCGAGATCGACGAGATCGTCGACCGCTACCACGAGGTCGGCGTCCGCCACATCGTGGCCTTGCGCGGCGATCCGCCTGGCGGCATCGGCACGCCCTACTCCACCCATCCCGATGGCTACCAGAGTTCGGCTGAGCTCGTCGCCGGCATCAAGAAGCGCCATGCCGACATCGAAGTGTCGGTGTCCGCCTATCCGGAGAAGCACCCTGAAGCCCGTGACTTCGACGCCGACATCGACACGCTGAAGGCCAAGGTCGATGCGGGCGCGACGCGCGCGATCACCCAGGTGTTCTTCGATAACGACCTCTACTTCCGCTATCTCGACCGCGTCCGCGCCCGCGGCATCCAGATTCCGATCGTGCCGGGCATCATGCCGATGCACAATTTCAAGCAGGCCCGCAATTTCGTCACCCGCGCCGGCACGAGCGTGCCGGATTGGTTCGCTGCAAAGTTCGAGGGCCTTGATGACGACGCGGAGACCCGCAAGCTGGTGGCGGCCACGGTTGCGGCCGGCCAGGTGCAGAAACTGGCAAAACACGGCGTCGACACCTTCCACTTCTACACCATGAACCGCGCCGATCTCGTGTTCGCGATCAGCCATTTGCTCGGCATCCGCGCCAAGAGCGCGCAGAAGGCGGCGTAACCGATGACCGTGACCGTGTCTCCCAAGCGAACTGCCCTGCTCAAAGCCGCGCGCGAGCGTATCCTGGTGCTCGATGGCGCCATGGGCACGATGATCCAGAACCTTCAGCTCGACGAGGCCGCCTTCCGCGGCGAGCGCTTCAAGAATTTTCACCGCGACCTGCGCGGCAACAACGACCTGTTGATCCTGACCCAGCCGCAGGCGATCGAGGACATCCACGCCGCGTATCTGCGTGCCGGCGCCGATATCGTCGCGACCAATACCTTCTCCACGACATCGATCGCCCAGGCCGATTACGATCTTGCCGACGTCGTCTACGAGATGGCGCGCGAAGGCGCCCGCCTCGCCTCCAATGCGGCCAGGCGCGTCGAGGCCGAGGACGGCAAGCCACGTTTCGTCGCCGGTGCCATCGGCCCTACCAACCGCACCGCCTCGATCTCGCCTGACGTCGCCAATCCCGGCTATCGCGCCGTCACCTTCGACGATTTGCGCAAATCCTATGGCGAGCAAATCAACGGCATGCTCGACGGCGGCGTCGACCTGCTGCTGGTCGAGACCATCTTCGACACGCTGAACGCCAAGGCGGCGCTCTATGCGATCGCCGAGATCATCGAGGAACGCGGCATCGACATGCCGGTGATGGTGTCCGGCACCATCACCGACAAATCCGGCCGCCTGCTCTCGGGCCAGATGCCCGAAGCGTTCTGGAATTCGGTGCGGCACGCCAAGCCCGTCACCATCGGTTTCAACTGCGCGCTTGGCGCCGAGGACATGCGCGCGCATATCGCGGATATCGGCCGCGTCGCCGACACGCTGGTCTGCGCCTATCCGAACGCCGGCCTGCCTAACGAATTCGGCCAGTATGACGAGAGCCCGGAATATACCGCGCGCCTGATCGGCGAGTTTGCCCGCGACGGCCTCGTCAACATCGTCGGCGGTTGCTGCGGCACCACGCCGGACCACATCGCGGCGATCGCCGCCGCCGTCGCCCCGCACAAGCCGCGCATCGTGCCGGAGATCGAGCCGCGGCTGCGGCTCTCCGGCCTCGAGCCGTTCGAGCTGACGCCCGCCATTCCTTTCGTCAACGTCGGCGAGCGCACCAACGTCACTGGCTCGGCTCGCTTCCGCAAGCTGATCACCAACGGCGACTACACCGCCGCGCTGCAGGTCGCCCGCGACCAGGTCGAGAACGGCGCGGTAGTCATCGACGTCAACATGGACGAGGGACTGCTGGACTCGGAAGCGGCGATGGTGACCTTCCTCAACCTCGTCGCCGCCGAACCCGACATCGCCCGCGTGCCCGTGATGGTCGACTCCTCGAAATTCACGGTGATCGAGGCTGGGCTGAAATGCGTTCAGGGCAAGCCGATCGTGAACTCGATCTCGATGAAGGAAGGCGAGGACAAGTTCATCCACGAGGCGCGGATCGCCCGCCGCCACGGCGCGGCCGTCGTCGTGATGGCGTTCGACGAGGTCGGCCAGGCCGACACCTTCGCGCGCAAGACCGAGATCTGCAAGCGCGCCTACGACATCCTGGTGAACCGCGTCGGCTTCCCGCCGGAAGACATCATCTTCGATCCCAACATCTTTGCGATCGCGACGGGCATCGAGGAGCACAACAATTACGGCGTCGACTTCATCGAGGCGACGCGCTGGATCCGCCAGAATCTGCCCGGCGCGCACATCTCGGGCGGCGTCTCCAACCTGTCCTTCTCGTTCCGCGGCAACGAGCCGGTGCGCGAGGCCATGCACTCGGTGTTCCTGTATCACGCCATCAAGGCCGGCATGGACATGGGCATCGTCAATGCCGGGCAGATGATCGTCTATGACGACATCGATCCAGAGCTGCGCCAAACTTGCGAGGACGTGGTCCTCAATCGCGATGCCGGCGCCTCCGAGCGGCTGCTGACGCTCGCCGAGAAATTCCGCGGCAAGAAGACCGAGAGCAAGGAAGCCGATCTCGCCTGGCGCGAATGGCCGGTCGAGAAGCGCCTCTCGCACGCTCTCGTGCACGGCATCACCGAGTTCATCGATACCGACACCGAGGAAGCGCGCCAGTCCGCGACGCGTCCGCTCGACGTGATCGAAGGACCGCTGATGGCCGGCATGAACGTGGTCGGCGATCTCTTCGGCGACGGCAAGATGTTTCTGCCGCAGGTGGTGAAATCCGCGCGCGTCATGAAGCAGGCGGTCGCCTGGCTAATGCCGTTCATGGAGGAGGAGAAGGCGCGCAACCTCGCGAACGGCATCGGCAGCGATGCCAACTCGTCGGCCGGCAAGATCGTGCTCGCGACCGTGAAGGGCGACGTCCACGACATCGGCAAGAACATCGTCGGCATCGTGCTCCAGTGCAACAATTTCGAGGTCATCGACCTCGGCGTGATGGTGCCGGCCGCCAAGATCGTCGAAACGGTGAAGGCGGAGAAGGCGGACATCGTCGGCCTGTCCGGCCTGATCACACCCTCGCTCGACGAGATGGCGTTCTTTGCCGGCGAGTTGCAGCGCGAGGGCCTGAAGCTGCCGCTCTTGATCGGCGGCGCGACGACGAGCCGCGTGCACACCGCCGTGAAGATCGACCCGAACTACAGGGCCGGTCCCGTCGTGCATGTCAATGACGCGAGCCGCGCCGTCGGCGTGGCATCCTCGCTGCTGTCGCCCGAGAAGCGCGAGGCCTATGCCGCCGAGGTACGCGCCGAATACGCAAAGATTTCCGACGCGCATCTGCGCGCACAGGCCGACAAGAAGCGGCTAAAGCTCAGTGATGCCCGCGCCAACCGCGTGCCGGTCGATTTCATCGCGAGGAAGCCGGTCAAGCCGGCATTCCTCGGCACGAAGACGTTCGACGACTACGATCTCGCCGAGCTCGTCGACTGCATCGACTGGACGCCGTTCTTCCAGACCTGGGAGCTCGCCGGCCGCTTCCCCGCGATTCTCGATGATCCCAAGGTCGGCGAGGTCGCGCGCTCGCTCTATGACGACGCGCGCAAGATGCTCGACCTCATCGTCAAGGAGAAATGGTTCCGGGCGCGCGCCACGATCGGCTTCTGGCCAGCAAACGCCCAAGGCGACGACATCGTGCTCTATGCCGATGAGCATCGGACGAAGAAGATTGCGACGTTGCACACGCTGCGCCAGCAGCTCGAGAAGCGCGAGGGCCGCTTCAACGCGGCACTGTCCGACTTCATCGCACCTGCCGATACGGGCGTTCCCGACTATGTCGGCGGCTTCGTCGTCACCGCCGGCATTGGCGAGGATGCGGTCGCCGACCGCTTCAAGAAAGCCAATGACGATTACTCCTCGATTCTCTGCAAGGCGCTCGCCGATCGCCTCGCCGAAGCCTTCGCCGAGCGCATGCACGCGCGCGTCCGCCGCGAGTTCTGGGCCTATGCGCCGGCCGAGAAGCTCTCCGACGAGGAGCTGATCCTTGAAAAGTATCAGGGCATCCGTCCCGCGCCCGGCTATCCCGCGCAGCCCGATCACACCGAGAAGAAGACGCTGTTCGCCCTGCTCGACGCGGAGAACACCGCCGGCGTGAAGCTGACGGAGAGCTTTGCGATGTGGCCGGGCAGCAGCGTGAGCGGTCTCTATTTTGCGAATCCCGAGAGCTATTATTTCGGCGTCGGCAAGATCGAGCGCGACCAGGTCGAGGACTATGCCCTGCGTAAAGCCATGACGGTCGCCGAGGTCGAGCGCTGGCTGGCGCCGATTTTGAACTACATCCCACCGCAGCAGGGGACTAACAAGGCCTTCGCGGCAACGCCCGCGAACGACGAGACCTCAAATGACCTCGCCTCGCATCCGCCGGGCTGCACCTGCGCGGTGCATCTCGTCTGGCAGAAGAAGCGCGCAGGCGCCGGGTAGGCGCGCGGCTTCCCTCGGGGTCGTCCTGGCGAAGGCCAGGACCCATACCGCGGAAGCTATCGAGGACGGATGGTCGCAGTATCGAACTCCTGGTCGTCGCCAAACTCCGCCCTGGGGCAATGGGGTCCTGGCTTTCGCCAGGACGACGATGTGGATGACTGAGTGTCGACCATCGTGACAGCCGGGAGGGCGGACGCGTTCATGGCCCGAAATGCCGGCACGCCCTTCCCGGCTGAAAAGTGAAAAACAACCCCATGCGAAGTAGAAAATTGCAGGGTCAACCGAATACGAATTTACCGAAATTGCTTAACGCGTCGGGCAAATCACCGGCAATATGCAACCATTGCGTCCGTGCCAGATGGGCCCCGCTGCCCGCCTCGTGCCGACAAGACCGATTGAAACCAAGTTCCTCGGGCGCTACGTTCCGACCTCTGAGCTCATTGTTGGAGAGGTGCTTCCGATGACAAGGTTTGCATTCTCATTTGCAGCAGCTTGTGTGCTCCTGTTTGATGCGAGCCAAGCTGGTGCGCAGAACCTCACGCTGAGCAGCCCGGACATCAGCGAAGGCGCCACGATTGCCAGCGAACAGGTATTCAAAGGCTTTGGCTGTACCGGCAACAACACCTCTCCGTCCCTGAGTTGGAGCGGTGCTCCGGCGGGCACCAAGAGCTTCGCCGTGACGGTATATGATCCTGATGCGCCGACCGGCAGCGGCTGGTGGCATTGGGTCGTCTTCAATCTTCCGCCATCCGTCACTGCGCTTCCCAAGGGGGCCGGCGATCCAAAGAAGAAGCTGATGCCGAAAGGCGCGATTCAGGGCCGCACGGACTTCGGCAGCGACGGCTATGGCGGACCATGTCCGCCGCCTGGCGACAAGCCGCATCACTATCAGATCACCGTATTCGCCGTTGATGTCGATAAGCTTCCGGATGCCAAGGACCATTCAGCATCCCCGGCACTCGTCGGTTTCGACCTGCACTTCCATACGCTCGGAAAAGCCACCCTGACCGGCCTCTACGGCCGGTGACGGGACGCGGCGGGCGCGGTCCGCATCCGCGACGACGTACGATCCCACCTTTACCTTGGGCTGGGGCGAGGGCCTTCGCGCGCTTGCACCTTGCGGGAACCAGGCGCGTGTGAACTCGATCACTTGTCCGCTCAACCTCAATTGGCTACTCTGCCGGTGTACTACCTTCAAACCGATGGTTTGTTCGGGATCAAGCATATGAAACAGTTCATTGCACTGTTTGCCGCCGCAATCGCTCTTGTCGTTCTGCCCGCGATTGCCGCCGCGGACTGTCCGAAAGGCTACGTGCCATGCGGCGAACGAAATCAGCTGTGCTGCCCAGGAAAGTAGCGAGCCGCAAATGGCTTTGGCTTGGTAGCGGAGTATTTGTTGCGATAGCTTTGGTGATGGTCGCGGTCTGGGCCGCCTTCCCGCGCAAGAAGGAGACGATCACCGCCATCCTCTCCGAGACCGGGTATTTCGAGGTGGTGCCGCCGAGCACGTTCGGTGGTCCCGGCACCATCAACACCATCGAATATCTGAGCAACGGCCGGCTGGAGCTGCATCCGACCTGCGATGTCGATCCCACGATCCTGACGGGCAAGATTCAGAAATCGCCGACCGTTGACCGCGACCTGAAGCAGTCGCTCGAGAAGAACCTCGACGTATCCGCACAGGTCAGGGACAAGCTGTCCGCCGTCGTCGGCATGCAGGAGGTCGATTCGATCCACCTCAAGCTCGAGAACGCCAACATTCTCCTGATTTCCGACGAGTCGCTGATATCGACCCGCAACGCATTGCTGAAGGCCGAATGCGAGGACGCGATCACCCAGAACATTTCAAGCGGCGGCGTCGTGTGCCAGACGCGCTCCGTCCTGGAGGCTGACGTCGTCTACGAGATCAAATATCACAACAAGGTTTCGATGGAGGAGCGGGCCAAGCTGACATCCGAGATCGCGGCAAAACTCGACCTCGATGCACAGCAAGGCGCCGATGACAAGGTCTCCGGCTCGCAACTGTTCTTCGGCATAAGATTGTCGCCGAATCCCATCGTCCTGAAGACCGCGTCGGGCGAGATCAAGCCCTGCACGCGGAAGTAGGACGGACGCTGCGCCTTCATCCCTTCGGCGGAGCCAGCGGCTGTACGATCTCCTTGAACGGCGCCAGCGCCTCGCAACGCTCGGAGTGTGCCGCGAGCGACGGATAGCGCGCGGGATCGAAGAGCTGCGGATGCGCTTCGCGGGTGAAACGGACGACGCAGGCGACTACGACGTCGGCGTGGCCGATGCGCGTCCCCAGCCAATAGGGCGTCGTCACCTTTGCGCGCTCGGCTTCCAGCACCTTCAACACGTCTGCGATCTGTGCCTGGCAGCGCTCAACCCACAGCGCGAGCTGTTCTTTGCGCAGCACGCGCTCGTAGAGCAGGCTGACCGCCTTGTCGCCGAGACCGCCCGCCAGCGCGCAGATGCGCAAGTGCCGCCGTCGCTCGATGCCGCTGCGCGGCAGCATCGCCTTCTCCGGCCCGACGAGATCGTCGAGATAGTCGAGAATGATCGTGCTCTCGATCAACCTCTCGCCATCGTCGAGCACCAGCGTCGGCACGCGGCGCAAAGGATTATACGGCGCGATCTTGTCGGCATCGCCGAAGGTCGACCACGGCCTGTGCTCAAAGGCGATGCCATAAAGCTTCAGCGCAATCGCGACACGGCGGACGAAGGGGGAGTCATATTGGCCGATCAGGAACATGGTTTGCACCTCTACACGTTTTCCTCGATAGCACGTTTCACCGCCACGATCGCGGCCTCGTTGCGGCGGTACATCGTCCATTGCTTGATGCGCTTGGCACGCACGAGCTTCGCGGCCGCCAGCACCCGCATGTGCTCGCTCACGGTCGGCGCACTCACGCCGAGCTTCTCCGCGATCAGGAGACCGCAGACGCCATCCTCGACCAGGTCTCCGTCAGCCTGCTTTCGAAAATGTTTTCGTGGCTCGCGGAGCCATTCCAGAATCTGAAGGCGCCGCTCGTTGGCCAGCGCCCGCAACACGATCGCGATCTTCATTTAGGCATTTTGCTAATTACCTAATTGATGTCAACCCCGCGACGCGCTATCACGGCAGCCATCATGACAACAACAGGCATTACACGCGAGCGGATTGCGGCGACCGAGGCCGTGATCCGCCCGCATGTCCGGCGCACGCCGGTCCTGAAGGCCAATCTGGCTAATTTTGGCCAGCCCGATCAGCCCGTCACCTTCAAGCTTGAGATGTTGCAGCATTCCGGATCGTTCAAGGCGCGGGGTGCCTTTGCGAACCTGTTGCTGCGGCAGGTGCCGAAAGCCGGCGTCGTTGCGGCATCCGGCGGCAATCACGGCGCCGCGGTGGCCTATGCTGCGCAACGGCTTGGCGTGCCAGCTACGATCTTCGTGCCGGAGATCACGTCGCCCGCGAAGGTGGGGCGGATCAGGGGCTATGGCGCGCAGCTCGTGATCGCGGGCAGCCGTTATGCAGATGCGCTTGCGGCGAGCGAAGCGCATGTCGAGCGCACGGGCGCGATGGCGGTTCACGCCTACGATCAGGCCGAGACGCTGCTCGGCCAGGGCAGCGTCGGACTGGAGCTCGAAGCGGACGCTCCCGACATCGACACGCTTCTGGTCGCCGTCGGCGGCGGAGGGCTGATCGGCGGCATTGCGGCATGGTACGCCGGCAAGACACGTGTCATCGCGATCGAACCGGAGCAATCACCGACCTTGCATGCCGCGTTCGCGGCGGGAGGACCGGTCGATGCGCCGGCCGGCGGCATTGCCGCCGACAGCCTTGCGCCGCGCCGCGTCGGGCAATTGATGTTTCCGATCGCGCAGGCCTATGTCGAGCGGGTCGTTCTGGTCAGCGACGACGCGATCCGGCAGGCGCAGGCGTCCCTTTGGTCAAGCTTGCGCGTCGTGGCTGAGCCCGGCGGCGCGGCCGCGTTCGCCGCGCTACTCTCCGGCCGCTATCGTCCCTCACCTGGCGAACGGATCGCGGTGCTGATCTGCGGCGCCAACACCACGGCGGTGAACTTCGATGGCTAATTGGGAGTTTGCGTGATCGGGAATCGCGGTTTCGTTCTCATGGTCTCGACATATCATTTGATGATCGGCACATGCCCCGCCGCCGTGCGTGGCACCGCGCCAACGAGGCGCGGGTCGTCGGCGATCTCGATCTGGCGGCGGAAGGCGCGAAAGCCGGAGCGCTGGTAGAAGGCGAGCGCTGAGGCGTGATCAATGGTGCAGGTGTGCACCCAGACCCGCTGAACCTCCCGCGTCCAAGCGTGCTCAAGCGCGCGGTTCATCAGCCAGCGGCCTGCGCCGGTGCCGATGAGTTTTGCGGCGACGCCGAAGAAGACGATCTCGCACTGGCCCGCTTTGCGGAAGTCGAGCTCGAGCAGGCCTTCTTCGCGGCCGTCATCGACAAGCGCGTAGATCTCAACAAGCGGCGACTGCACGATCGCCGCGAGTTCGACATCAGGCATGCGCAGGCGCGAGAACCACAGCCAGTCCTCGCCAATCCGCGCATACAGGGCTCGATACCAGTCGAGATCGGGTTGCTCGACCCGGCGCAACGTCCAGGTGCCCACCGGATCGTCGCGCAGCGGCGGCCGCACGGTCATCTCCAGATGCGTGACGACCGCGGCGAGCTTCCCGTCGGGCACGTCCGAATAGCCGTCGGGAAGGATCATTCGCCGCTCACTCCCCCTCATCGCTCGCCAGCACACCCTTCACCGCGCGGGCCCAGCCGGCGAGCTTCCGCTCGCGCGTCGCCTGGCTCATGTTCGGCTTGAAGCGGTACTCGAGGCGCCAGTTGTCGGCGAATTGCGTCGGCTCGGGATAGACGCCGGCCTCGAGGCCGGCGAGATAGGCTGCCCCAAGCGCCGTCGTTTCCTGGATCACGGGGCGGTCAACCGGCGCGTCGAGGAGATCGGCAAGACGCTGCATGGTCCAGTCGGAGGCGGTCATGCCGCCGTCGACGCGCAAGACCACACTCGCCGTCTCCGAGCTCGGCCAGTCCGCGCGCATCGCGGCCCAGAGGTCGAAGGTCTGGTAGCAGACGCTCTCCAGCGCGGCATGGGCGAGCTCAGCCGGGCCGGTGTTGCGGGTCAGGCCAAACAGCGCGCCGCGCACGCGCGGATTCCAATATGGCGCGCCCATGCCGACGAAGGCCGGCACGAGATAGACGCTCTGCATGGAATCGGACTGGTCAGCGAGCGGGCCGGTCTCGGCCGCGTGCTTGATGATGCCGAGGCCGTCGCGCAACCATTGCACCGCGCTGCCGGCAACGAAGATCGAGCCTTCGAGCGCGTAGGTGCGTTTTCCGCCGAGCTGATAAGCGATGGTGGTCAGCAGCTTGTTCTTCGAGGCCACGGGCGTGGTGCCGGTGTTGAGCAGGGCGAAGCAGCCGGTGCCGTAGGTCGACTTCATCATGCCCGGGCGGAAGCAGGCCTGGCCGATGGTCGCGGCCTGCTGGTCGCCGGCGATGCCGCAGATCGGGATGGCGCCGCCAAACAGGTCGGCCGTCGTCTCGCCGAAGCGGGCGGAGGAATCCTTGACCTCCGGCAGCATTGAGCGCGGCACGCCGATCAGCTCGAGCAGCTCGTCGTCCCACGCGCCGGTGTGGATGTTGAACAGCAGCGTGCGCGAGGCGTTGGTGGCATCGGTGGCGTGCACCTTGCCGCCGGTCAGTCGCCACAGCAGGTAGCAATCGACGGTGCCGAACATCAGTTCGCCGCGCGCGGCCCGCGCACGGGCGCCGGGGACGTTGTCGAGGATCCAGGCGACCTTGGTGCCGGAGAAATAGGGATCGATGATCAGGCCGGTCTTCTCCGAGATCCGGGGCTCGTGGCCTTCGGCCTTCAGCTTCGAGCAGACATCGGCGGTGCGGCGGTCCTGCCAGACGATGGCGCGGTGCACGGCCTGACCGGTGGCGCGGTCCCACACCACAGTCGTCTCGCGCTGGTTGGTGATGCCGATCGCGGCAACGTCCTTGGCCGTGACGCCGGCGCTCTGGAGCGCGTCGCGACAGACCATCACGGTCGAGGTCCAGATGTCCTCCGGCTCATGCTCGACCCAGCCCGAGGCCGGGAAATGCTGCGGAAACTCGGCTTGCGCCTTCGCCGCGATGGAAATGTCGCTGCGAAACACGATGGCACGCGAGGAGGTGGTGCCCTGATCGATGGCGAGGACGAAAGACATGGATGTTGACCTTGGCGATTTCCGGTGTCCCGGGAGGGTTATTGTGTCGCGGCTAAGGGAGCGGATTGGGGCGGGAAGGTCAAGACCGCCTCGCCGGATCATGCTCTAGGACGGCGCCAGCGAAAGTGATACATGCCGGGACCGGGTAAACGGGGCGGCATGACCTTCACTTCTCTTCAGTTCGGTGTTTTCGTCGCGGTCGTGTTCGGCGCCTATTATTTGCCGCCTTTGCGACGCGTCCAGGTCCAGCTCCTCGTGCTCGCGAGCGTGTTCTTCTACGGCTTCGGCCAGCCGGAGCTCCTGCCGCTGCTGCTCGTCGCGGTGCTCGGCACCTGGGTATTTCTGGTGCTGGCCTTCGACAACCGCGCGACGTGGATGCCGGCGGGGATCATCTTCAATCTCGGACTGCTCGCCTTCTTCAAGTACAAGTTCCTGTTCGTCGATGCCGCATCGGTACATCCGAGCGGGCTCGTGCCGGTCGATTTCCTGCTGCGGCTGCCGCTGCCGATCGGCATCTCATTCTTCGTCTTCCACAACATCAGCCTGCTGGTCGACCTGACGCGCGAAAAACGACCGCCGCCGTTGCGCGAGGTCTTCCTCTACATCATCTTCTTTCCGCAGCTCGTCTCCGGCCCGATCACGCGCGCGGGCCAGTTCATGCCGCAAATCGCGCCCAAGCAGCTTGCCGACGTCGCCTTCGTGGAGGCGGCCAAATGGATCCTGACCGGCTATTTCTTCAAGCTTTATGTGGCGAACAATCTCAACGAGATGACGTCCTACATGGACTTTCCACTCTACGAGACATTGCGCACGCAGGACCGCTGGCTGCTGGTGTTTTTGTACAGCTACCAGATCTATGCCGACTTCTTCGGCTATTCGGCGATCGCGCTCGGCCTGGGGCTGTTGTTCGGATACCGCCTGCCGGTCAATTTCGACCTGCCCTACATCTCGGCCTCGTTCTCCGAGTTCTGGACACGCTGGCACATCTCCTTGTCCAACTGGCTCAAGACTTATCTCTACATCCCGCTCGGCGGCAACCGAAAGGGCGTGGTGCGAACCTGCCTCAACCTGATGATCGTGATGACGCTCGGCGGACTCTGGCACGGCGCGAGCCTGAGCTACGCACTGTGGGGTATGCTGCACGGGCTTCTGCTCGTCATCGAGCGGCCGTTCCTGAAAATGCTGGGCGATGCGGGACCACTCGTGCGGCTGCTCCGCATGGGCATCGTGTTCCTCTGCGTGACGATGCTCTGGATCTTCTTCAAGTTGCCGAACTTCGATCACGCGCTCGGCTATCTCAAGGGCATGTTCACGCCGACGACCAATCCCAATCCGACGAAGCTGTTCTACAATCTGGCTCTGCTCTACAGCCTTCCCGTAATCATCCAGCATCTCGGCATCGGCGCGCTCGTCGACGGCCGATGGCGGCGATGGGAGCCCTACCTTTATGGCGCGCTCGCCGCGCTCGCCTTTCTCGAGGCGGGCCCCGACGCCGCCTTCATCTATTTCCAGTTCTGACCATGCCGCAGACGTCGCCACTTCCATGGTTGATCAGATGCGCCGCCGTCGCGGCGGCGCTGCTGCTGGCCTGTGGCATTGCCACGGCGTGGGTCGGCGCGGCGCTCCAGCAGCCGGCGGTCACGACCCGCGACGGCAGCCTCGTCACCCTCAACCGTTATGTGAGGGAGCCCGTGCCCGAATTGGTGCTGGTCGGCAGCTCGGTCACCTGGCGTCTCAAGGAAGACTATTTCTCGCGGCCCCGCGTCCGCAATCTTGCGCTGGCCGGCGGCTCGCCCGTGACCGGGCTCGAGATCGTCGCGAAGCAGCCGCGCCTGCCGAAGATCGTCCTGATCGAGAGCAACGTCATCTCGCGCGCCGTCGACCGCGCGCTGGTCGAACGGTTCACCGGCGGCGAACGGACAAACGCGTTGTTTCTCCGTCCGGTGCGAACGGCGATAGCGGCATTCGAGACCTGGAACCACGCGCCTCCGGATGCAGCGAAGGCTCGCGCCGGGCGCGAGGATCTGCTGAGCCAGCCGCCCTCCGACTTCGACAATCACGTCTATGTCGAGCGCGCCGTAGGGGAGATGAACGCGGCGGAGCCGTCCGCGCTGGCCACTGCGAATGCGATCCTCATCAAGCAGCTCATCGGCGAGATCGAACGGCGCGGCGGGCGCGCTTTTCTGATCGCCATTCCGTTCTCGCCGGAAATCGAAGCGACGAGCTTCGTCACGACGACCAGGGCGATCATGCAAGAGGCCTTCCCGGACCCGGCCGCATGGCTCGCCATCGATGCGCCGCTCTCGGAGTTGCGCTGGGCCGACGGCGTCCACCTCGACGAGCGCTCCGCCCTGATCGTCGCGCGTGCGATCGAGAAGGCCTTGGCGGGACGTTAGTTACGCCGCGGCGGTTGCCACTCCCCCGTCGAACGGAGTGATTTTCGTTGTTGTCGGGCTTTTTGTTTCCGCGCTTTCCGTCATTTGCGAGGAACGTAGCGACGAAGCAATCCAGCTGTCTCAACGGAAAGACCGCTGGATTGCTTCGCTTCGCTCGCCAATGACGATTGGCGCGATATCCCGGGCTCATCGATTCGCGATGCCCCGGGACGACAGTCTCGCTCAGATCAACCCGCCCGCATCGGCGACGCGGCGCTGATGGTATTCCGTGTCACCAAAGGTGTTCTCGATCATGGTCAGGCGCTTGAAGTAGTGGCCGATCTTCGCCTCCATGGTCATGCCGATGCCGCCATGGAGCTGGATCGCCTGCTGACCGACGAATTTCAGCGACTTGCCGATCTGCACCTTGGCGGCCGCGATCGCGTTGGAGCGCTCCTTGGCGTCCTCGAAATCGTTTGCCATGGTCGCGAACATCGACATCGAGCGAGCCTGCTCGGCGGCGACGAACATGTCGGAGGCGCGGTGCTGGAGCGACTGGAACGAGCCGATCGCGACGCCGAACTGCTTGCGCGTCTTGATGTACTCGACGGTGGTCTTGAGCGACTCATCCATCAGGCCGACCGCTTCCGCGCAGAGCGCGACGCGGGCCTCATCGACGACGCGCTCGATCAGCGCGAGCGAGTCCGCAGGGTTACCGATCGCCGCGTCCGCGCCGACCTCGACACCGGTGAGGGTGATGTCGGCAGCGTGCAGGCCGTCCTGCGTCGGATAGGACTTCTTGGTAACGCCCTTGGCGTTGGCGGGAACCAGGAACACACCGATGCCGGCCTTGTCGCGGCGGTCGCCGTTGGTGCGGGCGGTGACTAGAAGGGTGTCGGCATTCTCGCCGTTGAGCACGACGAATTTTTCGCCGTCGATGACCCAGCCGGCGCCTTTCTTCTTCGCCGTGGTCGCGACATCGAAGAGATCGTAGCGCGAGTTCTTCTCGAGCTGCGCAAAGGCGAGAGTCTGGCTGCCGTCGATGATGCCGGGCAGGTGCGCGGCCTTCTGCGCATCCGAGCCGCCATGGCGCAGGAAGCCGCCGCCGATTACCACGGTCGCAAGATAAGGCTCGAGCACGAGCGCCTTGCCGAGCGCTTCCATCACGATCATGGTCTCGACGCCGCCGCCACCGAAGCCGCCATCGGCTTCGGTGAAGGGCAGGCCCAAGAGGCCCTGCTCGGCGAGCTTGCCCCAGACCGCTTTGCTCCAGCCGCCCTTCTCGGCCATGTACTTCTTGCGGCTCTCGAAATCGTAGGAGTCGGTCAAGAGGCCGTCGACACTGTCCTTGAGAAGCCGCTGCTCCTCGGTCAAATCAAAATCCATGGTTCTCTATTCTCCCGGTATCGATTTCGTCATGCCCGGCCTTGTGCCGGGCATCCACGTCCTTCCTTGCGGTGAGGCGTGAATGGCCGGGTCAAGCCCGGCCATGACGGCGAGTGCGTGGCGCGAGGGCGCAATCACAACCCCAGCACCGCCTTGGCGATGATGTTGCGCTGGATCTCGTTGGAGCCGCCGTAGATCGAGACCTTGCGGTTGTTGAAGTAGCTCGGCGCGATCTGGG
Source organism: Bradyrhizobium ingae (assembly GCF_055791185.1). Lineage (NCBI taxonomy): Bacteria > Pseudomonadati > Pseudomonadota > Alphaproteobacteria > Hyphomicrobiales > Nitrobacteraceae > Bradyrhizobium > Bradyrhizobium ingae. The sequence continues at coordinate 16,225 of NZ_JBVUBB010000033.1, forward strand.
CGGTCCAGTCCATGGCTTCGTTCGAACCGTCGTCGCCGTGCACGTCGTAGGGCGCGGCGAACGGGCCGATGACTTCCATGAGCAGCTCGGTCGTGGTCTGCTGGATCTCGGAGCCCTTGATCTTCAGCACCGAGGACGCCGGATTGGGCTTGCCCTTGCCGTGCTTGCCCTCGTCGGCGACGACGCGGAGCTGCGTGAGCTCGAGCGCCTTCAGCTCGATCTCGCACGCCGCCAGCTTCTCGCGGAAGGCGGCGTCCTGGATGATCGGCTTGCCGCCGGACTCGACCTTGGACGCCAGCTCCTTGATGCGGCGGATGCGCTCCTTGGAGACGCCGACGCGCGCAATCCCGGTGCGCTCATTGCCGAGCAGGAATTTTGCGTAGTCCCAGCCCTTGTTTTCCTCGCCGATCAGGTTCTCGATGGGCACCTCGACGTCGTCGAAGAAGACTTCGTTGACCTCAACGCCGCCGTCGATGGTCTGGATCGGACGCACCGTGACGCCCTTCGACTTCATGCTGAAGACGATGAACGAAATGCCCATCTGCTTCTTGGCCGACGGATCGGTGCGGCAGAGGCAGAAGATCATGTCGGCGTGTTGCGCCAGCGTGGTCCAGGTCTTCTGGCCGTTGATGATCCACTTGTCGCCCTTGCGCTCGGCCTTGGTCTTCAGCGAGGCCAGGTCCGAGCCCGAGCCGGGCTCCGAGAAACCCTGGCACCACCAGTCGTCGACATTGGCAATGCGCGGCAGGTACTGCTTCTTCTGCTCCTCATTGCCGAAGGTGTAGATGACCGGGCCGACCATGCTGACGCCGAAGGCGAGCGGCTGCGGCGCGGGATAGGACTGCAGCTCCTCGTTGAAGATGTAGTGCTGCACGGATGTCCAGCCGGTGCCGCCATACTGCGTCGGCCAGTGGCTGACGCCCCAGCCCTTCTTGTTGAGGATACGCCACCACGTGACCATCTCGTCCTTCGAGAGGTGACGGCCCTCGAGCAGCTTGCGCCGCGTATCCGGCGGCACGTTATCGCGGAAGAACTGCCGCACTTCCTCGCGAAACGCCTGCTCTTCTTTCGTGAATGCGAGATCCATCGGATCCTCCTGTTTCCTCGTCGTCCTGGCCTTGTGCGCAATTGCGCACTGGAGCCAGGACCCATTACCACCGGCCTTCGTTAGTTTGCGAAGGCCATTAACGTCTGCGCGCCGAACTCCTGCCGCGGAGTATGGGTCCCGGCTTTCGCCGGGACGACAGCAACTACTGCAACACCTCGAACAATCCCGCCGCCCCCATGCCGCCCCCGACGCACATGGTGACGACCGCGTATTTGGCCTTGCGCCGGCGGCCTTCGATCAAGGCGTGGCCGGTGAGCCGCGCGCCCGACATGCCATAGGGATGGCCGACCGAGATCGCGCCGCCATTGACGTTGATCTTGTCGGGGTCGATGCCGAGCTTGTCGCGGCAATAGAGCACCTGCACCGCGAACGCCTCGTTCAATTCCCAGAGACCGATGTCGTCGACCGTGAGCCCGTGGCGCTTGAGCAGGCGCGGCACGGCGAAGACCGGGCCGATGCCCATCTCATCCGGTTCGCAGCCGGCGGAGACGAAGCCGCGGAAGATACCGAGGGGCTTCAAGCCGCGCCTGGCCGCTTCCTTGTCGCTCATGATCACCGACGCACTGGCGCCGTCCGAGAGCTGGCTGGCATTGCCGGCCGTGACGGTGAAGCCTTCGCCGCGCACGGCCTTCAGGCCGGCGAGGCCTTCGGCAGTGGTTTCGGGGCGCGGACCTTCGTCCTGCGACAGCGTCACGTCCTTGAAGGAGACCTCGCCGGTCGCCTTGTCGGTCATGGCCATCTTGGTCGTGATCGGCGCCAGTTCGTCCTTGAACTTGCCGCCCTGCTGCGCGGCCGCGGTGCGGCGCTGGCTCTCCAGCGAATACTCGTCCTGCTTCTCGCGCGAGATGCCATAGCGCTTCGCCACGATTTCAGCCGTGTCGATCATGGGCATGTAGACTTCGCCCTTGATCTTGAGCAGCGCCGGATCCTGGGCGTGGAAGGCGTTCATCTTGTCGTTTTGCACCAGCGAGATCGACTCGCCGCCGCCGCCGACCGCGATCTCGACGCCGTCGAAGATCACCGAGCGCGCGGCAAGCGCGATCGCCTGCAGGCCGGAGGCGCATTGCCGGTCGATCGTGGTGCCGGCGACGGTGACGGGAAGGCCGGCACGCAGCAGCGCCTTGCGCGCGATGTTGCCGCCGGTCGAACCCTGCTGAAGGGCGGCGCCCATCACGACGTCCTCGACCTCCTTCGGATCGACCTTCGCGCGCGCAACGGCCTCGCCGATGGCGTGACCGAGCAGCGTCGCGCCCTCGGTGTTGTTGAGCGCGCCGCGATAGGCCTTGCCGATTGGCGTGCGGGCGGTGGAAACGATGACGGCGTCGGTCACGAGCGAACTCCTGTAGCGCTTTGTTGGGAGGATTGAGATGGTTTCTTCTGCTGCCGCAATTCATGCCGCGACAGCTTGCCGACCGGCGTGCGCGGCAGCTCGTCGACGAACTCGACCTCGGCCGGCAACTCATGCTTGCCAAGCTTGCCGGTGAGGAAGCCGCGAAGCTCGTCGATCGAGAACGGCTTTGCATCCGGCTTGAGCTTGATGAAAGCCTTGGCCGCCTCGCCGCGATATTGGTCGGCAATGCCAATGACGATGACCTCATGCACGCCCGGATGCGTGTAGATCGCCTGCTCGATCATCTGCGGATAGACGTTGAAGCCGCCGGAGATGATCATGTCCTTCTTGCGGTCGACCAGGAAGAAATAGCCGTCCGTGTCGCGACAGCCGATGTCGCCGGTGAGGAAGCGGCCGTCGGCAAAGGATTCCGCGCTCTCCTTCGGCTTATTCCAATACCCTTTGGTGACGTTCGGTCCCTTGATGCGGATCTCGCCGACTTCGCCCGCCGGCAGCACCTTTGTCGGATCATCCAGCGATACGACGTCGAGCTCGATGCCGGGCAGCATCAGGCCGATTGACCCCGGCTTTTCCGGACCGACCGGCGGGTGGCCGGTGCCTGGGGAGCAGGTCTCGGTCATGCCCCAGCCGCTCTTGAGCTTCTTGCCGACCTTGCGCTCGAAGAAACTCGCCACCTCCACAGGCAGCGGCGCTCCGCCGGAGCCGATGGCGTTGAGCGAGGAAAAGTCGCGCTTGTCGAGATCGGGAAGCGCAGCGATCGCGATCCACATCGTCGGCACACCCGGAAAGTAGGTCGCGCGCTTGACCTCGATGTCGCGCATGACAGCCTCGACGTCGAAGCGCTGGTGCAGCGAGATCAGATTGCCGCGGCGGAGCGAAGACAACAGAACGACGGTGAGGGCGTAGATGTGGAACAGCGGCAGCACGCAGATCACGCGCTCGATGGCGTTGCCGCGCGCCGCGCGGGCCGGCTTGCCCCAGACATCATAGATCGATACGGCCGAGGTGAGGTTGCCATGCGTGAGCATCGCGCCCTTCGGCAGGCCGGTGGTGCCGCCGGTATATTGCAGCAGCGCGACGTCATCGGCCGCGACGGCGGGCCATTGCGCCGGCTTGGTCGCGCCATCGATGAACGTCTTGAAGGTGATGATCCTGGGATCGGCGGGGATCGCGGCTTGCGGCGTGCCGACCTTGCCCCAATGATCATCCTCACAGACGACCAAGCGGTCGATCAGGCCCTTCTCCAGGAATTTCAGTGCCGTCGGCAGCAGCGCCGCGAGGTTGGAAGTCACCAGTACGCGCGAACCGGAGTCGGAGACCTTGTGCGTCAGCGCGATCTCGCCGTCGAGCGGCGAGAGATGCGCAACCCGGCCACCTGCCTTCAACGCACCGAAGAAATTGACGGGATGATCGGGCGTGTTGCCGAGGAACAGCGCAACGGAAGAGCCCTTGCCGCAGCCGGCGCGCAGGAACGCGGCGGCGGCGGATTCAGCCATCGCCTCCAGCTCGCTGTAGCTGATCGGGCGATCGCGGAATTCGAGCGCGGCACGCGAGCCAAAGTCGGCGGCGGCCTTCGAGAGGAGATCAGGCAACGTGCCTTGGGAAATCGCGTCGTCCCAATGCACGCCTTCGGGATAAAATTGTTCGCCGGGATGGGTCATGAGCGATCGATACTCTGCAAAGCCGTCGCAACAATGTCGCGTGAGGTGGGCACAAGCGGACGGGCTCCCTTCCCCCTTGCGGGGAAGGGTTGGGGAAGGGGGTGCCACGAACGCCGACGTCGCTTGGGGCTACCCCCCTCCCTGTCCCTCCCCCGCAAGGGGGGAGGGAACGGAGAGAGTGTGCCAGCAGTCATCACGCTGCCTTCGATTCCGTCGCGAGCGATGCAAACGTCTTGCCTTCGGCGGCAAGCTTCTTCAACAGCGGCGCGGGCTCGAGGCTGGGGTCGTTGGTCTCCTTGGCGTAGACCGAGAGGCGATCAGCGATTTGCTTGAGGCCAACCGTATCGGCCCAGTACATCGGGCCGCCGCGATAGATCGGCCAGCCATAGCCATAGAGCCAGACCACGTCGATATCCGACGGACGCGCCGCGATGCCTTCTTCGAGGATCTTCGCGCCCTCGTTGATCATCGGGTACATCATGCGCTCGAGGATCTCCTCGTCGCTGACGACGCGCTTCTTGCGCCCCAAGCGCAGCAGCGTCTCGTCGATCAGCTTCTCGACCTCGGGATCGGGCAGCGGCGCGCGGGAGCCCGCTTCATACTTGTAGTAGCCCTTGCCGGTCTTCTGGCCGAAGCGGCCGGCTTCGCACAGCGCATCCGCGATCTCCGACTTGATGCCGCGATCCTTTCGCGAGCGCCAGCCGATATCGAGGCCGGCGAGATCGCCCATCGCGAACGGTCCCATCGGCATGCCGAACCTGGTCACGACGGCGTCGACCTGCTGCGGCAGCGCACCTTCGAACAGCAGCTTCTCCGCCTGCTTGCCGCGCTGCGCAAGCATGCGATTGCCGACGAAGCCGTCGCAGACGCCGACCACGGCCGGCACCTTGGCGATCTTGCGCGCAATGGTCACGGCGGTCACCAGCGCATCCGGCGCCGTCTTCTCGGCGCGCACGATCTCGCACAGCTTCATGACGTTGGCCGGCGAGAAGAAGTGCATGCCCAAAACGTCCTGCGGACGCTTGGTCGACTTCGCAATCTCGTCGATGTTCAGATACGAAGTGTTGGAGGCGAGCACGGCGCCCGGCTTGACGTACTGGTCGAGCTTGCCGAACACCTCCTTCTTCACCGCCATGGTCTCGAACACCGCCTCGATGACGAGATCGGCGTTGCCGACATTCTCGATGCCGACGACGCCATTGATCAGCGCCATGCGCTTGGCGGGCGCGTCCGCCGGAATGCCGCCGCGCGCCGCGGTCGCTTCCCAGTTCTTCTGCATGATGCCCATGCCGCGCTTGAGCTGCTCCTCGCCGGTCTCGATCAGGGTGACGGGGATGCCGGCATTGGCAAAGGACATCGCGATGCCGCCGCCCATGGTGCCGGCGCCGAGGATGGCGACGCGCTCGACGGGACGCGACCGGGTGCCCTCGGGCACGCCGGCGATCTTGTTGGCCTCGCGTTCGGCGAAGAAGGCGTAGCGCTGCGCCTTGGACTGGTCGCTGGTGAGGAGCTTCAGGAAACCTTCGCGCTCCTTCTTCAGGCCCTCGTCGAACGGCAGGTCGATGGCGTAGCCGACGGCGTCGGCGGCCGCGAACGGTGCTTCCAGGCCGCGCGCCTTCTTGGTCATGGCGGCAACCGCGTTGGTGAAGATCGAGCGATCGGCCTTGGCCGCGGCGATCTTGCTGTCGTCATCGCGCAGGCGGCGCAGCGGACGTTTGTCGGCGAGCAGCTTGCGGGCGAAAGCTTCGCCGCCGGCCGCCGGGCCTTCGACGATCTCCTCGATCAGGCCGCTCTTCAGCGCTTCCGCGGCGCCGATCGGATCGCCGCCGACGATCATCTTGACCGCGAGCTCCGGGCCGACCGCGCGCGGCAGGCGCTGGGTGCCGCCGGCGCCGGGCAGAAGACCAAGCTTCACCTCGGGCAGGCCGAGCTTCGCCTCCTTGGTCGCGACGCGGAAATGACAGGCGAGCGCAACCTCGAGGCCGCCGCCGAGGGCAGTACCGTGGATCGCGGCGACGACGGGCTTGGGCGAATTCTCGATCTCCGCGAGCACGTCATTGAGCGCGGGCGGCTTCGGCGGCTTGCCGAACTCGGTGATATCTGCGCCGGCAATGAAGGTGCGACCCGCACAGGTCAGCACGATGCCCTTGATGGCGGGATCAGCGACCGCCTGCTTGATGCATTCCAGGATTCCGCCGCGGACTGCCGCACTGAGCGCGTTCACCGGAGGGCTGTTGACCGTGACGACCCCGATCTCGTCATGACGCTCAAGCTTGACCACTTCGCTCACGGCATACCCTCCGGTTAAGGATTTACTTTTGTTTCAATTTCGCAGTGCGGAATTTAATTCCGCATCTTGACGGCAGGGTTATTTTGAAGCACGTGGCTTGTCAACGACTCCGCGCAAGAAGCAGATCAGGGATGAAGCGCACAGGTAAGAAACCAGCGACCGATCGGAACTTCGTCGTCGCGCTTTCCCGCGGGCTCGATGTATTGCGCGCATTTCAACCCAATGACGGGCTTCTCGGCAATCAGGAGATCGCGGCCCGCACCAATCTGCCCAAGCCGACCGTCTCGCGGCTGACCTATACGTTGACCAAGCTCGGTTATCTTACACCGGTTCCCCGCTTCGAAAAGTACCAGCTCGCGCCGGCCGCTTTGGCGCTCGGTTACGCCGCGCTCGCCAATCTGGGCATTCGACATCTGTCCGAACCGTTTCGCGAGGAAGTGATGCGCGCCACGGGCGGCGCGGTCGCGGTCGGCGGTCGCGACCGCCAGAGCATGATCTATTTCGGACAGAGCCGGGGCAGCGAGACGGTCGGCGTTCAACTTGACGTCGGCTCCCGCGTGCCGATTGCAACCAGTGCGATGGGTCGCGCCTATTTCTGGGCGTTGGACGAAGAGGAACGCGCTTCGCTCCTGCGCGACCTGCGTGAACATTACGGCAGCCGCTGGCCGAAATTGCGCGACGGGCTAGAGCGATCCGGCGAGACCGTCGCGAAATACGGCTTTGCGATTTCGGTCGGCGACTGGCACGACGACATCGGCGCCGCGGGCGTCGCGCTCAGGCTGAACGACGGAACCGGTCCCTACGCTTTCAATTGCGGCGCGCCCGCATTCCGCTTCACGGAAGAGCGCTTGATCACCGATGTTGGACCGCGTCTCTTGGCGATGGTAAGGAACATCGAAGCGGCGCTCGGGGGAATAGCGCCGCAATTCAAAAAAGAAGCCGGCAAGAAGCTGAAATCAGGAGGGAAAGTTGCACGTGTGGCCGAGGGGATCAGATAGCCATCGTCGTTGCAGGGGGCACTTCGTGTCGCCCTCCGGCCCGCTCCACGGTGTGGGCGAGACGAGATGACGCAGGCACAGCTCGCGCAGGGGAATTCTCCTCTGCTCGCGGTTCGCGACGTCAGCGTCGTGTTCGGCGGCATCGTCGCGCTCAACGGCGTGTCCTTTGACATGCACAAGGGCCAGATCCTCGGGCTCATCGGTCCCAACGGCGCCGGCAAGACCACGCTGTTCAATTGCCTGTCCCGGCTCTACCAGCCCTCGTCGGGCGACATCCTGATGGAAGGCGCAAGCATCCTGACGCGCCCGCCGCACCGGATCGCCGAGATCGGCATCGGCCGCACCTTCCAGAACGTGGCGCTGTTTCCCAACCTCTCGGTGATGGACAATGTGCGCATCGGCACGCATGCGCGTACCTCCAGCGACATTATCAGCGACTCGCTTCGCCTTGCGTGGATTCGCCGCAGCGAGTCGAGCGTCAACAAGAAGGTGCACGAGATCCTCGCCTATCTCGACCTCGAGGATGTCGCCCACACCATCGTCTCCGGCCTGCCCTTCGGCACGCAGAAGCGCGTCGAGCTGGCGCGCGCGCTCGCAGCCGACCCGAAGATCCTGCTGCTCGACGAGCCGGCCGGCGGTCTCAACCACGAGGAAGTCTATGTGCTGGGCGACCTCATCCGCCGCATCCGCGACGACCGCCACATGACCGTGCTGCTGGTCGAGCACCACATGGGCCTCGTGATGTCGATCGCCGACCACGTCGTGGCGCTGAATTTCGGCAAGAAGCTGGCCGAAGGTACGCCCGCCCAGGTGCAGGCGGATCCCGACGTCATCAAGGCCTATCTCGGGAGCAAGGATCAATGACGATGCTGCTCAACGTCAAGGATCTGCGCGCCTATTATGGCCAGGTGCAGGCCCTTCACGGCCTGTCCTTTTCGCTCAACGAGGGCTCGCTGACCACGCTCCTGGGCGCCAACGGCGCCGGCAAGACCACTACGCTGCGCGCGATCTGCAACATGGTGCGCTCCACCGGCGCGGTCGAGTTCGATGGCAAGCCGCTCGCCAGCCGCTCGACCGAGAACATCGTGCGCTTCGGCATAGCGCATGTGCCGCAGGGCCGCGGCACCTTCACCAACATGACGGTGGAGGAAAATCTCCAGCTCGGAGCCATCACCCGCAAGGACAATGCCGGCATTGTCTCCGACATCGAGCGGATGTATGCGCATTTCCCGGTGCTGAAGCGGCGGCATACCCAACAGGCCGGAACGCTCTCGGGTGGCGAGCAGCAGATGCTTGCGGTCGCGCGCGCGCTGATGCTGCGGCCCCGCCTGATGCTGCTGGACGAGCCGTCATTCGGTCTTGCCCCGCTCATCGTGCGCGACCTCTTCAAGATACTCGGCAAGATCAACCGCGAAGACAAGGTCACCATCCTGGTGGTCGAGCAGAACGCCCAGCTCGCGCTCGAGCTCGCCGACCAGGCCTATGTGATCGAGACCGGCCGTATCGTGATGTCAGGCAATGCCAAGGACGTCGCGAACAACGAAGAAATCCGCAAATCCTATCTGGGTTACTGAGGGAGCCGGGACGATGGAGCTGTTCACCAACCAGGTCCTGGCCGGGATTGCGACCGGTGCGATCTATGCCTGCATGGCGCTCGCGGTGGTCATGATCTACCAGGCGATCGACCATCTCAACTTCGCGCAAGGCGAGATGGCGATGTTCTCGACCTTCGTCTCCTGGCAGTTGATGCAATGGGGCGTGCCCTACTGGGTCGCGTTCGTCATCACGCTGGCATTCGCTTTCGTCGGCGGCATCGCGATCGAGCGCATCCTGTTCAAGCCGCTCGCCAAGGCTCCGATCCTGACCAACGTCGCCGGATTCATCGCGCTATTTTCGATCATCAACTCCTCGGCCGGCCTGATCTGGGACTTCACCATCAAGCAATATCCGACCCCGTTCGGCTCGGCGCCCTTCCTCGGCAGCCAGCTCATCTCCACCCATCAGGCCGGCATGATCGGCGTGACCCTGCTGCTGCTCCTCGGCCTGTTCTTTTTCTTCCGATATACGCGGATCGGACTCGCCATGCGGGCGGCAGCTTCATTGCCTGAATCGGCGCGCCTCGTCGGCATCAATACGAGCTGGATGATCGCGCTCGGCTGGGGCATGGCCTCCGCGATCGGCGCCATTGCCGGCATGCTGATCGCCCCGGTCGTATTCCTCGAGCCCAACATGATGGTCGGCGTCCTGCTCTATGGCTTCGCAGCCGCCGTGCTCGGCGGCTTGTCGAGCCCGTTCGGAGCCGTCGTCGGCGGTTTCCTGATGGGCATCTTCGAGAACCTCGTCGGCACCTACATTCCGGGCGTCGGCAATGAGCTGAAACTTCCGATCGCCCTCGCACTGATCATCTCCGTCCTGGTCGTCAAACCCGCTGGCCTGTTCGGCCGGCACATCGTCAAGCGAGTTTGATCATGAGCGCAGCAGAAGAAGTCGTTGCCGAAGGCCACGAGAGGGTTGAAGCCGTTCCGAAGCGGGCCATGACGCTGAGCACCACCACCTCGCTGGTGGTGCTCGCAGCGCTCCTGATCGTTCCGCTGTTCGCCAAGAACTTCATCATCTTCCAGTTGACGATGCTCCTGATCTACGGGCTCGCGGTGCTGGCGCTGAACATTCTCACCGGCGGGAGCGGCCAGTTCTCGCTCGGCCAGAGCGCGTTCTACGCCGTCGGCGCCTACGTCACGGCGGTGCTGATGGAGCAGTTCAACGTCAACTATGCGCTCACGCTGCCGGTCGCAGGCGTAGTCTGCTTCGGCTTCGGCTTCCTGTTCGGCCAGCCGGCGCTGCGCCTCTCCGGCGTCTATCTGGCGCTCGCGACGTTTGCGCTCGCCACCGCCATGCCGCAGCTTCTGAAGCTGAACTTCCTCGAGCACTGGACCGGCGGCGTGCAGGGCCTCGTCGTCACCAAGCCGGACGCGCCGTTCGGGCTGAAGATGTCACAGGACATGTGGCTCTATTACTTCACGCTCGCCGTCACGCTCGCGATCTACATCTTCTCGGTGAACCTCCTGCGCTCCCGCTCCGGCCGCGCCTTCATGGCGATCCGCGACAACGAGATCGCTGCCTCGTCCATGGGCGTCAACGTCGCACTGTACAAGACGCTGGCCTTCGGCGTATCCGCAGCCATCACCGGCGTTGCCGGCGGCCTCAGCGCCATTGCGGTACAGTTCGTCGCGCCCGACAGCTACAACATCACGCTCGCGATCTCGCTGTTCCTCGGCATGGTCGTCGGCGGTGTCGGCTGGCTGCCCGGCTCGTTCGTCGGCGCTGCCTTCATCATTTTCGTGCCGAACATAGCGGAGAGCATCTCGAAAGGCCTCTCCGGCGCGGTGTTCGGCGTCCTCCTGTTCCTCGTCATCTTCCTGGTGCCGCACGGCGCAAGGCAGGTTGCTATCGTCGGCCAACAGCTGATCGGCAAACTCAAGAAGAACTGAAACGCCAAATAAGGAGACTGAATTGCTGTTTGGAAGAATACTGGGAACCGCCGCGCTTGCAACGGCGGTCGTGACGATCACCTCCGGCGCAGCACTCGCCCAAAAGAAATACGATCCCGGCGCGACCGACACCGAGATCAAGATCGGCAACATCATGCCGTATAGTGGTCCGGCCTCCGCCTACGGCGTCATCGGCAAGACCGAAGAAGCCTATTTCAAAATGATCAATGACAAGGGCGGCATCAACGGCCGCAAGATCAACTTCATCAGCTATGACGACGCTTACTCGCCGCCGAAGGCGGTCGAGCAGGTCCGCAAGCTCGTCGAAAGCGACGAAGCGCTCGTGGTTTTCAATCCGCTCGGCACGCCCTCCAACACCGCGATCCAGAAATATCTCAACGCCAAGAAGATCCCGCAGTTGTTCGTCGCGACCGGCGCCACCAAGTGGAACGATCCGAAGAACTTCCCCTGGACCATGGGCTGGCAGCCCTCCTACCAGAGCGAAGCGCAGATCTACGCGAAGTGGCTGATGAAGGAGAAACCCGACGCCAAGGTCGCGGTGCTCTATCAGAACGACGATTTCGGCAAGGATTATCTCAAGGGCACCAAGGACGGGTTCGGCGCCAAGGCCTCCAACATCATCATGGAAGAGAGCTATGAGGTGTCCGAGCCGGCGATCGACTCCCATATCGTGAAGATCAAGGCCGCCAATCCCGACGTGCTCTTGATCTACGCGACACCCAAATTCGGCGCCCAGACCATCAAGAAGGTCGCCGAACTGTCCTGGAAACCGCTGCAGATCATCACCAACGTGTCGAGCTCGGTCGGCGGCGTGATAAAGCCCGCCGGCTTGGAAAACTCGCAAGGCATCCTGTCTGCCACTTACGGCAAGGACAGCGGCGACCCGCAGTGGAACGATGACCCCGGCATGAGGAAGTGGTCGGAGTTCGTCGACAAGTACATGCCCGGCACCGACAAGAACGACAGCTTCGTGGTCTACGGCTATGGCGTGGCGCAGACGCTCGTAAAAGTGCTGGAAATGTGCGGCGATGATCTGACCCGCGCGAACGTCATGAAGCAGGCGGCGAGTCTCAAGGACTTCGTGCCCGATACGCTGCTGCCCGGCATAAAGATCAACACCAGCGCGACCGACTTCGCCCCCATCAGCCAGCTCCAGATGCAACGCTTCAAGGGCGACAAATGGGAACTCTTCGGCGAAGTCATCAACGGCGACGTCGCTCCCGAATGATGGGCTGACGCAGCAGCTTGAGTCCCAAGCCCCCGCGGAAGTTCGCGGGGGCTTCTTGTTGACGGCAGTCGCCAATCTTGTTCAATGCAGCGCCGATCCAAAGGGGGTGGGAGAAAATGACTGCCGTCCGTACTCAGTTCGCGGCCCTCTCTGCCGCATTCGTCTTGTGCGCTGCAACGAACGGCACGGCCCTGGCGCAAAAGAAATATGACACCGGCGCCTCCGACACCGAGATCAGGATCGGCAACATCATGCCCTACAGCGGTCCGGCGTCGGCCTATGGTACAGTCGGCAAAACCGAATCTGCCTACTTCAACAAGATCAATGCGGAAGGGGGCATCAACGGCCGCAAGATCAAGTTCATCTCTTACGACGATGCCTACTCGCCGCCGAAAACCGTGGAGCAGGCGCGCAAGCTCGTCGAGGGTGACGACGTTCTCCTGATATTTGGATCGCTCGGCACGTCCACCAACGGAGCGATCCGCAAATACATGAACGAGAAGAAGGTGCCGCAATTGTTCGTGGCGAGCGGCGCCTCGAAATGGAACGATCCGAAGAACTATCCCTGGACCATGGGCTGGTTGCCGAGCTACGCCAGCGAAGCGCGCATCTATGCCAAATACATCATCAAGGAGAAGCCGGAAGCCAAGATCGCCGTGCTCTATCAGAACGACGACTTCGGCAAGGATTATCTGAAGGGACTGAAGGACGGCCTCGGGCCCAAGGCCTCGATGATCGTGCTGGAGGAGGCTTACGACACCTCGGAGCCGGCAATCGACGAGCACGTCGTGAAGCTGAAGGCCTCGGGCGCAGACGTCTTCATCAGCATCACCACGCCGAAATTCGCCGCGCAGGCCATCAAGAAGACGGCCGAGATCAACTGGCATCCGCTGCAAATCATATCCAACATTTCGAGTTCGGTCGGGGCGGTGATCGAACCGGCAGGTTTCGAAATCTCGCAAGGCATCGTATCGGCGACTTACGTCAAGGATGGCTCCGACCCTCAATGGAATGCCGATGACGGCATGAAGAAGTTCTATGATTTCCTTGCGCAATACGATCCGAAGGCGAACAGGCTCGACGCCGCCGTCGCATTCGGCTACGGCGCCGCGCAGACGCTCGTGAAGGTCCTTCAGATGTGCGGCGACGATCTCACGCGTGAGAACGTCATGAGGCAGGCGGCGAGCTTGAAGGAGTTCGCGCCGGACACGCTGCTCCCCGGCATCACAATCAATACCGCGCCGGACAATTTCGCGCCGATCTCACAGCTCCAGATGATGCGCTTCAAGGGAAAGTCGTGGGAGCTGTTCGGCGACGTCATCTCCAGCGAGCTCAGCCATTAGGCTTTCCGGAGAAAGCGCAACCAAAAATCGCTGGTGCGACGCACCTCAACCGCAGCAGCAGGCTCATGCAATAGCCGATGACTACTAAAGGAGCAGCCCCGGTGACCTCGTCACCGGGGCTTTTTCTTGAAGGCGTCGGCCAAATCGTATTGAATTGTAGGGCGTCGCAAAGAAAAACGACGCCAAGAAAAAGAAAAGGACGCACACACACCAAGAAAAATCAGGGAGACTGGAATGCCCGCTGTCACTGGCAAACTTGCTGCCGCGTCAGTCGCGCTTGCACTGTTCGCGGTCTCGACCTCCACTGCATCAGCCCAGAAGAAATACGATACCGGCGCGACCGACACCGAGATCAAGATCGGCAACATCATGCCCTATAGCGGACCGGCGTCCGCCTACGGCATCATCGGCCGCACCGAGGCCGCCTATTTCAAGAAGATCAATGACGAAGGCGGCATCAACGGCCGCAAGATCAACTTCATCTCCTATGACGACGCCTATTCGCCACCGAAGACGGTGGAACAGGCACGCAAGCTCGTCGAGAGCGACGAAGTTCTCCTCATCTTCAACTCGCTCGGTACGCCGCCGAACTCGGCGATCCAGAAATACATGAACTCCAAGAAGGTGCCGCAGCTCTTCGTCGCCACCGGCGCCACCAAGTGGAACGATCCGAAAGACTTTCCCTGGACCATGGGCTGGCAGCCCAACTACCAGAGCGAGACGCAGATCTATGCGAAGTGGCTGCTCCAGAACAAGCCGGACGCCAAGATCGCCGTGCTGTTCCAGAACGACGATTACGGCAAGGATTATCTCAAGGGCTTGAAGGATGGCCTGGGATCCAAGGCGGCGTCCATGATCGTCGCCGAAGAGAGCTATGAGACCTCCGAGCCGACGATCGACAGTCACATCGTCAAGCTCAAGGCGTCGGGCGCGGATGTCTTCGTCAACATCACGACGCCGAAATTTGCGGCCCAGGCGATCAAGAAGAACGCCGAGATCGGCTGGAAGCCGCTGCACTTCCTCAACAACGTCTCCTCGAGCGTCGGCAGCGTGCTGAAGCCGGCGGGCTTCGAGAACGCGCAGGACATCATCTCCGCCGCGTACCTAAAGGACGTTACCGATCCGACCTGGAAAGACGACTCGGGAATGAAGGAGTTCTTGACCTTCATGGACAAGAACTTCCCGGAAGGCGACAAGCTGGACAGCTTTACGATGACCGGCTTCGGCGTCGCGCAGACCCTCGTGCAGGTGCTGAAGCAGTGCGGCGACAACCTGACGCGCGAGAACGTCATGAAGCAGGCCGCGAACCTGAACGACTTCCGCACCGAGGTGCTGCTGCCCGGCATCAAGATCAACACCTCGCCCACGGATTTTGCTCCTATCAGCTCGCTCCAGCTCGAACGTTTCAAGGGCGAGAAATGGGAGCTGTTCGGCGACGTGATCACCGCCGACGTCGGCGGCTAACCGTCCGGCAGGTCCGGGATAGGGGAACGCCCCTCGCGAGAGCCTCGCGGGGGGCTTTTGATTGCCTTCCGATTATCATCACGCGATTGCATAATCGAATGTTGATCGAGCCTGCTTACACTTTGCACGGCGATGCGCTAGGCAAGTATGCGGCGAACTCCGGCGAGATCGCCGGCAACCGCCTCTCCTTGACGAAAGCATCGCCATGACCGACCGACGCCCCCTGCTCCGCGCACTGTACGACGCTGCCGTCGCCGCCGCCCATCCCGACGTGGTGCTCGCGCCGCATCTGCGCCCCGCGCCCAAGGGCCGCGTGATCTGCCTCGCCGCCGGCAAGGGCGCGGGCGCCATGGCCGCGGCCGCCGAGCGGCACTATCTCGATACGCTCAAGCTCGACCCGGAGCGGCTGGTCGGTATCGCCACCACCCGCCATGGCCACGGCGTGCCGACGCGGCGCATCAGGGTGGTCGAGGCCGGCCATCCCGTGCCTGACGAGGCAGGCCTCAAGGCCGCTGCCGACACGCTGGTGCTCGCAGGCGAGGCCGCCCCTGATGATCTGCTGCTGGTGCTGCTCACCGGTGGCGGCTCGGCGAACTGGATCGCGCCGGTCGATGGCCTCAGCTTCGCGCAGAAGCAGGCGGTCAACCGCGCGCTGCTGCGCTCGGGCGCACCGATCGGCGAGATGAACATCGTGCGCAAGCATCTGTCGCGGATCAAGGGCGGGCGGCTCGCGCGCGCCGGGAAGAACGCCGCAGAGATCGTCACGCTCGCGATCTCCGACGTGCCGCATGACGAGCCCTCCGCGATCGCTTCCGGTCCCACGGTGCCCGATCCAACCACGCTCGCGGACGCTCGCGCGATCGTCGCGAAATACAAGCTCGAGCTCGACGACGCCGTGCGGCGCGCGCTCGATGATGCCGGCAACGAGAGCTGCAAGCCGGGCGATGCCGCCTTCGCGCGCGCGCAGTTCGAACTGATCGCACGTCCCAAGCAGTCGCTCGACGCCGCGGTCAAGCTCGCGAAGGACGCGGGCTACGAGGTGATCGATCTCGGCGCCGATCTCGAAGGCGAGGCGCGCGAGGTCGCCGCCGATCACGCGAAGCTGGCCTTGAAAGCGCGCGCCGCCGGCAAGCGCACCGCGATCCTCTCCGGCGGAGAGCTCACGGTGACCGTGCGCGGCAATGGCCGCGGCGGCCCCAACCAGGAATACGCGCTGGCGCTCGCCGGCCTTCTGAAGGACACCCCCGACATCGCCGCGCTCGCCGGCGACACTGACGGTGCCGACGGCGGCGCCGGCAAGCCCACCGACCCCGCCGGCGCGCTGATCGACGCGGCGACGTTTGCGAAGATGAAGACGCTGGGACTGGAGCCGCAGGCCTATCTCGACAACAACGACGCGACGGCGTTCTTTGCCGCGACGGGCGACCTGCTGCTGCCGGGGCCGACGCTGACCAACGTGAACGACCTCAGGGTGATCTTGGTGGATTGAGGCAGGGTTCTCCCCGTCATTGCGAGCGAAGCCAAGCATTCCAGACTGCGTCCGCGGACACAGTCTGGATTGCTTCGTCGCTTCAGCGCAAAATTGCTTCGCAATTTGTCGCGAGCTCCTCGCAATGACGAGATGTGTGGGCGCAGCTCACTACCTCCCGCTGACATGCTCCAGGAGCGCGAGCAGGCCCTTCAACAGATCCGTCGGCGTCGGCGGGCAGCCCTTGATGTGCAGATCCACCGGAACGACCTCGGACACCCTACCGACACAGGCGTAGCTGCCTTTGAAGATGCCGCCATCGGCGGCGCAGCCGCCCACCGCAACGACCCATTTCGGATCGGGCGTGGCGTTGTAGCTGCGCTCCAGCGCCTGCCTCATGTTCTTGGTCACGGGGCCGGTGACGAGCAGGACGTCGGCATGACGCGGTGAGGCGACGAAGCGCAAGCCGAAACGTTCGATGTCGTAGAAGGCGTTGGAGAGCGCGTGGATCTCGAGCTCGCAGCCGTTGCAGGAGCCGGCATCGACCTGGCGGATCGCGAGCGAGCGGCCGAGTCTTGCCTGCGCGGCGCGGTCGACCTTCGCCGCGAGCTCGGCCAGCGCCGTCGCGTCGGGCGTCGGGGCGGGCTCGGTCAGAGAGCCGTGAGTGAGACTTTCAAGCAAAGTCTTGCGCATGGCTCAGAGATCCACGCCCGAATAGGAGCAGTTGAAGGACTTATTGCAGAGCGGGAAGTCGGCGATGATGTTGCCCTCGATCGCGGTCTCCAACAGCGGCCACTGGAACCAGGACGCATCGCGCAGGTGGCAGCGCTGCACACGACCGTCACCGTCCAGGCGCAGCCAGATCAGCACGTCGCCACGGAACGCCTCGGTCAGCGCGAAGCCTTCGCATTCACCGCGACCACCCGGCAGCGCGCTCATGATCTCGCCCGGCGCCATCAGGTCGAGAAGCTGCACAATGAGCGCGACGCTCTGCTCGACTTCGCGGATGCGGATCCAGACCCGCGCATTGACGTCGCCAGCATCCAGCACCGGCACTTCGAACGACAAGCGATCATAGGGCGCGTAGCCGAGCGCGCGCCGCGCGTCGAAATTGCGTCCCGAAGCACGGCCGACATAGCCGCCGGCGCCGAACTGCCGCGCATAGTCGGTCTTCACGATGCCCGTGGTGACGGTACGGTCCTGAAGCGAGGCCGTGTTGTCATAGAGCTCGATCAGACGCGGAAACACCTTGTTGATTTCGGCGACCAGCGTGCGCAGTGCCGCAACGCCATCCGGCGTGGTGTCACGCGTCACACCGCCGGGCACGATGACGTCCATCATCAGTCGATGGCCGAAAGCGATGTCGGCGGCGCGCAGGCAGCGCTCGCGCAAAATGCCGGTCTGCGCATGCATCAACGCGAACGAAGCATCGTTGCAGATCGCGCCGATGTCGCCGAAATGATTGGCAAGCCGCTCCAGCTCCGCCATCAGCGCCCGCAGATATGTCGCGCGCAGAGGCGCCTCGATGTCGAGCGCGGCCTCCACGGCGCGCGCAAAGGCGAACGCGTAGGCCACCGCGCTATCGCCCGAAGTGCGGTTGGCGAGCTTTGCGGCGACCTCGAGGCTCGCGCCCTGCATCAGCGCTTCGATGCCCTTATGGGTATAGCCCAGCCATTGCTCCAGCCGCACCACATGCTCGCCATTGGCCGTAAAGCGGAAATGGCCGGGCTCGATGATACCGGCATGGACGGGTCCCACCGCAACCTGATGCAGCGCCTCGCCCTCGGCCGGCAGGAATTGATAAGGGACGACCTCGCGCGGCGGCATGTTGCGGCTTCCAAGCGGGAACGATCTGCCCCAGACGTGGTGATCGAGCCATGGCCGCACATCGTTCGCGCCCGTTGGCGTTAGCCCGAACAGGTCGTGGATGGCACGCTCCAGCCGCAGCGCGGGTGGATGTTGGCAGGCGACGCTTGGAAAGCTCCCCGCTGCGCATTCAAAGGTGACGACTGCGATCTCCGCCGCGGCTTCATCGAGCAGCGCCATGTGCACCGCGGCCGGCTCACCCCAGAAGCCGAGCAGCGTCAGGCGTCCGGCGGCCAGCCGATCGATCGCCGCCTGCCAGCCCGCCTCCACCACGACGACGCGTGGCCAGGGCCGGTGCGACGGCATGGCGTGAACATGAGGGATGTGGTCGAGGATGCCCATTGCCTATCCCAGGAGCTTTGCGACATTCGTAAAACCGGTCACCAGGACCGGCGGGAGATAGACGCCGGCCACCGCGACCAGCGCAAGATGCGTGAACATCGGCACATAGGAAGCCTCCGCCGGCGCGGTCTTGCCCTTGGGCTCGCCGAACATCACGACGCCGACCCGCAGCAACAGCCCGCCGAGCGCGACGATGATCCCCAGCACCAGGATCGCGGTTACCCATGGCGCGCGGGAGAAAGTCGAGCTGATGACCAGGAACTCGCTCATGAAGATGCCGAGCGGAGGCAGGCCGATGATGGCGATGACGCCGAGCATCAGGCCCCAGCCGAGCACCGGGTTGGTCACCGTGAGGCCGCCGATGTCGGCGATCTTCTGCGTGCCCTTGACCTGCGCGATATGACCGACCGCGAAGAAGATCGCCGACTTGGTCAGCGAGTGCATGGTCATGTGCAGAAGGCCGGCGAAATTCGCGAGCGGGCCGCCCATGCCGAAAGCGAAGACGATGATGCCCATGTGCTCGATCGAGGAATAGGCGAACATGCGCTTGATGTCGCGGCGGCGATACAGCATCAGCGCCGCGAAGATCACGGAGATCAGGCCCATCGTCACCATCAGCGGTCCCGGCGCAATCGCCGCTGAATTGACCGCGAGCATCATCTTGAAGCGCAACAGCGCATAGAGCGCGACATTGAGCAGAAGACCCGACAGCACCGCGGAGATCGGCGTCGGGCCCTCGGCGTGCGCATCGGGCAGCCATGCATGCAGCGGCGCGAGGCCGACCTTGGTGCCGTAGCCGAGCAGCAGGAAGACGAAGGCGACGTTGAGCAGCGCGGGGTCGAACGCTGCGGCGTGCTGCACCAGCACGGTCCAGACCATGCCGTCGAGCCCCTCACCTACCGCCGGGCGCGCCGCCATGTAGACCAGGATGGTGCCGAACAGCGCCAGCGCGATTCCGACGCTGCCAAGGATGAAATATTTCCAGGCAGCTTCGAGCGCCTCGTGGGTCCGGTAGATGCCGACCATCAGCACGGTCGTCAGCGTCGCCACCTCGATCGCAACCCATATCAGGCCGATATTGTTGGCGGCGAGTGCAAGGTTCATCGCGAACATCAGCGTCTGGTACATCGCATGATAGAAGCGCAGAAAGGCCGGCGTCAGCCGTCCGCTCTCGAGCTCATGATGGATGTAGCTCGCGCTGAATACGGATGTCGTGAAGCCGACGAAGGTTGTCAGCACGATAAAGACCTTGTTGAGGTCGTCGAGCAGCAGATATGGCCCTGACGTCGGCTCGATCACGAACAGTGAGAGCGAGATGAGAAACGTTGCAAGCGAGGCGACGACATTGAGCTTTGCCGTCAAGAGGTAGCCGGGCAGGATCGCAAGCAGCGCAGCCGCCAACGCCGGGATCAGCAGGATCGCACCGAGCGCGTCGATCGTCATCGTCGCTCTCCCCTAAAGCGGTCGAGCGCCTGCACGTCCACGCTGTCGAAGCGCTCGCGGATGCGGAAAAGGAAAATGCCGATCACGATGAAGGCGATCAGCACCGAGAAGGCGACGCTGATCTCGACCACCAGCGGCATGCCCTTGGCCCCCGTCGCTGCCAGCACGAGGCCGTTCTCCAGCGACATGAACCCGACCACCTGGCTCACGGCATTGCGCCGCGTCACCATGATCAAGAGACCGAGCAGCACCACCGAAAGCGCGAAGGCGAGATCCTCCCGCGCCAGCGCATCCGCGCCCGGCGTCACCCGCAACATCACCACCATCGACAGCGCGACGAGGCCGATACCGGCCATCATGGTCAGCCCGATGCCGATCACGTTCTCGATCTCCCGGTGGATGCCGAGCCGCCGGATGATCCGGTGCAGCGCCACCGGGATGATGATGGCCTTGAAGACCAGCGCAATCAGCGCGGTGACATAGAGATGCGGCGCCGCCTGCACATAGGCCTGCCAGGCCACCGACAGCGCCAGCACGCCGGCGTGCAGCGCATAGACGTTGAGCAGCGCGTAGAGCCGGTCCTGATAGAGCAGCATGAAGCTCGCCAGCACGAGCGAGCCGGCGAGCAGGTGGGCGATATCGAATTGCAGGCTGCTCATGTCCTAAAGGCTCCCCGACACGAAGCGCAGCAAGGTCGCGAGCAGCGCCAGCATCAGCGCAGCTCCCAGGAATTCAGGGATACGGAAGACACGCATCTTGGCGATCGACGTCTCGAACAGCGCGAGCAGGAAGCCGCATAGTGCGAGCTTGCCGAAATAGAACAGCGCGCCGATGCCGAGCGCCCCGACGCCGGCGTCCGCGGTCGCGGTGCCCCACGGCAGGAACACGCAGGCGATCAGGGAGACGTAGAGCAGAAGCTTGAGCTGCGAGGACAGGTCGACCAGCGCGAGGTGGCGGCCGGAATATTCCAGCACCATGGCCTCATGCACCATGGTGAGCTCGAGATGAGTGGCTGGATTGTCGATGGGGATGCGCGCGTTTTCCGCCAGCGCCACGATGGTCAGCGCGACCAGGGCCATGCCGAGCGAAACACGCAGACCGACGAGGCTGGAGCCCATATATTCGGCGACGGTGGAAAGCTGGGTCGAGCCCGCGATCATCGCGACCGCGAACACCGTCATCAGAATGGCCGGCTCGGCCAGGGTTGCGATCATCACCTCGCGGCTGGAGCCGATGCCGCCAAAGGCGGTGCCGACATCCATTCCGGCAAGCGCCTGGAAGAAACGCGCGCTGCCGAGCAGCGCAATGATGGCGATGAGGTCGGCGCTCCAGGAGAACAGCAGGCCGTTGCCGAACGTCGGCACCAGGGAGGCCGCTACCCATGTTCCGGCGAACATCAAATAAGGAATGGCGCGAAACAGCCAGGAAGCGTTGTCCGCGAGCACGACGTCCTTGCGCATCAGGCGGACGAGGTCACGATAGGGCTGAAGCAGAGGCGGCCCGCGCCGACGGAGCAGCCGTGCCTTCACCTTGCGCACGAAGCCGGTCAGCAGCGGGGCGAGCAGAAGCACCAGCAGCATCTGGACGCCTTGCGAGACGATGTCAGGCAGCGTGGTCATAGCGCCACCACCAGGAGCAGCAGGATCAACGCCACGAACACCAGCGTCAGGTAGCGGCGGATGGTGAGGAACTGGAGGGCATTGATGCGCTCGGTGGCGAAGCCAATACCCTTTGCGATCGGCGCGTAAAGTGCCTCCCAGATCAGGTCATGCAACTCGACGGTGAGCCGCGCCGGTGCGGGCGAGGAAGGCGGCGGCATCTCGCCGATCTCGCGTGCCGCAAAGATCACGCTGCCGAACACGCGGCGGATCGGTTGCGAGAAGCTGGAGGCCGAGTACTGGATGGTGGGATCGGGATCAGGATAACCGCAGTCCCAGGCAGGCGCCCGGCGCAGCCGGTCGGAGGCGAGGCGATGGATCGCGGAAGCCGCTGCCGTACCGCTGAATGCGACGAACAGGAACACCAGAAGCCCGTTGTAGGAGCTGCGGCTTTCTGCGATCGGCACAATCGTCAGCCACTCCAGCCCCGCCTGGTGCGGCATGACATTGCCGACCATGGCCTTGCTCACTGGCGCCAGCGCATCGATGAACAGGCCCGGCAGGATCCCAGTCACGAGGCAGAGCGCTGCAAGCGCGAACATCGCGGCCAGCGAGAAGCGATCGGTTTCATGCGCGCCCGCGGCGATATCGGAACGAGGACGGCCGAGGAAGCTGATGCCGTAAAGCTTGACGAAGCAGGCCGCGGCAAAGGCTGCCGCCAGTGCCAAGAGACCGCCGACCGCTGGGATGGCGAGCTTCAGTCCCCAGGACGGCAGTTGCGGCGAGAGCAGGATCGCCTGGAAGGTCAACCACTCCGAGACGAACCCGTTGAAGGGCGGCAGCGCCGAGATCGCGACACAGCCGACCAGCATCGCGAAAGCCGTGCGGGGCATGCGATGGATCAGGCCGCCGAGCTTCTCCATGTCGCGCATGCCGGTCGCTTCCAGCACCGCGCCGGCGCCGAAGAACAAGAGACTCTTGAACAGCGCGTGATTGAAAACGTGCAGCATCGCTGCGGTGAAGGCGAGTGCCGCCACCCAGTCGAGCCCCTGCGCCTTGAAGGCGAGCGCAAGCCCGAGGCCAGTGAAGACGATGCCGATGTTCTCGATGGTCGAATAGGCCAGCACACGCTTGATGTCGCGCTGCATCAGCGCATAGAGCACGCCCAGCGTCGCAGTTGGGCCTCCGACCAGCAGCACCACCATACTCCACCACCACTCAGGCTCCGGCAGCAGGTCGAAGACGATGCGCACAAAGCCGTAGACGGCGACCTTGGTCATCACGCCGCTCATGAGGGCCGACACATGGCTGGGTGCGGCGGGATGGGCGAGCGGCAGCCAGGCATGCAGCGGCACGAGGCCTGCCTTGGAGCCGGCGCCGAGCAGGACAAGGATCACCACCATGCCGGCAAGCGCGGCCGAAGGATGCGAGGCGCGGATCGCATCGAAATCGTAACCGGCACCATTGGCAAGCAGGCCGAAGGCAAGCAGCAGCGCCAGCGTGCCGAAGCTCGCCATCAGGAGATAGACATAGCCGGCACGAACGTTGTCGGCTTCACGATGATGCGCCACCACCAGGGCCCAGGAGGTCAGCGACATGAACTCCCACGCCACCAGGAAGCTGAAGGCGTCGTTGGCGAGCACGACGGTGTTCATGCCGGCGAGATAGGCCGGATAGAACGGCAGCACCCGGCCGGGCGTTTCCTCATGCGCGCCATAGCCGAGCGCGAACAGGCTCGCGGCTGCGCCACCAAGATTGATCACGACCAGGAAGAAGGCCGACAGCGCATCGAGACGGATGTGAGCCCCCAGCCAGGGCAGACCGATCGGCAGCGTCGCGCTCAGCACCGGGTGAGCAGGATCGAGCAGATGAAGGAGTGCGGTGACGCAGAGCGCCGCAGTGACGACGAGGCAGGCGCCGTAAAGCACGGCCGAGCCGCGCGGGCGCGTCGACAGCGCGATCCCGACCGGCGCCAGCGCCAGCAGCAGTGCCACCGACCATAGCGCCACCGAGATCATCAGAGGTCCCGGGTTGCGAGTTCTGCGCGTGTCGTCATTTGTCGTCCTCAACCGCGCTGGGCAGTGATTTCAACCGCACGCCGCGGCCGCCGCCGGTCGAGGCCGTGCCCTCGCCAATCAGCTCGATTCCCGCCGCCGCGAGCGCCTCGACCAGCTTCATCAGAGAATCGACGTTGCCCCGAATGACGCCCTCGGAGGACTCCATGCGCTGAATTGTCGGCAACGATAGCGAGCATCGCTGCGCCAGCTCGCGCTGGTCGATCCCAAGAAGGGCCCGGGCGGCCCGAAGCTGCGCGGCGGTAATCACGGAGAATGCCCCATGCCACGTGTCATATTTGAGAAAGCAATCTTATGATATCTAAATTGATGTATCAAGCATCAATTATGCTGCATGGAACATCAAAGCCAAGTCAGCTCCAGGCTGCAACGTCATCGCGCGCCTTAACGCGAAATTCGCTGCGATTTCAGGAAGCTGCGCCACGGGCGGCCGATCGTAGAGACCGTTCACCGGCCTCTGCTCTAATGCCTTCCACGCTTGAAGGGGGCGAACACACATGGAGGATCGCGACAGGCAGGTCGCCGACCACGGCGGGCTCGGCTCGCTCGCCTTGGGCGGGCTGCTCGAGCAGGCCGTCAACAATCTTTGGCTCGGCATCATCCTGTTCAACCGGAGCCGCGAGGTCATCTACTGCAACCAGCGCTACATGGACATGTACGGCCTTGCACCTGACGAGGTGCGGCCAGGCACGCCGGTCGGCAAACTGATCCAGCACCGGCTCAAGCTGGGATTGAAGATCCGCGGCGAGGCCGATGAGTATGTTCGCGCTCGCACCGAGCGCAAGGTCGTCAGAGAACAGACCGTGCAGGAATTCGCGGATGGGCGGATCATCGCCTATACCGTCCACCCTCTGCCGGATGGTGGCGGCATGGCCACCCACGAGGACATCACCGAGCGCGAGGAGCTCAGCGCGCGGCTGCAGCAGCGCAACATGCAGTTCGACATCGCGATCAACAACATGTCGCACGGGCTGTGTTTCTTCGATGCCGATCACCGGCTGATCGTGTGCAACAAGGATTTCATCGACATGTACGGACTGCCGCGCGAGCGCGTCCGTCCCGGCACGCCCCTGTCGGAAATCTTCGACATGCGCTTTGAGGTCGGCAGCGTGCCGGCAATGTCGCGGGACGAATACGCGAAATGGCGAACCGGGGTCGCGGTCTCGGCCGAGCCCGTCGACAGCATCGTCGAGATGCGAAACGGGCGCACCTTCAAGATCCGCCATCGCCCGATGCCGGACCTCGGCTGGGTGGCGACCCACGAAGACATCACGGAGCAGCGGCGGGCCGAGCTCAGAATCGCGCATATGGCGCATCACGACGCGCTGACGGATCTTGCCAATCGCGCCCTGCTGAACCAGCGGCTCGAACAGGCGATTGCGTCGAACCAGGCGTTCGCCGTGCATCACATCGACCTCGACAAGTTCAAGTCGGTGAACGACACGTTGGGACATCATGCCGGCGACGCCCTGCTCAAGGGCGTCAGCGAGCGCCTGCGCAGCCTCGTTCGCCCGGGCGATACGATCGCCCGGATGGGTGGCGACGAATTCGTCGTGCTGCAGACCCCGATCAGCGAGGCAAGCGAAGCAGGCACGCTTGCGCAGCGCATCATCGGGCAGATGAGCGCGCCGTTCGAGATCGACGCCCAGCAGACGATTGCGGGCGCAAGCATCGGCATCGCCTTTGCGCCAGCCGATGGAACAACACCCGAGCAATTGCTGCGCAACGCCGACCTTGCCCTTTACCGGGCCAAGAGCGACGGCAGGGGCATGTACCGCTTTTTCGAGCCCGCCATGGACGAGCAGGTGCAGAGCCGCCGCGCATTGGAGATCGATCTGCGCAAGGCGCTCGCCGGCGGCGAATTCGAGCTCCACTATCAGCCGCTCGTGAAGAGCCACAGCGGCGCGATCAGCGGCTTCGAGGCACTGATCCGCTGGCAGCATCCGCAGCGCGGATTAATCCCTCCGGGCAGCTTCATTCCGCTTGCCGAGGAGATCGGCCTGATCGTGCCGATCGGCGAGTGGGTGATCCGGCAGGCCTGCATGACCGCCAGCCGGTGGCCAAAGCACCTCCACGTTGCCGTCAACATATCGGCCGTGCAATTCCGCTCCGCCGGTCTTGCCGAGGTGATCGTCGGCGCACTCGCGGCCGCAGGGCTGGACGCCAGCCGGCTCGAAATCGAGATTACCGAGAGCGTCCTCTTGCAGGACAAGGAGGGAACGCTCGCCACGCTGCACCGGCTGCGCGAGCTCGGGATCCGGATCGCGATGGACGATTTCGGCACCGGCTATTCGTCGCTGACCTATCTGCAATGTTTCCCGTTCGACAAGATCAAGATCGACCGCTCCTTCGTGCGCGACATCGCCACCGATGCCGGATCACTCAACATCGTGCGGGCGATTGCTGCGCTCGCAAGCGGGATGGGAATGACGGCAACGGCGGAAGGCGTCGAAACGCGAGAGCAGCTCGACCGGATCGCGGCGGAAGGATGCACGGAAATGCAGGGCTATTTGTTCAGTCGCCCCCTGCCCGCAGCGGAAATCGAGCGCCGCTTCCTGTCCCCGGAAGCGCCCACCCTGCCCGACCGGTTCGCTGCGGCCTGATCGTCTTCCCTCGCCACGAACTCGTCATGGCCGGGCTTGTCCCGGGCATCCACGTTCTTCGTGCAGCGGGAAACGTCGTAGAGCCGGGACGAGCCCCGGCCATGACGATGCGGGAACGTCAGTGCGCAAGCTCTCCAAGGCCATATGCGATTGCCCTCCCGCAAGGGAGCGCAGGGTGCCGCGGGCGGCTCCGAGGTGACGAGATCACTCAGAACTCGCTCGCAATTTTGGAGAGCATCGCGATCAGGGACTCGCGGTTGGCCCCGCCCAGCAGCTCGTTCAGCCGCGCCTCGTGCTTGGTTGCGACGAGCCTTTTGGCGCGGGACAGCACGGCCTTGCCCTTGTCGGTCAAGACCAGGATGTGAGAGCGGCGGTCGTTGGTGGAGCGGATCCGCGCGCAAAGATCGCGGCTTTCGAGATTGTCGAGCATGGCCACGAAATTCGGCCGCAGGATGCCGAGCGTGGAGGCGATCTCGGTCTGATTGCGGCCGGGATTCTTCTCGACCAGCAGCAGCACGGAAAACTGCGCCGGCGTGAGCTGGAGCGAGGCCATGCAGCGCAGGAAATTCTCGAACACCTTGAGCTGGGCGCGCTTGAGCACGTAGCCGAGTTGTTCGGAAAGCTCGCCAAGCTGAAGGGCTTCCGCCGCATCGTCGGGCGCGTCCTTGCGCGCCTTGGCAGCCTCTGCGCCCTTTGCGGTTGCTTCCGCCGATTTTTCCGCCGCCTTGGAAACGGTCATCGCCTGTTGCTCGCAATCCCGTTAGATTTGGGTCCGGTGTTCCCCGGCCCTTGAAGTTATATTCGATAATTGTTATTGACCATATCAAATATCGTCAGCGATTTTCAATGGCTGTGAGGGACGATCCACCGCGAAAGGGGGAATCGTCCCGGATCTTAAGGGGGAGCGTCCGGTCTTGAACACCACCATCCTGCTGTTCCTTATCCAGGACGGCATCACCAACGGCGCGATCTACGCGCTGCTCGGACTGGCGCTGGTGCTGGTGTTCGCCGTCACCCGCGTCATCCTGATTCCGCAAGGCGAATTCGTCACTTACGGCGCGCTGACCTATGCCTCGCTCGCCTCCGGCCAGATGCCGGGCACGGCCAAGCTCGCGCTCGCGATGGGCATCGTCGCCTTCGTGTTCGACCTGTTCGGGGCGCGCAAGGCGCTGCATGGGCGGCTGATCCTGCGCACCCTCCTCGCCAACATCGTGCTGCCCGGACTCGTGCTGGCGGTGACCCTGTACTTCGCCGGCCAGAAACCGCCGGTCGCTGTCTCGATGGCGCTGTCGCTGGTGATCGTCGCGCTGATCGGCGTGTCGCTCTATCGCATCGTGTTCCAGCCACTGGCGCACACCTCCGTGCTCGTGCTGCTGATCGCTTCCGTCGGCGTCCATCTTGCGCTGCAGGGCCTCGGCCTTCTGTTCTTCGGCGCCGAAGGCCAGCGCGGACCGGCGGTGCTGTCGACAGCCTTCACGCTCGGCGCGCTGCGCTTCACCGGGCAGAGCATCACGGTCTACGGCATCACGATCGCCTTCATCGTCGGCCTCTGGCTGTTCTTCGGCTTCACGCGATACGGCAAGGCCCTGCGCGCGACCGCCGTCAACCGCCTGGGCGCGCGGCTCGCCGGCATCCGCACCTCGCTGTCGGGACAGATCGCCTTCCTGCTGGCGTCGGTGATCGGCGCGCTGTCGGGTATCCTCATCGTTCCCATCACCACCCTCTACTACGACAGCGGCTTCCTGATCGGCCTGAAAGGCTTCGTCGCGGCGATCATCGGCGGGCTCGTCAGCTATCCCCTGACGGCAATCGCCGCGGTTTTTGTCGGCATCGTCGAGGCGTTCTCGTCCTTCTACGCCAGCAACTACAAGGAGGTCATCGTCTTCATGCTCCTGATCCCGGTGCTGCTGCTGCGCTCGCTCGCCGCCCCCGCGGTCGAGGAAGAGAAGGACTGAGCACGATGAACGATCGGCTTCCCATTCTCGTCTTCGCACTTGTCATGGCGGCGATCCCATTTATTCCCGGCATGCCGCCGTTCTGGATCGTGCTGCTGGACAATATCGGCCTCGCCGCGCTGGTCGCGATGGGACTCGTCCTGCTGACCGGCGTCGGCGGCCTCACCTCGTTCGGACAGGCAGCCTTCGTCGGCTTCGGTGCCTACACCACTGCGGTGCTGTCGACGGCGTATGGCCTGTCGCCCTGGCTGACCCTGCCGCTCTCGCTGCTGGTCAGCGGCCTGCTCGCAGTGCTGCTCGGACTGATTACGGTCCGCCTGTCGGGCCACTATCTGCCGCTCGGCACGCTCGCCTGGGGACTCGGGCTTTTCTATCTCTTCAGCAAGCTCGAATTTCTGGGACGTAACGACGGCATCTCCGCGATCCCCCCGCTGTCGATCGGCACGTTCAAAATGCTCTCGCCCGGCTCGATCTACTACGCGATCTGGGTTGCGGTGATCGTCTCGGCACTGCTCACGATGAACCTGCTGGACTCCCGCACCGGCCGCGCCATCCGTGCGCTCAGGCGCGGGCATGTCGCGGCCGAAGCCTTTGGCGTGCAGACCCCGCGTGCAAAGCTGCTGGTGTTCATCCACGCCGCGGTGCTCGCGGGTCTCTCCGGCTGGCTTTATGCGCATCTCCAGCGCGCGGTGAATCCGACGCCGTTCGGCGCGCAGGCCGGCATCGAGTATCTCTTTATCGCGGTCGTCGGCGGGGCCGGTTATGTCTGGGGCGGCGTGCTCGGCGCGGCAATCGTCGTGATCCTGAAGGAGGTGCTGCAGAGCTACCTGCCGCTGATCCTGCCGGGCTCCGGCCAGGTCGAGACCATCGTGTTCGGCGTCATGCTGGTGGTGCTGTTGCAGCTCGCGCCGGGCGGCGTCTGGCCGTGGCTGATGTCGCTCCTGCCGGAGAGGACCAAGGGCAAAAAGCCGGACACCTCACTGACCCTGCCGGCACGCGTCCGCGCGCCCGGCGAGGCAAGCGTGCTGCTTCAGGTCGAAAAGGCGCGAAAGCAGTTCGGCGGCGTGATCGCGGTGAACAACGTCTCCTTCGACGTCCAGGCCCGCGAGATCGTCGCGCTGATCGGTCCGAACGGCGCCGGAAAGAGCACGACGTTCAACCTGATCACCGGCGTGCTGTCAGCAACATCAGGCTCGATCTCGGTGCTCGGCAGGAAGGTCGACAAGGCACCGCCGCAGGAGATCGTCAAGCTCGGCATCTCCCGCACGTTCCAGCATGTGAAGCTGGTGCCTGACATGACCGTGCTGGAGAACGTCGCGATCGGCGCGCATCTGCGCGGCCATTCCGGTCCGATTGCCTCGATGCTGCGGCTTGACCGCGCCGACGAGGCGCGGCTGCTCGCGGAAGCCGCGCGCCAGATCGAGCGCGTCGGCTTGGGCGAGCAGATGCATCAACTCGCGGGCTCCCTCTCGCTCGGACAGCAGCGCATCGTCGAGATCGCACGCGCGCTGTGCGTCGATCCGATGCTGCTGCTGCTCGACGAGCCGGCGGCTGGATTGCGCCACATGGAGAAACAGCAGCTCGCCAAGCTGCTGCGCGACCTGCGCGACGGCGGCATGAGCGTCCTCCTGGTCGAGCACGACATGGGCTTCGTGATGAATCTCGCTGACCGCATCGTGGTGCTCGATTTCGGCACCAAGATCGCGGAGGGCACGCCCGCCACGATCAAGACCAATCCCGAAGTGATCAAGGCCTATCTCGGAGTGGCGGCATGAGCGCGCTGTTATCGGTCACCGACGCGCATGTCGCCTATGGCAAGGTCGAGGCGGTACGCTCGGTTTCGCTCGAGGTCGGCCAAAACGAGATCGTCACCATCGTCGGCGCCAACGGCGCCGGCAAGACCACGCTGCTCTCGGCGATCATGGGTATCCTGCCGCTGAAGGGCCGCGTCGCCTTTGCCGGGCAAGACCTCGCGCGCCTCGACATCGAGGACCGCGTCGCGATGGGGCTGGGACTCGTGCCGGAGCATCGCGAATTGTTCGTGACCATGAATGTCGAGGACAATCTGGAATTAGGGGCCTTTCGTATCGAGAAGAGCCGGGCGAAGAGCTCGATCGAGCGGGTCTACGCGCTGTTCCCGCGGCTGAAGGAGCGGCGCAAGCAGCTCGCCGGCACGCTGTCCGGCGGCGAGCAGCAGATGCTCGCCATGGGCCGCGCGCTGATGGGAGAGCCGAAGCTGCTGATGCTGGACGAGCCGAGCCTGGGCCTGGCGCCGATCATCGTCGCCGACATCTTCCGCATCGTCACCGAGCTGCGCGCCGGCGGCGTCTCGGTGCTGCTGGTCGAGCAGAACGCGCAGGCCGCACTGAAAATCGCGGACAAAGCTTATGTAATGGAGCTCGGCGAGTTCGTGCTCTCCGGCAAAGCCAGCGACATCGCCGCCAACGAACGCGTCGCAGCGAGCTATCTCGGCTTCCAGCACGAAGGCGCCAGCGCGATTTGATCTATTCGCTTCCCTTCTTCCCTTCTTCCCTTCTTCCCTTGTGGGAGAAGGTGGCGCGAAGCGCCGGATGAGGGGTTGTTTCGACGAATTCAATTGCGAGAGACTTACTCGCGGAGAGAGACCCCTCACCCGTCTCGCCGCTCCGCGGCGAGCCATCCTCTCCCACAACAAGGGGAGAGGGTGCACTGTCGGTGCGGTGCTAGCTTCCACCTTCACTACCCCGTAACCACCGTCCGCCCCTTCAACGCCGCCACCTCTGCCTCCAGCTCCGCGATCCTTGCATCGCGCGCGGCCAGCGCTGCCGCCACATCCGCCGCGTCGAATTTCTGCGGGATGTGCTGCGGGCAGTTGGTGTCCCAGGCTTTGATCTTGAACAGGATGACCTGCTCGGGTCGCGCCCTGTAGCCTTTCGGCATCAGTGATTGCGTCAGCGCGGGATCGTCCTCCACCACGCGCGCTTCACCCCAGATCTTCACCCTGCGGCGGTGGGCGTAGTCCATCACGAAGATATAGGCCTTGGGATTTTCGGAGAGGTTGCCCTGCGAGAGATATTGCCGGTTGCCGGCATAATCGGCAAAGGCAAGCGTCTGCTTGTCCAGCACCTTCAAAAAGCCCTTCGGGCCGCCGCGGTGCTGGATATAGGGCTGGCCGTCGGCTGAGGCCGTGGCGAAATAGAAGCCGCTCGCTTCAGCCAGGAACGCTGCGAGATTTTCGTCGATCTCGGTGCGCCAACCGCGCTGCTCGGCGTCAGCATAGACTTCGCGCGAGCCTTTTCGCGTCTGAATCGATTTGACTGCCGGGGTGAAGGCAACGTCGCTGGCGTAGGTGCGGGCGGACGGCATCGAAGCATCTCCAGGAGACCGGCGCGTTCTCGCGTCTATGACAGACAAACTGGCCCCATTTCGGTCGAAAACAATCGAACGACTTGACACTTCATCATTGCGTTATATGCAATAATCTCCATGGACCGGCTCGAGGCCATGCACGTCTTCGTCACCGTCGCCGAATTGCGCGGCTTTGCGCCGGCGGCGCGCAAGCTGCGGCTGTCGCCGTCGGCGGTGACCCGGATGATCGCCTCGCTGGAAGAGCATCTCGGGGCCCGGCTGCTGCAGCGGACCACGCGCTCCGTGACGCTCACCGATGTCGGCACGCGGTATCTGGAGCGTGCGCGGCGGATCCTCGCGGATGTCGAGGAGGCGGATGGCTCGGCGCGCGCAGAGCGCAACCGGCCGAGCGGGCGGCTCGTGGTCTCCGCGCCGGTCGGCTTCGGCCGGCTGCATGTCGGACCCGTGATGTCGGCGTATCTGAAGCGCTATCCTGATGTTACCGGCGAATTGCGCCTCTCCGACCATTTGATCAACCTCGTCGAGGACGCGGTCGACCTCGCGGTGCGCATCGGCCATCTCGCCGATTCCTCACTGGTGGCACGGCAGGTCGGCGAGATGCGACGGATCGTGGTTGCCTCGCCCGACTACCTCAAGCGCCATGGCGAGCCGAAGTCTCCGGAGGCGCTGCTCCAGCACCGCACGATCCAATTCGGCCCTGCGACCAACTGGCGTTTTCTGCGCGAGGGCCGCGTCATCGAGGTCACGCCAAGCCCGGGATTCATCAGCAACAGCGCCGATGCGGTGCTGCAATATGCCGAGCAGAGCGGCGGGGTGACGCGGGTGCTGGCCTATCAGGCCGCCGCCGCCCTGAAGCGCGGGCGCCTCAGAATCGTGCTGGCGAAATTCGAGCAGCCGGCGTTGCCGATCCACATCGTCTATCCGACCTCGCGCCTGCTCTCCGCCAAGGTGCGCGCCTTCATCGATCTCGCGGTGGAAACGACGAACTGGAAGTTTGGGTAGTCATCGTCACTCCTTCTTCGGCACCACGCGGAAGGTGCCGCTAGCCCGCGCGATGACGGCGTCGTCGGCTTTGACCAGGCACTGCGCGAAACAGATCGTGCTGCCGGTCTTGATCACCTCGCTCTCGACCGCACACCACTGACCGATCTCGGCCGCGCCGACGTAATCGACGGCGAGCGAGATCGTCACGAACGACGTCGTCCAGCCAGTTGCCTGCGCGCAGCTATAGCCCATCGCGGCATCGGCCAGCGCTGCAATGAGGCCGCCGTGAATAAGTCCGCGCGCATTGGTGTGCGGTTTTGCCAGCCGCAATCCGACGACCACGGCCTTCTCGGTGCGCTTGGAATAGAGCGGCTCCCAGGGATCGGTGAGCGGAGACTTGCGAAAATGCGGCTCGAAGCCGTCGGGAATGCCGGTGGCGCTCATGCGTGCCTCGCGTCGTTGGTTGCCGCCATTGAACGCGATGGACGTGACGGATGCATCACCTACAAAGTTTTAAACGACATTTGCGCGAACGTTTGAAAATGCGCTTTGCCGTCATTGCGAGGAGCGTAGCGACGAAGCAATCCAGAATCGTTCCGCGGAGACAGTCTGGATTGCTTCGCTGCGCTCGCAATGACGGTGTGGAGACAGCTTCGACGCGTAGAGTGGGCAAAGGCGCATCGCGCCGTGCCCACCATTTTCCCGCAAGTGAGACAGAAGTGGTGGGCACGCTTCCACTTTGCCCACCCTGTAAATTAAAACGGCAGTCCCACATAATTCTCCGACAACGACGCCATCGCTGCCTGCGATTGCGTGACGTAGTCGAGCTCTGCGAGCTGGATGCGCGCGCCGATGGTGCCGGTATCGGGGAACTTGTGCAGCATCGAGGTCATCCACCAGGAGAAGCGCACGGCCTTCCAGACCCGCGCCAGTGCCGTGGTGGAATAGGCATCGATCCCGGCGCTCGATTTCTCGTCGTAATATTCGCGGAGCGCGGTTGCGAGGTAATGCGCATCCGACGCTGCGAGGTTCAGGCCCTTGGCGCCGGTCGGCGGCACGATGTGGGCGGCATCGCCACACAGGAACATCGTCCCAAAGCGCATCGGCTCGGCGACGAAACTGCGCAAGGGCGCGATGCTCTTCTCGATCGAGGGCCCGGTGACGAGGCTGTCGGCCGCCTCCTGGTCGAGCCGGCGTTTCAACTCGTCCCAGAAGCGATCGTCCGGCCACTGGTCGACGTGATCGTCGAGCGAGCATTGGACATAATGCCGGCTGCGCCTGGTCGAGCGCATGGTGCAGAGCGCAAAACCGCGGGCGTGGTTGGAATAGATCAGCTCATGACTGACCGGCGGCGTATCCGAGAGGATGCCGAGCCAGCCGAACGGATAGACCCGCTCGAACTCCTCGATCGCCGACGGCTTGACGCTGGCGCGGCTGACGCCGTGGAAACCATCGCAGCCGGCGATGAAGTCGCAGAAAATCTCGTGGCTGACGCCGTCCTTGATGTAGGTTACGCGCGGGTGACTACTGTCGAAGTCATGCGGCTGCACGTCCTTGGCCTCGTAGACCGAGGTGAGGCCCGCAGCCTTCCGCACATTCATCAAATCGAGGGTCACCTCGGTCTGGCCGTAGATCATGACCGTCTTGCCGGTCGCAGCCTTCATGTCGATGCGGTGACGACGGCCGGAAAAGGCAAGCTCGATGCCCTCATGCAGGAGGCCTTCGGCATGTGCGCGCGTTCCCGCACCGACCTCGTCGAGCAACGCCACGGTTCCCTCTTCGAGAAGACCGGCACGGATACGCCCGAGCACGTAGTCCGGGCTCTGTCGCTCGAGAATGACATTGTCGATGCCGTAACTGTGCAACAATTGGCCAAGCAACAGTCCCGCCGGCCCAGCGCCGATGATTGCGACTTTTGTCCGCAATACTTGCTCCTCTCGATCCTGTAGGGTGCGGCGCGAGCTTGCTTGTCGCGGTCGTCCTCGCGCTGTAATTATAACATATAACATTTGAGCAAAAGGGAGTGCTATTCGCCGCAGCGCGAGCAACCGTTCTCCGCGGGATGAACCAGTCGCGTTGCCAATTCCGGCTTGAACGAGCACTCCAATTATATAACATGTTAACTAACAAGACCGGGCCGAAGAAGCCTGCGGTCAAAAACAGGGAGAGACGAGTGATGAGGAAAGCCTGTCTGGCGTTGCTACTGGCAGCAAGCGTGACGCCTGCTTTCGCGCAGGACAAGAATTTCGACTTGAAGATCTCGCATTGGGTGCCGGCCTCGCATCCGCTCCAGAAATCGCTGGAGGACTGGGCGGCCGCGGTGGAGAAGGACTCCGGCGGCACCATCAAGGGCAAGGTGTTCCCGGCGCAGCAGCTCGGCAAGGCATTCGACCATTACGACATGGCGCGCGACGGCATCGCCGACGTCACCTACGTCAACCCCGGCTACCAGCCAGGCCGTTTCCCGATCATCGGCGCCGGCGAATTGCCGTTCCTGATCTCGGATGCCAAGGGCGGCTCCATGGGGCTGGACGCCTGGTATCGCAAATATGCCGAGAAGGAGATGAAGGACGTCAAATACTGCCTCGCCTTCGTCCACTCGCCCTCCTCCTTCCACTCCCGCACCAAGAAGATCGTGGTGCCTGAGGACGTAAAAGGCCTGAAGATCCGCCCGGCCCACGCCACCATGGCGAATTTCGTCACCTCGCTCGGCGGTACCAACGTGCAGTCGTCCGCGCCTGAAGTGCGCGACATCATCGAGCGCGGCGTCGCCGACGGCGTCACCTTCCCCTGGGGCTCGCTGGTGCTGTTCGGCATCGACAAGGTGACGAAGTATCACATGGACGCGCCGCTCTATGTCACGACGTTCGTCTTCGTGATGAACAAGGACAAGTACAATGCGATGTCCGACAAGCAGAAGGCGGCCATCGACAAGAACTGCACGACCGAGATGGCCGGCGTGGTCGGCGAGCACTGGGGCAAGTTCGAGGATGCCGGCATCGACAAGATCAAGGCCGAAGAGGGCCACGAGGTCTACAAGCTGAACCCGGAGCAGACCGCATCCTGGAAGAAGGCCGCCGAGCCGCTGGTGAAGACCTGGGGCGAGGGCGTGAAGAAGACCGGCACCGACCCCGATGCGGCACTCGCCGAGTTGAAAGCTTCGCTGAAGAAGTACAACGCGCTGGCGGAGTGACGACAAGCTGCCGCCGCGAGCTCGCCGCACCTCTCCCGCTTGCTCGAGAGGTCGGCGCGAAGCGCCGGGTGAGGGCCGTCTCCACGTTGGGAGTCTCGATTGCGGAAACTCCCTCTCCCATAGCCGATGCTTCGCATCGGCGTATTCTAAGAACGGCCGCCGAAGGCCGCCTGTGCCTCTCCCGCAAGCGGGAGAGGGAGCGCACGTCCGCCGCGGAAACGCCTCGAACTCGTCAGGCTATTTGAACAGGATTCTATCCCATGAAGCGCGCCTGGATGGATCGCTTTATCGATACGATCGAATGGATTGCGGCCGGCTTCGTCGGCCTCGTCGCGCTCGACATCTTCGTGTCCGTCCTGCTGCGAAACACGCTGAACTATTCGATCCCCGACAGCTTCGACATCGGCCGGATGCTGCTGGGCATCCTGATCTTCTGGGGCATCGCCGCGACCTCCTATCGCGGCACGCACATCACGGTCGACCTGGTCTGGGCCAATTCAAGCCCGCGCTACCAGCGCTGGATCGACGTGTTCGCAACCCTGGTGCTGCTGTTCGTCGTGACCGTGCAGACCTGGACGCTGTTCGACAAGGTGCGCGGCACCTATAACGACAATGTGCAGACCTTCGACCTGCATATGCCGACCTGGCCGTTCTTCGCGATCGCCTGGATCGGCGACGTCTCGGCGGTGCTGCTGATCGCGATCCGCACCTACCGGCTGATCTTCCATCCCGAAGAAATGCACGATCCCAAGCTGAAGGCGACGGAGTAATCATGAGCACCGATGCCGTCGCCGTAATCGGCTTCGTTTCCTTGTTTCTCCTGATGCTGCTGCGCGTGCCCGTTGGCATGGCGATGGGCCTCGTCGGCGTGTCCGGCTTCTCCTACCTGGTCGGCGCAACGCCGGCGCTGAAGCTGGTCGGCCAGACCTCGATGCGCACGGTCACCGATTACACCTTCGGCGTGATCCCGATGTTCTTGCTGATGGGCTCCTTCGTCAGCAATTCCGGCATGAGCCGCGAGCTGTTCCGCGCCGCCAACGGCTTTGTCGGCCATCTGCGCGGCGGGCTCGGCATCGCAACCGTCGGCGCCTGCGGTGGTTTTGCCGCGATCTGCGGCTCCTCCGTCGCAACCGCCGCGACCTTCTCCGCCGTCGCCTATCCCGAGATGCGCCGCTTCGGCTATCCGCAATCCTTTGCCACCGGCGTGATCGCGGCCGGCGGCACGTTGGGTGCGATGCTACCGCCCTCCACCGTGCTCGCGGTCTACGGCATCATCACCGAGCAGGACATCGGAAAGCTCTTCATCGCCGGCATCATCCCGGGCCTGCTCGCGATGAGCATGTACATGATCACCATCGGCCTGATCGGATATCTTCGTCCTGACTTTTTGCCCAAGGGCAAGAAGCTGCCATGGAACGAGCGCTTCGCAGGCCTCAAGGACATCTGGGCGCCGGTCCTCTTGTTCGTGTTCGTGATCGGCGGCCTCTACGGCCTGCCGTTCCTGCCCCGCTTCACGCCGACCGAGGCCGGCGGCGTCGGCGCCACCGGCGCCTTCATCATCGGCGTGCTCACGGGGCGGCTCGACCGCGAGAAGATTCTTGCATCGCTGCTTCAGGCGACTCGCACCGCGGCCGCCGTGTTCACTGTGCTGATCGGCGCGCTGATCTTCGGCTACTTCCTGACGGTGACGCAGACCCCGCAGAAGGTGACGGAATTCCTCACCGGCCTCGGCCTCGGCTCTTACGGCGTGCTCGCGCTGATCATGGTGATGTATCTCGTGCTCGGCTGCCTGATGGACGCCATGGCAATGATCATCCTGACGGTGCCGATCATCTTCCCCGTGATCACGCATCTCGGTTTTGATCCGATCTGGTTCGGCGTCATCATCGTCATGACCGTCGAGCTCGGCCTGATCCATCCGCCGGTGGGCATGAATGTCTTCGTCATCAAGAGCGTGGTGAAGGATGTGTCCTTCTCCACCATCTTCAAGGGCGTGATCCCGTTCGTGGCCACTGACCTCGTGCGGCTGGTGATCCTGATCGCCTTCCCGCTGCTGGCGACGTGGTTGCCGACGCGGATGATGGCGCATTAGGGGTGGAGCGATGATCTCACCCAAGCTCGACACAAAATACGTCTTCACCATCACCGCCCGTATCGGCGACGTCATCACCGCGGGCGAAACCGGCACGGGTGTCCGCCGCATCATCCCGATCATCGGCGGCGAGGTGCAGGGCGCGATCAACGGCAAGGTCTTGCCGTTCGGCGCCGACTTTCAGATCATCCGTCCGAGCGAGCTGATCGATTTGGAAGCCAGATACGCCTTCGAGACCGACGACGGGGCTATTGTCTATGTCGAGAACAAGGGCATCCGCTTCGGCCCGGTGGACCTGCTGCAAAAACTCAAGCGCGGTGAGGCGGTCGATCCCGCGCTGATCTACTTCCGCACCGTGCCGAAGTTCGAGACCGGGCACGAGAAATACCGTTGGCTGATGCAGCACATCTTCGTGGCCTCAGCCGCGCGGCACGCAGACCGCGTGGTGATCGACGTGCATCAGGTGATGTGAGACGGGCGGTCGTAAGCGTTCCGCTGGCTCCAAGCGCCCTGCTCGTCGTCCCGGCCTTCGCCGGGACCCGGAATCCATCGATTGCGAGAGATCTGAGTACCAAACGAGGGTCTTCGCCAAACTTCTCCCTGGGGGTACGGGTCCCGGCCTTCGCCGGGATGACACCGAATGTGGACCATCCCCTCGCCTACCTGGCTGATGCCCGGAACTTACCCCATATTGACTCCTCCGAAATTCGTTATACAACATAACTATTCTGAAAAGGACGCAAATGACACAGGGAAACGCCGATACCGCAGCCACGAGGCCTGATGCGCTGCTTAGGATCGAGAGGGCGGGCAAGGTCTTGACCGTGGGTCTGAACCGGCCGGCCAAGCGCAATGCGCTCAATGACGGCATCATTCACGAGATCGGCGACTGCTTTGCGACCCTGCCGGACGACATCGGTGCAGTCGTCATCCATGGCATCGGCGACCATTTCTCCTCCGGCCTCGATCTCTCCGAGCTGACCGACCACGACGCGACCGGCGGCCTCCTGCACTCGCAGATGTGGCACCGGGTATTCGACCGCATTCAGTACAGCCGCGTGCCCGTGATCGCGGCGCTGAAGGGCGCCGTCATTGGCGGCGGGCTGGAGCTGGCCTGCGCCGCGCATATCCGCGTCGCCGAGCCCTCGACCTATTTCGCCCTGCCGGAAGGCCAGCGCGGCATCTTCGTCGGCGGCGGCGGCTCGGTGCGGCTTCCGCGCCTGATCGGCGTTGCGCGAATGATGGACATGATGCTCACCGGGCGCGTCTATCCCGCGACCGAAGGCGCCTCCTACGGCTTTGCGCAATATCTGACCGAGGAAGGCGGCTCGCTGACGAAGTCGCTCGAGCTCGCCGGCCGCATCGCCTCCAACGCGCCGCTGACGAATTTCGCCGTGCTCCAGGCGCTGCCGATGATCGCAGAGGCCAATCCGCAGGCCGGCCTGTTGATGGAATCGCTGATGGCGACGGTCGCCCAGAGCGACAAGGAAGCCAAGCGGCGGATTCGCGAATTCCTCGAGCACAAGACCGCCAAGGTAAAGCCAAAATCATGAGCGCGAAGCCGTCCTCTTCCACCACGGAGCGCGGCGCGAGCACCTCTCCGCTGCGGCCGATCTCGTTCGGCGATCCCGTCGTCAACATCGAGCGGCGCGATGACGGCACGATTTACCTGCGGCCAAAACAGCCGCTCGGCGACTATCCGGAGCGCATCACCGACCGCCTGCATCACTGGGCGAAGACGACGCCGGACCGCGTCTTCATGGCCGAGCGCGAAGGCGGCCGCGGCTGGCGCAAGGTCACCTATGCCGAGCTCCTCACCGCAAGCCGGCACATCGCCTCCGGCCTGATCCAGCGCGGCCTGTCGGCGGAGAAGCCGGTTGTCATCCTCTCCGGCAATTCGATCGATCACGCGCTGCTCGCCTTCGGCGCGTTCTATGCCGGCGTACCGTTCTGCCCGGTCTCGCCGGCCTATTCGCTGGTGTCGAAGGACTACGGCAAACTCTCTTATCTGATGAAGCTGCTGACGCCGGGCCTCGTCTTTGCCGAGGATGCCGACAAATTCGCGGACGCGCTTGCGACCAATGTCTCGCTCGGCACCGAGATCGCGGCATCCTACGGCACGGTGCCGGGACGCGACGTCACGCTGCTCGCCGACCTCATGGCAACGCCGATCCACCCCGGGCTTGACGAGCTGCACGGCAAAATCGGCCCCGACACGATCGCAAAATTCCTGCTCACCTCAGGCTCGACCGGCAATCCCAAGGCCGTCATCAACACCCAGCGCATGATTTGCGCCAACCAGGTGATGCTACGCGAGACGCTGACCTTCCTGAAGGACGAGCCGCCGGTCATCATCGACTGGCTGCCCTGGAATCACACTTTTGGCGGCAATCACAATATCGGCCTGACGCTTTACAACGGCGGCTCGATGTATCTGGACGCCGGCAAGCCGGTCCCCGGCGGCATCGAGGAGACTGTGCGCAATCTCCAGGAGATTTCGCCGACAGTCTATTTCAACGTGCCGAAGGGTTACGAATCGCTGCTGCCGTACTTGCGCGACGACCAGGGCCTGCGCGCAAAGTTCTTCGACCGGCTGCATGCGATGTTCTTCTCGGGCGCAGCGCTTTCGCCCTTCGTCTGGGACAGCCTCGACGAGCTCGCGGTGAAGGAGAAGGGCTATCGCGTTCCGATGCTGACGGGATTGGGCGCCACCGAGACTGCGCCGTTCTTCATGTCGGTCAACCCGCGCACCAGCCGCTCCGGCCATGTCGGTCTGCCCGTCTCCGGCAATGACGCCAAGCTGGTGCCGAACAACGGCAAGCTGGAGGTGCGCGCCAAGGGACCGAACGTGATGCCCGGCTACTGGCGCCAGGCGGAAGTCACAGCAAAATCCTTTGACGAAGAGGGCTTCTACAAGCTCGGCGATGCGCTGAAGCCAGCCGACCCCAACGATCTCAACGCGGGCTTCGACTTCGACGGCCGGGTCACCGAGGACTTCAAGCTCGCCAGCGGCACCTGGGTCAGCGTCGGCCCATTGCGCGCACGCCTCATAGCGGCCTGCGCACCGCTGGTGCGCGACGTCGTCATCGCCGGCATCAACCGCGACGAGATTTCGGCGCTCGTCGTGCTCGACCTCGACGGCTGCCGGCTGATCAATCCGACGTTGCCGGCAGACGATCTCGTCGTCACCACGCGCGACCGGCTGGTCCGCGAGGCCTTCCGCGAGCGCCTCACTCAATTCCTCGGCTCGGCCACCGGCTCCTCAACCAGGATCACGCGGGCGATCCTGCTGGATACGCCGCTCTCGATCGACAAGGGCGAGGTCACCGACAAGGGCTCGATCAACCAGCGCGCCGTGCTGGAGCATCGCACCGCACTTATAGACGAGCTCTATGCTGCAAATCCGTCGGACCGTGTGATATCGGTCGCCTAGAAACAATCCGCCAAAGGAGAACGCCATGTTGTTGAAGGATCAGGCAGTCATCGTCACCGGCGGCGCATCGGGACTTGGTGCCGCGACTGCGCGCAAGCTGGCGGCGCAGGGCGCCAAGGTCGCCGTGTGTGACCTTAACACCAAGCTCGCCGAAACCGTTGCGGCAGAGATCAAGGGCGTGGCCGTGACCTGCGACGTCTCCGATGCCGCCTCGGCCGAAGCCGCGATCGCGGCCGCCGCCAAGGCCCACGGTCCGGCCCGCGTGCTGGTCAATTGCGCCGGCATCGGCGTGGCAAAACGCGTCGTCGGTCGCGATGGTCCGATGGCGCTTGCCGATTTCGACAAGGTGATCAAGATCAACCTGATCGGCACCTTCAACATGCTGCGCCTTGCCGCCACCGAGATGTCCAAGCTCGAGCCGCAGGCGAGCGGCGAGCGTGGCGTCATCATCAACACCGCGTCCGTCGCAGCCTATGACGGCCAGATCGGCCAGTCCGCCTATTCGGCGTCCAAGGGCGGCATCGTCGGCATGACGCTGCCGATCGCGCGCGAGCTTGCCCAGTTCGGCGTTCGCGTGCTGACCATCGCACCCGGCCTGTTCCTCACGCCGCTGCTCGCCAACCTGCCGCAGGAGGCCCAGGACTCGCTCGCCGCCGCGATCCCGTTCCCGCGCCGCCTCGGCAACGCCGACGAGTTCGCAGCGCTTGCCCTGCACATGGTCGAGAATGCCTATCTCAACGGCGAGGTGGTTCGGCTAGACGGCTCGCTGCGCATGGCGCCGAAGTAAGGCGCATCACGCATGTTCGTTCATCGGCGCGACGTCCAGATCCAGTGGGGTGACTGCGACCCCGCCAACATCGTTTATTACCCGCGCTACTTCTCGATGTTCGACGATTCGACCTCGGTGCTGTTCGAGAAGGCCGGCTTCTCGAAGCAGGACCTGGTCCACAAATATGGCCTGGTCGGCATTCCCATGGTCGACACGAGGGCGAAGTTTTACATCCCCTCGACCCACGGCGACTGGATCACCATCGAGACGAAGATCGAGAGCATCAAGCGCTCGAGCTTCGAGGTGAAGCACGACGTCTACAAGGGCGAGGACTTGGCGACCAGAGCCCTGGCGATCGAGGCCTTCGAGACCCGCGTCCTCGTCGGCCGCGACCCGGCCAATCCCGACAAGCTGAAATCCGCGCCGTTTCCGCCGGAGATGGTGGCCAAATTCGTGGGCAACTAGATTCTGGAGCTAAATCGCCGCACCGCCCAAAGACGGGGCTGAATTCGATCACAAAGTCTGCTTTCAAAGACACACCTTAAGGGAGGAATGAATGAAACCGTTTTACCTGAGCGCTGCGATAACGGCGGCAAC
Organism: Bradyrhizobium ingae; assembly: GCF_055791185.1. Lineage (NCBI taxonomy): Bacteria > Pseudomonadati > Pseudomonadota > Alphaproteobacteria > Hyphomicrobiales > Nitrobacteraceae > Bradyrhizobium > Bradyrhizobium ingae. The sequence continues at coordinate 58,943 of NZ_JBVUBB010000033.1, forward strand.
ACTGGCTCTGCCGGCGCTGCCAGCGATGGCCCAAACCAACGAAATCACCATCGGCATCACCACCACCACGACCGGCCCGGGCGCGGCGCTCGGCATTCCCGAGCGCAACGCGCTGGAGTTCGTGCCGAAGGAAATCGCCGGCGTGCCGCTGAAGGTGATCGTGCTCGATGACGGCGGCGATCCGACCACCGCGACCACCAACGCGCGCCGCTTCGTCACCGAATCCAAGGCCGACATCATCATGGGCTCGGCGCTGACGCCGCCGACGATCGCGGTCTCCAACGTCGCGAACGAAGCCGGCATTCCGCATTTCGGCCTAGCCCCCTTTCCGATCACGCCGGAGCGCATGAAGTGGTCGGTGGCGATGCCGCAACCGATTCCGATCGTGGGCAAGGTGCTTTACGATCACATGAAGTCCAAGGGCGTGAAGACCGTCGGCTATATCGGCTATTCCGACTCCTATGGCGACCTCTGGTTCAACGATTTGAAGGCCCAGGCCGTGCCGATGGGCGTGACCATCGTGGACGAGGAGCGTTTTGCGCGGCCTGACACATCGGTGACCGGACAGGTGCTCAAGCTCGTCGCCGCCAATCCCGACGCGATCCTGGTCGGTGCGTCCGGCACCGCAGCAGCGCTGCCGCAGACCGAGCTGCGCGAGCGCGGCTATCAGGGTCTGATTTACCAGACCCACGGTGCGGCGAGCATGGACTTCATCCGCATCGCCGGCAAGGCGGCGGAAGGCGTGCTGATGGCCTCGGGGCCCGTGATGGATCCGGAAGACCAGCCGGACGAGGCGCAGACCAAGAAACCGGGCCTTGCGCTCAACACCGCCTATGAAGCCAAGTATGGCCCGAACAGCCGCAGCCAGTTCGCCGGCCACTCCTACGATGCATTCGAGATCCTGAAGCGCATCATCCCGACGGCGCTGAAGACCGCCAAGCCCGGCACGCCGGAATTCCGCGAAGCGATCCGTCAGGCGCTGCTGTCAGAGAAGGAACTGGCCGCAAGCCAGGGCGTCTACAACTTCACCGACAAGGACCGCTACGGCCTCGACGAGCGCTCGCGCATTCTGCTCACCGTGACGAACGGCAAGTACAAGCTGGTGAAGTGAGCGACGATTGATTTGACCCGACGAGAGCCGGCCTGATGGGCCGGCTCTTTTGTTTTGCATGAGGTGAAGCTACTGGCTCGGCGCCGGTGCGGCTGCCTGGAGAGGGTTGGGGTGAGGGTGCCTCCGCGCTGGGACTGCTTGAAGCTTACCGAAAAAGTCCCCAGGTGGAGAGAGCCCTCACCCGGCGCTTCGCGCTGACCTCTCACGCAAGCGGGAGAGGTCGCAGCCAGCGTGCGGATCCCGTGAGCACCTCACGCCGCCTCTCGCAGCTTGGTCCAGGCGAACTCCGGATAGTACTGATCCATCATGCGGTCGACATAGGCGGTGAGGTTCGGAAACTCTTCCGCCCGCGCGCGCAGCTTGGAGTCGAAGAACGGCGTCAGGATTCCCGCGAGCGCGCCGAAGGCGGTCGCGTCGACGCCTGAAGGCCTGTTGCTCATCAAATAGGCCTTGTCGCCGAGCTGTACCGACAGCGCGAACAGCGAGCGCACGGCAAGATCGACGTCGTCATCAGGCGCGTGCCGGCCGAGGCCAGAGAGCAGATAGTTCTCGGCGACGCGGAATTGCGCATCCTCACGCAGCTTTTCGCGGTTGTGCTCCGGCGCACCGTCGAAGAAATGCGCGGGGCCCTTGGCGAAATTGACCGGGTCCACCCAGCGCGCGCCGACCAGTCCCCAATAGACGTGATGTTCGATCATGCGCTCGAACGCCCAGGCCTGCGCGCGCTCCTGCAACGACAGACCGGCATCGAAATCGAAACCATAGCGGCGCTCGATATGCGCCCGGATGAAGGTGGAATCGGCAACCGCCTCGCCGTCGTCGTCGATGAACGGCAACTGCCCCTTGGGCGAAGCGGGCGGCATCGCCCGCTCCTTTCGGTAAGGCAGTCCTGCCATCTTCAACTGCACCTCCGTCTTGGTGACGAAGGGGCTGATTTCCGGCAGGCCGAAGCCGATGCCAAAGCCGTAAAGCGTAATCATGCCATTGCTCCTGATCCCTGAAAGAGTTGATGGAACCTATCGACCGGCTGCTGCCACCATGGTGGCAGCAGCCGTGATATCCTGCGCGAAACGGGCTCCCTGCCAGGCGCGGCCCATGACGTGACGAAGCACGGCGTCCGCAGCCCCAAGCAGCGCGCGTGCGACGAGAGCGACAATCGCGAGACGGAGGTCGACGAACATGAGATCGAACGCGCCGAGACGGCCAACAGTGAAGGTTTGCAGCACGGCCTGCACCCGCCACAGCGGGCTCGCCTGGCTGAAGGTGGTGGGAAGCATCATGGACAAATCCTCTTCATTCGAACTGTTGTCCCGGTATAGAACTCCCCTGCTGCCAACATCCTGTCAGCATCCGCGCGCCGTTTTTTGAACGGCGCCAAATCGGAAGACGTGTCATGAGACGTGCCGACCGGCTGTTTCAAATCATCCAGGTGCTCCGCCGCAGCCGAAAACCGCTCACTGCGGACGCGATCGCGGCTGAGCTCGAAACCTCCAAGCGCACCGTGTATCGGGACATCGCAACGCTGATCGGCCAGCGCGTGCCGATCCGCGGCGAGGCCGGCATGGGCTACATCCTGGAAAAGGGTTTTGACCTGCCGCCCTTGATGCTGACGCCCGACGAGATCGAAGCCGCGGTGCTGGGCGCGCAATGGGTTGCCGGCCACGCCGACACGGCGCTGGCGCGCGCCGCCGAGGATCTGATGGCGAAGATCGCCGACACCGTGCCCGAGCGCCTGCGTCCCTTCGTGCTGGAGCCGGCAAGCCGCGCGCGACCGAGCTGGAATCGCGAACCCGATCGCATGGACATGGTGCGCACGCGCACGCAGATCCATGAGGGCAAGAAGATCACGCTGCGCTATCGCGACGAACAGGGCCGCGACAGCCAGCGCACGATCTGGCCGATTGCAGTCGGTTATCTCGAGGCCGTGCGGCTGCTCGCAGCCTGGTGCGAGCTGCGCAGCGATTTCCGAAGCTTCCGCACCGATCGTGTGGTGGATGCGACCTATCTCGACGAAAGATATCCAGAGCGGCGCGATGTGCTGCGCGCCAAGTGGCGGCAGAGCCTGGTCTGGGGTCCGCCGAAGGACAATTGAGCGACATGGACCAGGAATCCGCGATCGATCTGTCTCAGCTCTGCCAGGCTTGCGGCGCCTGCTGCGCCTATTCGGCGAACTGGCCGCGCTTCTCGATCGAGAGCGACGAGGAGCTCGCAGCTATTCCGCAAGCCTTCGTCAACGAGCGTCAATCGGGCATGCGCTGCGACGGCGATCGCTGTTCGGCACTGAAAGGCAAGATCGGGGATGCGACCGCCTGCGGCATCTATGCCGTGCGGCCGGAGGTGTGCCGCACCTGCATGCCCGGCGATGCCGAATGCGCGATGGCGCGGCGGAAGTTCGGGCTGCCGGTGATCGAAACGATAACTTAAGCCGGAACGGCTTCAGCGAAATCGTCGTCGAGCTCGTCCTCGAGCGGCGCAAGCACCGAGAGCGGTTTGGTCGACAGCGTAATCGGCTTGCGGCTGCCCGACAGCGACGGCGATGCCTTGGCCGTGCTTTCACGCGACAGCGCGTAAAGCGTGGAGCCGACGCGCCCCCCGCTCTCGATCAGTTCGCGCTCAGTGCAGCTCGCCGCGATCGCGACCGCCAGCGAGTGCAGATGACTGCGGCGGTAGCAGAACAAGGCCAGCCTGGCGCGGGCCTCGGGAGCAACACTCTCAACCAGTCTCGGCAGGCCGCTTTCGCTGGCGCGATACATCTCGCCAAGGAGCTCGTCGCGGACCGGGCAGAAATCGCTTTCGTAGGCGTCTCGGCTTGAAAACATTGCGATTCTCCTCGTCTGCCGAAGATGCCGCGCAATTCTCTAACGAAAGGTTAACCACACGAGCCGGTAGTGTCCCGGGGGTCTTTCTCCCCATTTGCGAATCGGAACGCGCCGAAGCCGGTGAGCTCAGTTCGCCGCCATGAAGATCGACAGCCCAAAACCGGTGAGGTGGTGCAGCGCCTGGTCGACGCCGATCAGGGTCCAGAACCAGGGGTGCTCCTGGTTGACGCCGAAATTGGCCGAGACAAACCCCTTGGCCCGATCGACCGTGATGTGGATCGCGAAATCGATCAGGGCGACGAACCAGAATTTTGGCGCGAATATCAGGATCAGCGGCAGCGCAACCGCAAGGTGAACCAGGCAGTGCACCAGGAGCGGCAACGCCCAGCCGTGCTTCTGGTCCTTGCCGTGCGCCATCCAGGCGGTCTGGAGGACGAAGTCGGCGATGATGTGCTTGAAGGTGAGCAGCAGCATCCAGCCAATGAGCGCTTCGACCGGAACCGCTGATGACATGGGTGGAAACGACAAAGCTGGACGCCCTCATTGAACGTGGAAGGAAAAATGGAGCGTTCAGTGCGACTTCTTCTTGGGCTCGGCCAAATCGCCGAGATCGCGCTTTTATGACATCTCTCGCGGCGGAATGCACCCCGGAAGGAACCGGAAAATCACAAGGTGTGGCCGAACGACGTAGGGACCGGTCGTCGCCGCTCCTTCGCGGTAACGTTACTCGCGGCTCGAAATTTGCTTTCTGCGGCCAGAAAGCTATCATCCCAACTTGAGAATTATCGTTCTTTTTTCAGATGTTTACGAATTTTCGGACGGCCTTTGCCGGCAAGCCGGCCGCCGCCTGGCAACGGGATAAGGCCAGCCATGAGTGCTGAAGGCCAGATGTCATCGACCGAGCCGTCCCCGCCGCCGCGCCCGAAGGTCATCAAGACCAATCAGCAGCAGGTCGTGCTCTACGTCGTGCTGACCTTGATCCTGTCGCTGGCCACCGTCTGGGGCGGCCGGACCATGCTGCGCAGTTCGGAGACCCTGACCTTTGCGGTCGGCGACGCCAACGGCGACGAGGCGCGTTTCGCCAACAAGCTCGCCGCCGTGCTCAAGAACAATGCCTCGCGGTTCCGGATCAAGATCGTCAACAACCCTGACAACGCCAAGGCGATTGCCCAATTCGACCGCAAGCAGGCCGATCTCGCCATCCTGCGCACCGACGGCAAAGTGCCGCCGCGGGCGCGCGCGCTCGCCATCCTCGAGCATGATCTCGTGCTGCTGCTCGGCCCCGGCAACAAGAAGATCAAGTCGCTCGCGGAATTGAAAAAGAAGAAGGTCGCGGTGCTCGCCGAGAGCGATGCTTCGCTCGCTTTCGTCCGCAGCATCCTCGACGTGCCCGATACGCCGGACGCTGCGGCACGCGTGCAGATGGCGCCGCAGGGCGTCACACTGGACAAGCTGCTGGCGCCTGCGAGCGGCTATGCCGCGGTGATCGCCATCGTCCATGCCTCGAAGGCGGTTCGGGACAAGGCCTATGAGCAGGTCGCCAAGCGCGGCGGCTTCACGCTGAACGCCATCGACGAGGCCAAGGCGCTGGAGCGCAAGATTCCCGGCATTTCCGAGGAAACCTTGACGGCGGGCACGCTGTCGGCCGCGCCGGAGATTCCCGACGACGACCTCGATACGATCGGGCTCGAATGGCTGCTGGTCGCACAGTCGAAGATGTCGTTGTCCACCGCAGGCGACCTCGCACGCATCGTCTATGAGAACAAGTCCGAGCTCGGCCTCGAAAATGGGTTCGCCAGCCGGATCGAGCCGGCCAGCGTGGACAAGGACGCCTTCGTCATGGCGCACCAGGGTGCAGCCGACTACATCAACGACGACACCAAGTCGTTCATGGATAAATACAGCGACATGATGTATCTGGGCGCCGCCGCGCTCAGCGTCATCGGCTCGATCTTCGCGGCGATCTACGCCAAGATCACCAGGATCGCACCGGAGAAAGCCAGCGAGTTGTCCACGGCCATCCTCGATGTCGGCGAGCGCATCGAGCATGCCCATTCGCTCGATGAACTCGAATGCCTGGCGGACGAGCTCGAGGCGATCCTGCGCAGAGCCGTGGTGGGACTAAGAGACGGCACTATCAGTACCGACGGGCTCGATACGTTCAAGCTCGGCTATGAATTCGTCCGTGACGAGATCGGCATGCGGCGCGAGCACCTGAAGCGGCACGCCGGCGATGTCGCGAGCCACGCGAGTGACGCCTCGGCGCGCGAGGAAGCCGCGCATGACGACACGAACGTGGTGGTGGTGAAGACCGCACACAGCGCGTGAGGCAGGCCTGGCATGCGGACGCCGGGAACCTGCGCGCGCGACGGCGCCTGCGCACCTGGAACTGACTTGAGCTGCAACCGTTGATCCTCCGCGCAACCGGAGATCGGCCATGCGTTCACTGCTCATCATCATCCTGCTCGCGATGCTCGCCGGCGTCGGCTATTTCGCCTACTCCGCCCTGTCCGTCGACGGTGAGCCGATTCCGACCGAAGGCTACATTGCGCTCGCGCTGGGCGCGGGCTTTTCCGTGATCGTTGGCGTCGGGCTCATGGCGCTGCTGTTCTTCTCGAGCCGCCGCGGCTACGACGAGCCTCCGCATTTCAAGTAACCGTCCAATTCAAGTAACGGCGCGCTCAAATCATGGTCTTGGCCATTTCGGTCCCAGGATTGCGGCTTGCATGGCGGGTGACAATCACGCTGTCGGCGTCCTATCGTTGACGGCCCCCGCCCGCGCAGGCACTTTGGCGCCGCAGTCCCAACCGGGACGGGCATTTAGCCGAGACCGGACCGCAATCCCGTATGTCCAAGCCGTTGATCCCTGCTCTGGAGAAATTCGTGGCCGCGACGGCCGGCAGGAACATGACCAAGGCAGCCTATGCCGCGGTCACGGTCGGCGTCGTGACGATGATGCTGTTGACGATCGACCCGGCCTATGAAACCGCGCATCACTGGGCGAACGCCTTGCTGTGGACGTGCCTGGCTTATTTCGTATTCGAATGGCTGGTCCGGCTGCGCCACATGGCAAGACAGCAGCGTTTGGGGATCTACGTGCTGTCCTCGAGCGGGCTGGTCGATGCGATCGGGGCGCTGGCGGTGCCTATCGCACTGGTGCTCGGCGTCGAGCCCAAGACAGCGTGGCTCCTCAGCGTGCTCTGGGTGCTCAAGGTCGTGCCGGGTATCCCCGGTCTGCGCCAGCTTCGCCGCGTGCTGGTGCTGGAATCGGGGCCGCTGCTCAGCGTGCTCGTGATCTTCCTGATGGTGGTGTTTCTCGCCTCCGTTGCCGAGTATTTCCTGGAGCGCGACGTGCAGCCCCAGACCTTCGGCAGCGTGCCGTCGGCACTGTGGTGGGCGGTGGTGACGCTGACGACCACGGGCTATGGCGACGTCGTGCCGGTGACGCCGCTCGGGCGGATGGTCGCCGCGCTGGTGATGATCTCGGGCCTTGGCGTGTTCGGCCTCTGGACCGGTATTCTGGCGACGGGTTTTGCCGCAGAGACGCGCCGTGACAATTTCCTCAAGACCTGGGAGACCGTCAGCAAAGTGCCGTTCTTTGCCGCGCTCGGCCCGTCCGCGATCGCGGACGTCACCCATATGTTGCGCACCATGGACCTGCCTGCCCGCACCATGATCATCAGGAAGGGCGCGCAGGGCGACTGCATGTATTTCATCGCCTCCGGCGAGGTCGAGGTCGACCTGCCCGGCAAGAAGGTGGCGCTCGGCGAAGGCGCATTCTTCGGCGAGATGGCGCTGCTCGGCAACAATGTGCGCGGCGCCAGCGTCACGACCGTGACGGTCTCGCGGCTGCTCGTGCTCGACCTCGTCGATTTCCGCGTACTGATGGCGCGGCATCCCGATCTCGCTGAGACCATCGATGCCGAAGCCAGGCGCCGGGCGCTCGAAAACAAGTAAATGGAGACAGCAATGTCCGATGCGGCCGATACCGCCAGCGCGCCCCTGCTCGACATCGACGGCGCGCGTGCCACCATCCGCCTCAACCGTCCGAGGCACCTCAACCGGTTGCAGGCTGAAGATCTCGGCGAGCTCTTGAAACTGTTCGACCGGATCGAGGCCGATCCTGCGATCCGCGTGCTCGTGCTGACCGGCACCGGGCGCGCGTTCTCCGCCGGCTACGATCTCAATTCGGTGGCTGAGCGCGCGGTGAGCACCCGGGAGCAGCAGAGCGCGGGCTCGGCGTTCGAGGTCGTGGTCAACCGGCTGGAGGATCTCGGCGTGCCCACGATCTGCCGTCTCAACGGCGGCGTCTATGGCGGCTCGACCGATCTTGCGCTCGCCTGCGACTTCCGCATCGGCGTCGACACCGCCGAGATGTTCATGCCCGCAGCACGGCTGGGACTTCACTACTACACCAGCGGCATCAAGCGCTACGTGACGCGGCTCGGCGTCGACAACGCCAAGACGCTGTTCCTGACCGCGCAGAAGATCAGCGCGCCGGAAATGCTGCGCATCGGATATCTCACCGCCATGGTGGCACCAGAGCTTCTCGACGAGGAAGTCGACAAGCTCGCCAACACCCTCGCCGGCAACGCGCCGATCGCAATGCGCGGCATGAAGCGCGCCATCAACGAATTCGCCCGCGGCACGCTCGACGAAGAAGCTGCCGACCGCCGCCATCGCGAAAGCATGCGCGGCGACGAGATCAAGGAAGGCATCAAGGCCTTTGCGGAAAAGCGGCCGCCGCGGTTTTGAGAAGTGACTCATATTTCGATGTCGTCCCGGCGAAGGCCGGGACCCATAACCCCAGGGAGGAGTTGTGGCGCGAACTGACAACTCCGAGTCTTCGCCCAACTCGATCCTGTGGTTATGGGTCCCGGGCTCGCGCGTCGCCCGCCCCGGGACGACGAGTGGAGATTGAGGCGCCGCCGCCTCCACATCGTCATTGCGAGCGAAGCGACGCAATCCATAGCTCGTCGCATGGCGCAGTGTCGGCGACGCACAAGGCCTGAAACATACTCACCGCCCTCCCCACGAAACAATCCTGAAACACGATTCTTCCCAGCGCATGTGAACGCGTTTGGGAGTCGCACCGACCGAGATGCAGGGACACAACAACGGCTTCATGCCACACTGGAGAGAACATTATGTTTCGCAAGCTCGCCCTTGGTCTCGTCGCCGCCGGTTCGCTCGGCGTTGCCGCCCTCGCGCCCAGCGCCGCCTCCGCCCACGGCTTCCATCATCACTGGGGTCCGGGCTGGGGCTGGGGCCATGGCGGCATCTATGTCAACACCGGCGTGAGCGGCTGCTACCAGGAGCGCGTGGTGCCCACCCGTCGCGGCCCGCGCGTGCGCGTCGTGAACGTCTGCGCATACGGCGTCTACTAAGCGCCAGCGTCCGGAAACGAAGCCCCGATCATGACGATCGGGGCTTTCGTCGTGCGCAGCTCACTCGTCCACGAACGTCACTGTATCGGCTACGCTTGCGCGCGAGGTGCGGTAGGTGTTGACCTTGTGGTCATGGTCGGCATAGCCGAACGAGATGCCGCAGACGACGCGGCGATCGTCACCCAGATCAAAATGCCGTCGGATCAGGCCGGAATGGCGCGCGAGCGCGGCCTGCGGAATCGTACCGAGCCCGAGCGCCTGCGCGGCCAGCATGAAATTGGAGACATAGGCGCCGCAATCTATCGCGCCGTAAATGCCGAGCGGCTCGTTGGTGTGGATGATCGCGACATGCGGCGCGCCGAAGAAATTGTAGTTCTCCAGCGCCTGTTTGGCGTAGGCGGCCTTGTCGCCACGGGCAATGCCCAGTGTGTTGTAGAGCTGAAAGCCGCTCTCGCGGCGACGCTCGAGATACACGCCGACATATTCGCGCGGCGGGGTGAAGTCATAATCATTCGCGAGACCGCCTGAGGCCTCCTGGTAGATCGCCCTGCGAAACCGCTCCTTGGCCTCACCGCTGGCAATGACGACCTGCCAGGGCTGGCTGTTGCACCAGGATGCGGTGCGCTGGGCCGTCGTCAGGACGTGCTCGATGGTCGCGCGGTCGACCTCCTTCGGCAGGAAGGCGCGCACCGAATAGCGCTCGTTGAGGAGCTCTTCGAGCACGCCGATGCGATTCTGATTCTGGCTCACTGCGACATCCATGTATTGGCTCGCGCCGTGTCTTCGTAGGGTAGGTTAGTTCGTAGGGCGGGCAAAGGCGCGCAGCGCCGTGCCCACCGACAGCTTGCCCCAGCGCGGACAGATATGGTGGGCACGCTTCGCTTTGCCCATCCTACAATCGGTGGCGCCAAGAAGATCAACGCCCCTTCGTGGGAATCTTGTTATACGGCACATCCTTGTCGACACGGATATCGCCCGGCAGGCCGAGCACGCGCTCGGCGATGATATTGCGCAAGATCTCGTCGGTGCCACCGGCAATGCGCATCGAGGGCGAGGACAGCAGCATCTGCTGGAACTGGCCGTGGACGGTCTCCTCGTCCGCGCCAGTAAGAACGCCCGCCGCGCCTTGCAGGTCCATGGCGTAAGTCGCGATGTCCTGCAGCATCGTGCCCGACACCAGCTTGCCTATGGAGTTTTCCGGGCCCGGACGCTCGCCTTTCGACAGCGCCGAGATGGCACGGTAGCTGGTATATTTCAGCCCGTTCGACTTCACCGCCCAGCTTGCAAGTTTCGAGCGCACGGCGGGATCGTCGATCGCAAGGCCGTCCTCCAGCATCAGGTTCGAGCAGAACTCGAACATCTCGGGCACGCCGGTCGCAAGCCGTGAGCCGATCGACATGCGCTCGTTCATGAGCGTGGTCAGTGAGACGTTCCAGCCGTCGCCGACGGCGCCCAGGCGTTGGCTGTCCGGGATCACCACGTCGGTGAAATAGACCTCGTTGAACTCCTGCATGCCGTTGGCCTGCCTGATCGGACGCACCTCGACGCCCGGGCTCTTCATGCTGAGGAAGAACATGGTGAGGCCCTTGTGCTTGGGCACGTTGGGATCGGTCCGCGCGATCAGGAGCCCGTAATCGGAATAATGCGCGCCCGAGGTCCAGATCTTCTGGCCGTTGACGACCCAGTTGTCGCCCTTCTTCTCCGCGCGGGTGCGAAGCCCTGCAACGTCCGAGCCGGCGGACGGCTCGGAGAAAAGCTGGCACCAGATCTCCTCGCCCGAGGCAAGCTTCGGCAGATAACGGCGCTTCGCCTCCTCGCTGCCCCAGGTCATCACGGTCGGGCCGCACATGCCCTCGCCGATCTGGAACGGCTGCGTCAGCTTGCCGTAGACGCCCTCTTCCTGCTGCCAGATCACCCGCTCGATCGGCGTTGCGCCACGGCCACCATATTCCTTCGGCCAGTGCAGGCAGGCCCAGCCGCCTTCCGCCTTCTTCTTCTGCCAGGCCTTGCCGATTTCGACCATGTCGTGCTTGGCAAGCCGGATGCGACCGAGCGAGGATTTCGATAGTTCCTCCTCGAACTCCTTCGGGGCGTTGGCGGCGACCCATGCACGAGCAGTTGCGCGAAACTCGGCTTCCTGCGGCGTGTCATCGAAATTCATTCTCGAACTCTCCTCTCTCGTGCCCCGGACGCGGCGCAGCGCCTAAGCGGTGCGCTGCAGAGCCGGGGCCCATGGCGGCTTCTGGGTCCCGACTCTGCGAAGCAGCACTGCGTGCTGCATCGCGTCCGGGACACGAATTCATCTCCCCTTCGTCGGGATCTTGTTGAACGGCACGTCCTTGTCGACACGGATATCCCCGGGTAGGCCCAGCACGCGCTCGGCGATGATGTTGCGCATGATCTCGTCCGTGCCGCCCTCGACGCGTGTGCCGGGAGCGCGCAGCAGCATGGCCTGGAAGCGGCCGGCGACTTCGGCATCCTCGGAGCCGCTGACGACGCCGGCCGCGCCTTGCAAATCGAGGGCGTACGTCGCGATCTCCTGGATCATGGAGGCCGCGACCAGCTTGCCGATGGAGTTTTCCGGCCCCGGGCGCTCGCCGCGCGACAGCGCGGAGATCGCGCGCATGCTGGTGTATTTCAAGCCGCTCGCCTTCACCGCGTAGCTTGCAAGCTTCGAGCGCACGCTGCGGTCTTCGATCGCAGGGCCGTCATCCAGCATCAGGCTCGCGCAATAATCGAAGAGCTCCGGAAAACCGGTGGCAACGCCTGCGCCGATCGACATCCGTTCGTTCATCAGCGTGGTCAGCGAGACGTTCCAGCCGTCATTGACCTCGCCGAGGCGCTGGTGATCGGCAATGCGGACATTGGTGAAATAGACTTCGTTGAAGTCGGAATTGCCATTGGCCTGCCTGATCGGCCGCACCTCGACGCCCGGGATCTTCATGTCCAGGAAGAACATAGTGAGACCCTTGTGCTTGGGCACGTTGGGATCGGTGCGGGTGAGCAGGATTCCGTAGTCGGAATAATGCGCGCCTGAAGTCCAGATCTTCTGGCCGTTGATCACCCAGTCGTCGCCGTCCTTCTCGGCACGGGTGCGCAGGCCCGCAACGTCGGAGCCGCCGGCCGGCTCGGAGAACAGCTGGCACCAGATCTTCTCGCCGGAGGCAAGTGGCGGCAGGTATTTGCGCTTATGCTCCTCGCGCGCGAACGCCATCATGGTTGGCCCGCACATGCCGTGGCCGATGATGAACATCGCCGAGAGCTTGCCGAACACGCCCTCTTCCTGCTGCCAGATCACGCGCTCGATCGGCGAGGCGCCGCGGCCGCCATAGTCCTTTGGCCAGTGCAGGCAGGCCCAGCCTGCATCGGCTTTCTTCTTCTGCCAGGCTTTTGCGACGTCCAGGATGTCGGCGTTGCTGAGCCGCGTGCGGCCGAGCGAGGATTTGCGTAGCTCGTCCTCGTATTGTTTCGGCGCATTCGCGGCGATCCAGGCGCGCGCCGTGGCGCGGAACGCGGCTTCCTGCGGGGTATCTTCGAAGTTCATCGTGTTCGTCTCTCGTTGTCATTCCGGGGCGATGCGCAGCATCGAGCCCGGAATTTCGATTCCCAATCTCCGGATTCCAGGTTCGGCGCTTTGCGCCGCCCCAAAATGACGACGGGAAACTATGCCGCGTTCTTCGCGCGCATGCGGTCGATGAGCTGATCTTCCCAATACGACAGGCTGCCGAGCCCGAGCGCGAGTGCATTCGCGCGGCGGTAGTACATGTGGCAGTCGAATTCCCAGGTGAAGCCCATGCCGCCGTGAACCTGGATGTTGTTCTTGGCACAATGCTGGAACGCCTGCGTCGCGCTGATGCGCGCGGCGGCGGCGGCCTCCGGCAGCTCCGATGCATTGGTCGAAAGCGCCCAGGCACCGTAATAGCTGTTGGAGCGCGCCAGCGTCGCCGCGACATACATGTCCGCGAGCATGTGCTTGATGGCCTGGAACGAGCCGATCGGACGGCCGAAGGCGATGCGGTCGAGCGCGTAGTCGCGCCCCATCTCCAGCGCGCGGTCGGCGCCGCCGACCTGCTCGAAGGCCGTGAGCACCGCCGCGCGATCGAGCACCTGAGTCAAAATGCTCCAACCTTCTCCGGCCGCGCCCAGCAGTTCAGCCTTGCAGTTCTTGAAGGTGAGCTCGGCCTGCCCGCGCGTCGGATCGAGATTGGTGAGGCTCTTGGCCTCGACGCCGCCGGCTTTGAGATCGACGAGGAACAACGAGATATCGCTATCACGGCCGTTCGATCCCGTGCGTGCGGCAACAACGGCGAAGTCAGCGATCGCAGCATCGGGAACCGGCTTCTTGATGCCGTTGAGGTTGCCGCCGGAGGCCGTGAGTTTGACGTTGGCCGGCGATGGATTGCCCTTTCCCTCGAACAGCGCCAACGTGCCGATCGCCTCGCCTGAGGCAATCGCCGGCAGCCATTTTGCCTTCTGCGCGTCACTGCCCGCGATCAACAGCGCTTCGGCGGCGAGGTAGACGGTGGAAGAGAACGGCACCGGCGCATTCGCGCGCCCCATCTCCTCGGCGATCACGCACAGCTCGAGATGGCCGGCGCCCGCACCGCCGAACTCCTCGGGAATGGCGACGCCGAGGAAGCCCATCTCTGCGAGACCCTTCCATAGCTCCATGTCATAAGGCGCCTTGCCATCGAGCACGACGCGCACTGCCTTGGACGAGCATTTTTCACTGAGGAATTTGCGCGCCTGGTCGCGAAGCTGCTTTTGATCGTCAGAGAAATCGAAGTTCATGGCGGCTTACCTTTTTATTCGTTGTCATTCATCGATGCCGTCATTCCGGGGCGCCCCGTCAGCGGCGAGCCCGGAATAACAAGTGGAGAGAGTGTCGCTTTCATCGCAGCACGATCACGCCTTCATCCGGCTTCTCGGTATACAGCCGCTCCACTAGTGCGGCGCGCCGCTCGAGGCCGGCGCGCTGGTTGATGTAACCCTTGTCCGTCAGCTCGTTGCCGTCGATCGAGGGCGGCTCAACCATCAGCATGGCGCGGGCGATGATACGGCTGCTCGCGCCTTCGCATTCCCTGTTATGCGCCTCCAGCCCGCGCCTGAAGCAGGCGATCACCTCGGGGTGCTTCACGGCGTCCTCAAAGCTCAGCTCGGGATTGCCGACGAGCTGGCGGCAGGCATGCAGGTTCGGCCAGGCAAGCAGGCCGATGGAGCAACGATCCTGCCCGGCGACCAGCGCGTCATGCACGACCGGCGTCGCGGCTGCGATTGCATCGGTGCGGAGCGAGCCGACATGCACGAAGGTGCCGGTCGTGAGCTTGAAGTCCTCAACGACACGCCCGGCGAAGATGATGCCCTGCACGGGATCCTCATCGTCGACGAAGATGCCGGCATCGCCGATGCAGTAAAAACCTTCCTCGTCGAACATCATCTTGGTCAAATCAGCCTGACCGAAATAGCCGGGCGTGACGTTGACGCCGCGGAGGCGCAATTCGTATTTCGAGCCGCACGGCACCATCTTCAATTCGACACCGGGGAACGGCAGGCCGATCAGGCCGACACGCTCGGTGTCCCAATAGGTGCCGGTCGAGGTCGGCGCGGTCTCGGTCGATCCCCAACCGGTGTAGAACACGATGCGCTCGCCGGTGGTCTTCACCGCGAGCGCCTGCATGCGGTCGTAGAGGTCGTCCGGCAGCCGCGCCCCGCCATAGGCCATGATGGAGAGGTTCTTGAAGAACGAGCGACAAAGCGCGTCGTCCTTCTCCATCGCCGCAGCAAGCGCGGCGTAACCCGCCGGCACATTGGCGTAATAGGTCGGCGAGATCTCATGCAGATTGCGCAGCGTCTCCTCGAACTGGCCCGGCACCGGCCGTCCGTCGTCGATATAGAGCGTGCCGCCATCGACGAGGATCGGATGAAACGCGGCATTGCCGCCCATGGTGTGATTCCAGGGCATCCAGTCGAGCATAGTCGGCAGCGGACCGCCCGATGTGCGCGGACGGACCTGCATCATCATCGCGGCGTTGGCGCACATCATCGCTTGCGTGTTGATCACGGCCTTGGGCATGCCGGTCGAGCCGGAGGTGAACAAGAGCTTGCCGATAGTCTGCGGCGTAATCTTCGCGATCGACGCGTCGACATCGGGCGTCACGGGTGTTGCCGCGAGCTCGGCGAAACTGACGCTCTTGATGCCCTCGCAGGCGCGCGCGACGTGAACAACGGCGACACCGGTTAGGTCGAGCGACTTCAGCGCCTTCTCGAAGGTCGGACCATCCTGCACCATCACGACAGCGGGCTTGATCAGATCGAAGAGATATTTCAGTTTGACGTGATCGTGGCTCATCAGGGAATAGGCCGGCGACACCGGCGCCGCCGGAGAGCGCGCCTGCATCGCGGCCTGCGTCATCAGCGCGTGCTCGATCGAATTGCCGGAGAGGATCGCGACCGGCCGCTCATCGAGACCAAGATTGAGCAGCCCTTGCGTCAGCGCGTCCACCGTGCGCTTGGCTTCGCCGTAGGACACCTTGCGCCATGCGCGATCCGGACCGCCGCGCTGCGCGAGCCAGCTGCGCTCGGGCGCTTCCCTCGCCCATTTCGCCAGCGACGCCGGAATATGCTTCTCGTAAGGCTGCAGCGGAATGCGTGACTTCAGCACCACCGTGCCGTCATCGCGGCGCTCGACATCGATGTCGCGCGGCAGCCATTCGATCTTGCGAAAGGCGGGCTTCGCCATCACCGCCGCCACGCTCCCACTCATTTTGCGTCTCCCGGAATTAATGTCCTTTGCGGATCATTCTCGTTCAGCGCTTGATATAGACAGGCTTTCGCCTGTCGAGGAAGTGAACTTCCCGCATCCACGGCATGAGGTGCCGATTGCTGTGCCCTCTCCCCTTGCGGGAGAGGGCATGTAGGTCGCTTGCCAGGAATTCGCTTGGGTGAGGGGTCTGTCTCCTCGAGAACCCCTCATCCGGCGCTTCGCGCCACCTTCTCCCGCAAGGGGAGAAAAGAAAGCGGCAGAGCTAACGTTTACCGCGGCGCCATGCGGATGGCGCCGTCGAGGCGGATGGTCTCGCCGTTGAGCATCGCATTCTCGACGATGTGCACGGCGAGCGCGCCGTACTCGGCGGCATCGCCGAGGCGCGAGGGATGCGGCACCTGCGAGCCAAGGCTCTTCAGTGCCTCTTCGCTCAGGCCCATCAGCAGCGGCGTGAAGAACAGGCCGGGCGCGATGGTGTTGACGCGGATCTTCTGGCTGGCGAGGTCGCGCGCTGCAGGCAGTGTCAGGCCAACGACGCCGCCTTTTGAGGCCGAGTAGGCGATCTGGCCGATCTGGCCTTCATAGGCGGCAACGGACGCGGTGTTGACGATGACGCCGCGCTCTTCACCGATCGGCTCTGCCGTAACCAGGCGCTCGGCGAATAAGCGCAAGCAGTTGAAGGTGCCGATCAGGTTGACGTTGATGATGCGCGCGAACTTCGCCAGCGGATAGACGCCGTCCCTGCCGACGATGCGCTGCGAGCCGCCGATGCCGGCGCAGTTCATCAGCACGCGCGCGATGCCATGCGCGGCCTCGGCTTTGGCGATCGCAGCCTTGATGCCGTCCTCGTCGGTGACATCGGCATGCAGCGCGACGCCCTTCACTTCCGCTGCGACCTTCTCGGCATTCTCCTTGCTCTGGTCAATGACGCCGATCCTGGCGCCCTTGGCCGCCATGGCGCGGGCGGTCGCGGCACCCAGGCCCGAACCACCGCCGGTGATGAGCACGGCTACGTCTTTCAACTGCATCGCTGGTACCTTTCCTTGGGCGTTTCTTCTCTGGACTTGAACGTCTCTGGATTTGAACTTCTTGGGCCGATTATCCGGCCGCGGCAGCTTCCTCGGCTTGCGCGAGGATGCCGCCGCAGATCAGCGTTTCCATGTGCTTGATATATTGCCGGCAGACTTCGTCGGTGACCGGGCCGACGCCGGTCGCGCGAGACATCGCGTGCCGGCCGAAGAACAGGTGATCGCAGGCGCCGATCAGGCTGGTGTAGAACAGCACGGGATCAGTGACGCGGAACTCGCCGCTCCTCTCGCCCTCGGCGAGCAGGCGGCGATGAAAGTCGAGCAGCGGCGCGACGAAGAATTTGGAGACCTCGTCGGCGGAGTTCGCCGTGCTCTCGTGCAGGAGATAATGGATCAGCCGGTTCATGTAGGGGAACCGATGATAGGCGCGGATGATGCCGCCTATATGCAGCTTCAGCTTCGCGGTCGGCGTGATCGGCTGCACCAAGAGATATTCGAGATTCGACAGCTCGGTCGCGGCATCGCGCGCGAGCAGCGCCAGCAACAGGCCATCCTTGTTGCCGAAATGGTATTTGACCAGCGCGGCATTGGCGCCCGACTTCAGCGCGATGTCGCTCAGCGAAATCTCGATCGAGGAGCGTTCGATCATCAGCTCGCTCGCGGCCACCAGCAGTTTCTCTGCCGTGGAATTTTTGCCGCTCGGAAGCCTGTTCGGTACGCTGGTAGTCACGGAGAACCCTGTCTCGCCGCACGAAGGGCCGCAGATAAGCGCATGCAGCGTCTCCCCACAAGAGTTAATTGATCGATTGACTAAATGATCTGCCGACCCTTAAATCCGCCCCCGACAATCAAGCATTCATAAAAATCCAGGGAGAAACCGACATGGCCGAGGCTTACATCGTCGCCGCCGCGCGAACCGCCGGCGGGCGCAAGGGGG
This sequence comes from Bradyrhizobium ingae, assembly GCF_055791185.1. Lineage (NCBI taxonomy): Bacteria > Pseudomonadati > Pseudomonadota > Alphaproteobacteria > Hyphomicrobiales > Nitrobacteraceae > Bradyrhizobium > Bradyrhizobium ingae. Next base: position 76,988 of record NZ_JBVUBB010000033.1, read on the forward strand.
GCCGCCTCGCCGGCTGGCATCCGGCCGATCTCGCCGCGAAGGTGCTGGACGAGCTCGTCGACCGTGCCAAGGTCGACCCGGCTCGAGTCGAGGACGTCATCATGGGCTGCGTAATGCAGGTCGGCGAACAGTCCAACAACATCGCCCGCAACGCGATCATGGCCTCGAAACTGCCGGAGAGCGTGCCGGGCACCTCGATCGACCGGCAATGCGGCTCCTCCCAGCAGGCACTGCATTTCGCGGCACAAGCGGTGATGTCCGGCGCGATGGACGTGGTGATCGCGGCCGGCGTGGAATCGATGACGCGGGTACCGATGGGCCTGTCCTCGCAGCTCCCTGCCAAGAACGGATTTGGCCACTACAAGAGCCCGGGCATCGAGCAGCGCTATCCGAACATCGTGTTCAGCCAGTTCACCGGCGCGGAGATGATGGCCGAGAAGTACGGCCTCTCCAAGGATGAGCTCGACGAGTATTCCTACAACAGCCATCAGCGCGCGATTGCGGCGACGCAAGGAGGCCATTTCAAGGACGAGATCGTGCCGCTCGAGATCACCCGCGCCGACGGCTCGAAGGACACCCATCACATCGACGAAGGCATCCGCTTCGATGCCAGCCTCGATGGCATCAGGAGCGTCAAGCTGATCGCCGAGAACGGCAAGCTGACGGCGGCGAGCGCCAGCCAGATCTGCGACGGTGCCTCCGGCGTGATGGTGGTGAACGAGCGCGGGCTGAAGTCGCTCGGCGTCAAGCCGCTCGCCCGCGTGCATCACATGACCATGACGGGCGGCGATCCCGTGATCATGCTGGACGCGCCGCTGCACGCGACCAAGCGCGCGCTGGAGAAGGCCGGCATGGCAATCGACGATATCGACCTGTTCGAGGTCAACGAGGCCTTTGCCTCGGTGCCGACCGCGTGGCTGAAGACCACTGGCGCCGATCCCGCCCGCCTCAACGTCAATGGCGGCGCGATCGCACTCGGCCATCCGCTCGGCGGCTCCGGCACCAAGCTGATGACGACGCTGGTCCATGCGCTGAAGCAACGCGGCAAGCGCTATGGCCTGCAGACCATGTGCGAAGGCGGCGGCATGGCGAATGTGACAATCGTGGAGCGATTGTAAGGCTGAAGCGACATCGGCTGCCAAATGGAAGGTGTCGTCCCGGCGAAGGCCGGGACCCATACCGCGAGGTCCGTCAATTGTGGTTGGTCGCAGTACCGAACGACGATGCTCCGCCAAACTACGCCCTGTGGTTATGGATCCCGGCCTTCGCCGGGATGACATCTCGTTTGTTTTTGGGACCTGACCCTCATGACCCACCCCTCCATCTACGCGAAGACCACGCCCGACAAGATCGCCTACCGGATGGCCGGAACCGGCAAGGCGATCACCTATCGCGAGCTCGACGAGCTCTCGAACCAGGGCGCGCAACTCTTTCGTTCGCTCGGGCTGAAGGCCGGCGATCACATCGCGCTGTTGATGGAGAACCGCCTCGCCTTCATGGAGATCTGCTGGGCTGCGCAGCGCTGCGGGCTCTATTACACCGCGATCAGCCGCTATCTGAAGCAGGACGAGATCGACTACATCGTCAAGGACTGCGGCGCCAAGGTCGTCATCACCACGCCGAAATGCGCCGACCAGATCAAGGACCTGATCAAGGGCGCGCCCGGCGAGCCCATCTTCTACATGATGGATGAGCCGCTGCCCGGCTTCCGCTCCTACGACAAGGAGGCCGCGGCTCAGCCGGCGACGCCGATCGCGGACGAGGTCGCCGGTTACGACATGCTGTATTCGTCGGGCACGACCGGCCGCCCGAAGGGCATCAAGAAGGCTTTCGAAGGGAAACCCATCGACGAGCCGAACGCCTTCCTGCGCTTGCTCTGCGCAGACATGTGCGGCATGAATGCAGGGACCATCTATCTGTCACCGGCCCCGCTCTATCACGCGGCTCCCTTGCGCTTCAACATGATGGCGATCGTGCTCGGCGGCACCTCGATCATCATGGAGCATTTCGACGCGGAAGAATTCCTGAAGCTCGTCGAAAAGTACAAGGTGACGCAGTCGCAGCTCGTCCCGACCATGTTCGTGCGCATGCTGAAGCTGCCGGACGAGACCCGCGCGAAGTACGACGTCTCGACGCTCAAGGGCGCGATCCATGCCGCCGCTCCCTGCCCGGTCGACGTCAAGGCGAGAATGATCGAATGGTGGGGACCGATCCTGATCGAGTATTACGCGGGCTCGGAAGGCAACGGCGTCACCGTCTGCAATTCGCAGCAATGGCTGGAGCACCGCGGCAGCGTCGGCCGCGCCGTGGTCGGCAAGATCAAGATTCTCGACGAGAACGACGAGGAGCAGCCAGTTGGCGAGATCGGCACGGTCTATTTCGCGGATGCGCCGGCCTTTACCTATCACAACGATCCCGACAAGACGAAGAAGGCCTATAACGCCCGGGGCTGGTCGACACTCGGCGATGTCGGTTATCTCGACAAGGACGGCTTTCTCTATCTCACCGACCGCAAGTCATACATGATCATCTCGGGCGGCGTGAACATCTACCCGCAGGAGACCGAGGACGTGCTGATCAGCCACCCTGAAGTCGCCGACGTCGCCGTTTTTGGCGTACCGAACGAGGAGATGGGCGAAGAGGTGAAGGCAGTCGTGCAGCCGCACGACATGAGCCGCGCCGGCAAGGCACTCGAGGCCGACCTGATCGCCTATTGCAAGAGCCGCCTCTCCGCCCTCAAATGCCCGCGCTCGATCGATTTCGAAGCCGAGCTGCCGCGTACGCCCACCGGCAAGCTGGTCAAGCGCCATTTGCGCGACAGGTATTGGCCGAAGACCGCGGTGAAGATCTAGAATTGTCTCTCGTGTCCCGGACGCGGCGCAGCGTGTCTTCACGGTGCGCCGCAGAGCCGGGACCCACGGCGATTTTCTGTATAGTGTCGATAGGCTGGACCCCGGCTTAGCAGCGCGTCATTGCATGCCGCGCTGCGCCCGGGGCACGAGAAGCGAGACGCACCATGATCGATCTCCCCGACATCCCCCTGCCCGCCGGCATCCGTTCGCGCTATGTCGACGGCATCAACGGCCTGCGCATGCACGTGCTCGAAGCCGGCTTCGAGACGCGGGGACGGCCCTGCGTGCTGCTGCTGCACGGCTTTCCCGAGCTTGCCTTCTCCTGGCGCAAGGTGATGCCGGCGCTTGCCGATGCCGGTTATCACGTGATCGCGCCGGATCAGCGCGGCTATGGGCGCACCACCGGATGGCAGGCGGATTACGACGGAGATCTCGCGCCCTTCCGGCTTTTCAACCTGGTGCGCGACGCGCTCGGGCTGGTGTCGGCGCTCGGTTATCGGCACGTCGACGTGGTCGGACATGATTTCGGCAGCCCGGTTGCATCCTGGTGTGCGCTGCTGCGGCCCGACGTGTTTCGCTCGGTGGCGATGATGAGCGCGCCGTTCGGCGGACCGCCGCCCCTGCCGTTCGACACAGCCGACCAGCCGGCGACGCCGCCGAGCGATGATCCAGTGCATCGCGAACTGGCCGCGCTGCCGCGGCCGCGCAAGCACTACCAGTGGTACTATTCGACACGCGAAGCGAATGCCGACATGCATCGCGCGCCGCAGGGCGTGCACGATTTCCTGCGCGCCTACTATCATCACAAGAGCGCGGACTGGAAAGACAACAAGCCTTATGCGCTGAAATCCTGGTCCGCAGGCGAGCTCGCAAAGCTGCCAACCTATTACGTGATGGATCTTGACGAGACCATGGCGGAGACGGTCGCAAAGGAGATGCCGTCATCCGCCGAGATCGCCGCCAATCCATGGCTGCCTGATCGCGAGCTTGCCTACTACAGTGCCGAATATGGCCGCACCGGATTCCAGGGCGGACTGCAATGGTATCGCTGCGGCACGTCAGGTGCTTTCAACAACGAATTGCAACTATTCGCGGGTCGCACCCTCGATGTGCCTTCCTGCTTCATCTCCGGCATGCAGGATTGGGGCACATATCAGCGCCCCGGCGTGTTCGAGGCGATGCAGACCCGCTTCTGCACGAACATGCTCGGCTGCCATCTCGTCGATGGCGCCGGCCATTGGGTGCAGCAGGAGCAGCCCGCCGAGGTCAGCCGGCTGCTGTTGCAATTTCTTGACAACGCCGCACGCCGAGCAGCCGATCCCGGGGGTGCGCGGCCATGATCCCGCCATAGCGCATTAATGCCCGGTTCAGGGAACGTTCGGCAGTATCTGACGTTCCGAGATACCGGCATTGCGCCCGGCGACAACTGGAGGACTCATGGACAAGAAGATCGTTGGATTATTGGGAGCGGTTGCCGCGCTCGGGACGCTCGGCTCCGCTACGCCTGCCCCGGCCGACGTCTTGCAGGCAAATTCATATGCCGACCTGCTGGAGCCGATTCCGAACGCCGGAGCGCTGCTGCAAGCCATCGATGAGTCCGCCCCGGTGAAGGCGAGCGAGAACGTTCAACTCGCTCAGTTCTACCATCACCACCATCACCACCATCATCATCACAGCTTCTATCGCCGCTATCGCTACTATGATGATGCGCCGGTCGTGGTGGTGCCGCGGTATCGGCGGTATTATCACCACCATCATCACCATCACCACCACAGCTTCTACTATCGTCGGGACTATTGAGTCCCGAACGTCAGCCGCGCCGGCGAACAGGACCTTCGGGTCCTGTTTGCTTTTGTGCTCAGCCGTTGCGGGCTTTCTCTTTCGCCGCGCGGTGCAAATGCCGGTAAGTGCCGTCGAACACGGTGTCTGTCGATGAGGTCCACTCGGTGCCAGCCGCCAGCTTCGGCCGGCTGTTATAGATGCGCCGCGCCTGTAGCTCTCTCTCGGCGGATTCCTCCTCGCCCATGGGCTCGAGCTCGAACGACGCTTCTTCGGGAATGACGATCACCTGCGCGAACGGCTCTTTCGGCCGGAAGATGTGGGTGCGGCCCTCGGCCGGCGCCTTGAAAACGCAAAAGAACATCATCGGCCACCAGTTGCGGATCAGCGCGGGAACGGCAACGGGCACGGTATCGGTGCGATCGGTATAGAACCGCGGATGCGGCTCGGTGCGAATCGCCATTCCTTTCTCGACCTTGAGATCGAGCAGTATCTGGTAAGTGTAGAAGTTGTCGCCAAACTTGCGAAACGGCGGCCACGCCGCGCCACCTTCCGGCGGTTCGCCCCAGTCGGCCTCCAGGACCAGCTGGCCATCCCGGGTCGTGACGTGCAGTTCGAAATCGTAGGGATAAAACAGCTCGATGCCGTATTGCGCGCCTTCCGAAAACGGCACGCAATGCCAGACCTGCTCGCGCGACCCGTTGGCACGCGGATCACGTTGGCCGGCCCATCCTGGAATTTCCAGCTTGGTGCGCCGCGGCGCCAGCCGCGGATCGTTTAACCGGTATTTGACCTTGTCCACGATTACGCCTCGCCTGATCCGCACAGCATGAAGTCGAACGGGAGAGACGACAGCCGGTTCCCGCAATTTCATGCGCCCAAGTTCAGGGCTCTCGCGTGAATTGACCCTGAACGAATTGCGCCTTATAGCAGATTTAGAATCGTTCTAAACTATAGACAGGTCCCGTCGTGAAGAATTTCGCCGATCTGACCGAGCGCGAAGTGCTCGCGGTCGCCATCGCCTCCGAGGAGGAAGACAGCCGCATCTACATGGCTTTCGCCGAGGATCTGAAGGACCGCTATCCTGACTCGGCGAAGCTGTTCGAGGAGATGGCCGAAGAGGAGCGCGGCCATCGCCATATGCTGCTGGAAATGTATGAGCAGCGCTTCGGGCCGCATTTGCCGCCGATCCGCCGCGAGGACGTCAAGGGCTTCCTGCGCCGCCGCCCGATCTGGCTGACCAAGAACCTATCGCTCGACACCATCCGCAAGGAGGTCGAGACGATGGAGTTGCAGGCCGAGCGTTTCTACATCAAGGCCGCCGAGCAAGCCCAGGATGTCGGCGTGCGACGGCTACTGGGTGACCTCGCCGAAGCCGAGAAGGCCCACGAGAAGACCGCGACGCGACTCACCGATCAGATCCTCAGCCCTGATGTTCGCGCCGAGGAAGATCGCACCAGCCGCCGCATGTTCGTGCTGCAATATGTGCAGCCGGGCCTCGCCGGCCTCATGGACGGCTCGGTCTCGACCCTGGCGCCGCTGTTTGCAGCCGCCTTCGCCACGCACCAGAATTGGCAGACCTTCCTGGTTGGGCTCGCGGCCTCGATCGGCGCCGGCATCAGCATGGGGTTTGCGGAGGCGCTCTCCGACGACGGTTCGCTCACCGGCCGCGGCTCGCCCTGGCTGCGCGGCATCACCTGCGGCTTGATGACGACGCTCGGCGGGCTCGGCCACACCATGCCTTATCTCGTCCCGGACTCCTGGCCCAATGCATTCTGGATCGCCACCGCGATCGCCTGCGTCGTCGTGTTCTTCGAATTGTGGGCAATCGCCTTCATCCGCGCACGCTACATGGATACGCCGTTCCTTCAGGCGGTGTTCCAGATCGTGCTCGGTGGCGCCATCGTGCTCGGGGTCGGAATATTGATCGGGGCGGCTTAGGCAGCGACGAAGCGGCCGGTTCCTCCACCCACACTCAGCCCGCTGCCTTCCGTCCTGATCAGCCCTGACATTGATGCGAGCAAGCTGACGATGGCCCAATTGAAGTACGGTACGCCCGCCAAGATTTTCCATTGGTCCATTGTCGCGCTGCTTGCGGCGCAATATCCGATCGGATGGCTGATGCCGGACATCCATCGGGGCATGACACCCGGTGCCGGGATGACCTTTCACGTCTCGATCGGGATCTCGATTCTCATTCTGACGGCCCTGCGCATGATCTGGCGCCTGACCCATCCCGTGGCGCCGGAAAGCTCACTGCCTCCCTGGCAGCGTTTGAGCTCTGAGGCCGTGCACTGGCTGCTTTACGTGCTGGTGCTTGCGACCACGTTCTCCGGTTGGCTGTTCGCCTCCTTCCGCGGCTGGTCCCTTTCCTTTTTCTATCTCATGCCGCTGCCGATGCTGGCGTCCGACAACGCGGCGGCCGGTCGCACAATCGACGGCCTGCACCAGGCGACGGAGTGGGCGCTTCTCGTCATGGTCGGCATTCACGTCGCTGCCGCGTTCGCTCACATATTCATCTATCGCGATCGCGTGATGCAGCGGATGTTGCCCTAACGATCACCGGGCCAAGCGGCTTCACGCCGCCATGTTTGATGACTGGCGCAACCATCATGATGCTATAACGTTTCGGTCGATGCCGAAACATTATTGCGATCAGGCATGCTCTTTCCGTCGTTAACCGAGTCTCGCTGACGGCTTCGAGACTGTGGGTCCGCACTCGCGCGCCCCAGATTGACCAGAAGGAAAGAAATGTGATGAACAGAGACCTCGAAGAGCTGACCGTGCTCAACCGCGACTACGTCGCCTCCGTCCAGAATTGCGACGTCAAGCGCTTCGACGAGATCCTCGCGCAGGACTTCTATTGCTCCAATCCGGACAAGACGCTGGTCGACCGCGCGGGCTTCCTGAAACAGACCGCGCAGCCGATCGCGATCCGCAATCTCAGGGAGTACGACGTCAAGATCCGCATCATGGGCGACTTCGCCATCATCCACGGCGCGACCAGCTACACGACCGCGGACGGCCAGCAGGCCTCCGGCCGTTACACCGATTGTTGGGCCAGGCAGAATGGGAAATGGCTCGCGGTGTCGGCGCACGTTTCGCGGTGAGGCGGGTGATGCTGTATCACGGTGAAGCGAGCACATCGCCCTCACAAATCCCCGCTGTCATGCCCCGGCATCCAGTAAGCGGTAGCCCTCCGTATTCGCCGTCGCCTCTGGAATACTGGATCGCCCGCCCCAATGCGCAATTGCGCACAAGGCGGGCGATGACAACTGAGAAGCGACGCTTGAGATTGCTGCCTAGCTATCGAACATGATCACGCTCCGGAGCGTCTTGCCGGCCTTCATGTTGGCGAAGCCTTCATTGATCTCGGAAAGCTTCAGCTTGGCCGAGATCCAGTCCTCCAGGTGCAAGCGGCCGCGCAAGTAGAACTCGACCAGCCGCGGCATGTCGACGCGAAAATGGTTCGAGCCCATCGACGAGCCCTGGATCTTGCGCTCCCGCAGGAAGTCGAAGCCGTGCAACTCGATCTTCTGCCCGAACGGAATCATGCCGACGATCGTCGCAGTGCCGCCGGGGGCGAGCATGCCGAACGCCTGCTCGGCGGTCTCCTTGCGGCCGAGCACCTCGAAGGAATGATGCACGCCGCCATTGGTGAGGTCGCGCACCTGCTTCACCACGTCGCCATCGGCGGGATTGATGATGTCGGTGGCGCCTAACTTGGTCGCGAGCTGGAGCTTTGCCGGGTTCGTATCGATCGCGATGATGCGGCCGGCACCCGCGATCTCGGCACCGTTGATCGCGGCCATGCCGACGCCGCCGCAACCGATCACCGCCACGGTCTCGCCGGCCTGGACTTTTGCGGTATTCACGACGGCGCCATAGCCGGTGATGACGCCGCAGCCGATCAGCGCAGCGAGTTCGAGCGGCATGTCCTTGCGGATTTTAACGATGGCATTCTCGTGCACCAGCATCTGCTCGGCAAAGGACGACAGGTTAAGGAACTGGTGCAGCTTCTCGGGCTTCGACCACTGCATCCGATCGGAGACGCCCGGCAGCATCTTCACCGTGGTGTCGGTGCAGAGCACGGTGCGCCCGGTGGTGCAGTTGTCGCAGGTGCCGCAGAACACTGACAGGCAGGTGACGACGTGATCACCCGGCTTCACATAAGTTACGTCGGAGCCGACCTGCTCGACGACGCCAGCCGATTCATGACCGAGCACCGCGGGCAGCGGATGCGGATAGAGCCCTTCCATGAAGTGCAGGTCGGAGTGGCAGAGGCCTGCGACAGAGGTGCGGATCAGAACCTCGCGCGGGCCCGGTTTCGGCAGGCTGACATCCTCGATGACGAGCGGCTTGTTGACTTCATAGAGGACGGCGGCCTTCATCTTGTTTGTTTCCTCGTTATTATGATTTCGCTGAGTGAGGCCTTCAGCTCTTCCCTACGGGAGAGGTCGTGAACGCGGCCGCAGCCTACGCCGCCAGAACCAGTTCGCCAACCTCGGCCATCGTAGCCGCGCGGTTGGCGAGCAGCAGCGACACGATGGCTTGCTGGGTCGAATTTTCCGTGAGCCGGAACGGATCACTTGGCGATGCCCGATGATCGACCACGAGCCGCGACAACAGGAGCCGTCGGGCATCGCCGCGCATCGCGTGGATGCGATGCGACTCCCATGCCAGCGCCACTGCGCTTGCGACATGATAGAGAAGGCTGGTGGCGCGCCGCGCATCGGCTTCCTTGTCAGCGCCATCAGCGACCTCGCGCGCGAAGCCGACGGCACGATCGCTGAGCCCGTGCAGCCGATCGCGCCAGGCCTGCGGCACGGACGCGCTATCGTCGAGCCGGGCGTGCAGATCGGCGGCGAGCGCGGCCTCCGCGCCGTGGCGACCGACTGCACGCGTCAACGCATCGATCGCCACGATATTGCCGGTGCCCTCCCAGATCGAGCCGAGATGAGCATCGCGAAGCAGCCGCGAAGTGGCGAACTCCTCGATATAGCCGATGCCGCCGCGTATCTCGAGCGCATCGCCGCAGACCTTTCGGGCATCGCGCGTGGCGCGGAATTTCAGTGTCGGCGTGAGGATGCGCAGCAGCGTCGCGGCATCCTGGCTGCCGGCTTCCGCGCGGTCGAGCGCGTCGGCAGTCAGAAAGCTCATCGACAATGCCTGCTCGACCGGCAGCATGATCTTCATCAACTGCCGACGTCCGAGTGGCAGGTCGATGATGCGCTTGCCGAACACCACGCGGTTGGTCGCGACCGTCATCGCGTCATGGTAGGCGCGACGCATCAGCGCTGTCGACTTGACGCCGTTCGAGAGCCGCGACGAGTTGACCATCTCCGCCATCTGCACGAAGCCGCGATCGAGCTTGCCGACGGCATAGGCGATCGCGCCTTCGAGCTTGATCTCGCCCGAGGCCATCGAACGGGTGCCGAGCTTGTCCTTCAGCCGCACGATCCGGTAGTGGTTTTGCGAACCGTCATCGAGGAAGCGAGGCATCAGGAACAGGCCGACGCCACGCGTGCCGGGACCCGCTCCTTCCGGCCGCGCAAGCAGCATCACGACCTTGGCATCGGCATTCGAGCAGAACCATTTTTCGCCGTAGAGACGCCAATGGTCGCCGTCCTGCACCGCGCGCGTCGTCAGCGTACCGACGTCGGAGCCGCCCTCCTTTTCGGTCATGAACTGGCCGCCCTGAGTCAGCTTGCTCATGTCGGTCTGGGTCAGGCCGTCCAGATATTTTGCTTTCAACGCCTCGCTGCCGAAGCTCGACAAGAGCTTGGCGCAGCCATCGGTGACATTGATCGGGCAGCCCATGCCGAATTCGGTCTGGTTGAACAGGAAGGTGAAGGCGTGCTTTGCGACCACCGGATATTTGTCCGGCCAGCCCATGATGCCCTTGCGGATCGACAGCGCGTGAATGCCGAACTCGCCGAACGCCGCCTTCTCGAGGTCGCGATAGGCCGGATGATATTCGATCCACTGCACGTCGCGACCGAACTTGTCACGCTGGTGCAGCACGGGCGTATGCCGGTCGGCGAGCCGCGCGCATTCGTCGAGCGTGCCGCCGGCGAGCTCGCCGAGACGGTCCAGATGCGGCTCGATGTGACGGAATAGCGGATCGGGCAGGTGGATGCGCAACAAGTCGGTCAACGCCGGATCGGCGCGGTAGAAATTCATTCCCGTGGTGTCGGGAGCAAGCAGGCCGGGCTGCTCGGCCGCGACGCTTTTCTGCTGCGACGTGCCCGACTTGTGCATGATCGGCCTCTTTCGTTTCCATCCTGCGGCATTTCCTGCCGCTTTGGTGCTGCGTTGGATGATGTCGATCATGCTCCAGGCGGGAATGCGGATAAAGCCGCAAATCGTCAGAGCGGCATGAGCGCTGAGGATGGCCGGGACCGCCCTGCGGAATTGTGATCGACCGCCTCAGTGGACGCGACTGGTCCCTCGCGCCAAGCATGCATAGATCCGCTGTTCCTGCCCCCAGAGGATCGCATCATGGAACATCCCAAATACAACATCGCGCTCATCGTCGGTGCCGGCGAAGGCCTGAGCGCCTCTCTGGCGCGGCTGTTGTCCGCCCAAGGCCTGCGCGTGGCGCTCGCCGCGCGCAAGATCGAAAAGCTCGGCGCGCTCTGCGGCGAGACCGGCGCGAAAGCCTTCGCTTGCGACGCGACCAAGCCGGAGGAGGTCGAGCGCCTGTTCGGGCTTGTCGAGCGTGAGATAGGCACGCCAGATGTCGTGATCTACAATGCGAGCGGCCGGACGCGCGGACCGTTCGTCGAGCTCGTCGCAACCGATGTCGCGCAGTCGATCACGGTCAGCGCCTTCGGCGGCTTTCTGGTGGCGCAGGAAGCAGCCAAGCGCATGCTGCAGAGCAAGCACGGCGCGATCCTGTTCACGGGCGCGTCGGCCAGCGTGAAGGGCTATGCGCAATCAGCACCGTTCGCGATGGGCAAGTTCGCCCTGCGCGGACTTGCCCAGAGCATGGCGCGCGAGCTGGCGCCGCAGGGCATCCACATCGCCCATTTCGTCATCGACGGCGGCATCCGCAGCGCAGCGCGCACGGAAGCACCGGACAAACCGGACTCGATGCTCGACCCCGACGCGATCGCGCAGAGCTATTGGAATGTGCTGCAACAGCCGCGCAGTGCCTGGACATGGGAAATGGAGCTGCGGCCCTGGGTGGAGAAGTTTTGAGGCAATAGCGTCGGGCTACGCGGCAGGCATCCGTGCGAAATCGACAAAGGCCCGCAGTGCTGCCGGCAATTGGCGGCGGCTCGGATAATACAGGAAGAAGCCCGGATAGGCCGGACACCAATCGGCGAGCACGCGAACCAGCTTGCGCCTCGCCAGGAGGTCTTCGACCTGACCTTCGAACACATAGGCGAGACCGAGCCCATCGAGTGCGGCATCGACCATCAGATCCTGGTCGTTCAGCGTCAGCGGTCCCGTAACGTCGATGTCAACCTCGATGCCGCCGCGCTCGAACTCCCAATGATAGAGCGCGCCGCTGGTGAAGCGGTAACGAATGCAGGGCAGGTCCTTCAGATCGTGCGGCGTGGTCGGCGTCTTGTGGGACTTGAAGAAAGCAGGCGAGCCGATCACCGCAAAGCGATGCCGCGGGCCGATCGGCACCGCGATCATGTCGGCGGCGATGGTCTCGCCGAAGCGCACGCCGGCGTCGAAGCCGGCCGCGACCATGTCGATCAGGGCGTCGTTGATCATGATCTCGATGCTGACGTCCGCGAACGCCTTCAGAAAGCGCGTCACGATCGGCAGCAGAACGAGCTGGGCGGACTGGCGCGCGGCGGTGAAGCGCAGCGTGCCGGCCGGCTTGCCGCGGAAATTATTGAGGTCCTCGAGCGCGTCATCGATATCGCGGAAGGCCGGACTGATGCGGGCAAACAGGCGCTCGCCGGCTTCGGTCAAGGCCACGCTGCGCGTGGTGCGGTTCACCAGCCGCAGGCCGAGCCGGTCCTCGATGTTCCGCAGCGCATGAGACAACGCCGATGGCGTGACGCCAAGCTCGGTCGCCGCCGCCCGAAAGCTGCGGTGACGTGCGATGGCGAGAAAGGTCGCGAGGTCGGACGGGTCGATCCGCATTGATGAATTTTTCTCAGCAGCTTGTAGAATATATATCGGATTATATCATCTATGACGAAGCGCTACACGTCATCCATCAGCCTCGGCGCATCGCCGGGGCCTCAAATGGAAAGGCCAAGGCCATGCGTGTCTGGTTCATCACAGGAGCGTCCCGCGGATTTGGTGCTTTGATCGCCGAGGCGGCACTCAGCGCCGGCGATGCCGTGGTCGCGACCGCGCGCGATCCCTCATCCGTCACCGCGCGGCTCGGCAATCACGAGCGGCTCCTGGCCACCCGGCTCGACGTCACCAGCGAGGCCGAAGCGCATGAGGCTGCAGGTCAGGCGGTGAAGCGGTTCGGGCGCATCGATATCCTCGTCAACAATGCCGGCTACGGCCTGCTCGGTGCGATCGAAGAGGCGAGCGCCGCGGAAACGCAAAAGCTGTTCGGCACGAATGTGTTCGGCCTGCTGAGCGTCACCCGCGCGGTGCTGCCGCATATGCGCCGCCAACGCTCGGGCCACGTCATCAACATCTCGTCGGTCGGCGGCTACACCGGCTATCCCGGCTGGGGCGTCTATGGAGCGACCAAATTCGCGGTCGAAGGCATCAGCGAGGCGCTGGCCGGCGAAGTGGCTCCCCTCGGGATCAAGGTGACGGTGGTCGAGCCGGGCTTCTTCCGCACCGATTTCCTCGACGAGACCTCGCTGTCGCGGACGGCACTCCAGATCGATGACTACAGTGAGACCGTCGGCAAGACGCGCGCGCACGCCGCCGACGTCAATCACGGCCAGCGCGGCGATCCCCGCAAGCTGGCGCAGGCCTTCCTCAAACTGGCGGATGCGGCCAAGCCGCCGCTGCGCTTGCCGCTCGGCAGCGACACCGTGGAACGAATCGAGGCCAAGAACGCCTTTGTCGCGCGGGAGCTTGCGGAGTGGCTGACGGTGGCGACATCGACCGACTTTACCGGCGATCAGGCCGCGTGATGAAAAAATCAGCCCGGTTCTGACTTCACCAGAACCGGGCTTTCAGTCGTGTCAGGCCGTGGCTGAGGGGCTTTCGGCCTGACGGGAAAGGGCGGCGAGACGCCAGCTTGCGCAGGGAATATCCTTCGGTTCGATCGCGATCTGCTTGTCGAACCGAACGAGCCTCCAGTCGTCGGGATGATTGACGAAGGCAAAGCCGGATTTGCGGGCGAGCGAGATCATCACGTCGTTGGCGCGCAGCGTGTCGCCGAAGATATGCTCGGCGCCGAAGGCAGCCGCGCGGCATTCGAGATTCTTGAGCAGTGCCGTGCCGATGCCGTGGCCCTGCCAGCGGTCGTCGACCGACAAGCCGAACTCCACGGCCGACGCCTCAGCATGGAAGGCATAGCGGGCTTCGCCGACGATGGTCTCGAAACCATCGACAAACATGGTCGCGATCACGCTGAAGCGTTCGCGCTCGCCGACATGGGTGAAATCGTGCAGCAGCGCCTTCGGCAACTCGCTCAGTGCGCCGAAGAAGCGGTTGTAACGGGAGCGAGCCGACAGCGAACGAAAATAGTGCTGCAACTCGTCGGTATCGCGCGGCTCGACGAAGCGCAACGTAAGCGCCTCCCCGTGGCGGATGCGCAGCGTATCCGAATATTGCTTGAGGTCATCCAGGCGGAGCATGCTCATGGGAGTCTCCCGCGACCGAAAGGACCGCCGGCGCCCCTCTTCAGAGGCGGCGCCGGCCGGGCGGCCAATCAGGCCCGCCAGAAGGGTTTCTCGGCTTCGTACGCAATGTCACTCCAGGACAGGCCGACGTCCTGGAGATCGCGGGTGGTCCACTGGGTGAGCTCTCTGCGGGTGCGGTAGCGCTCATGCCAGACATGCAGGGTCTCCCCGATCTGGTAGAGCAGGCTCGGCGCATGATGATTTGTCATCGAATTGTTGGTCAGCGTAGACATTTTCAGCTCCTGGAGCTAACTTACGCCCGTAATATCTGCTTCTCCCGGCCTTTCGACAAACGACAATTTGTACCCTTTCGCATGAAATAAGCTCATGCATACTGCTGCCAAATGACTGCCAGATTGCCTTCCCTGAACGGTTTGCGCGCCTTTGAGGCCGCCGCACGCCACCTCAGCTTCACGCTGGCCGCGACCGAGCTGAACGTGACGCAGACCGCGATCAGCCATCAGATCCGCAGGCTCGAGGAGGAGCTCGGCATCCGTCTGTTCGTGCGCCAGAACCGCGCGCTGGCCCTGACGCCCGAAGCGCGCGACTACCTCCCCGGCGTGCGCGCCGCGTTCAACGACCTCAGGCTCGCGACCGACCGGCTGCTCCGCAAGGACGACGACAAGGTGCTGACCGTCTCGACCATCGCCTCGCTCGCCGCCAAATGGCTGCTGCCGCGGCTGACCAATTTCCAGGAGCAGCATCCCGGCATCGACGTCCGCATCACCACATCGACGAGCCTTGTCGATTTCCAGCGCGACAATGTCGATGCCGCGATCCGTTACGGCCGCGGCCAATGGCCGGGCGTGCGCGCCGAATGGCTGATGCGGGACGAGCTGTTCCCGGTGTGCAGCCCGTCTCTGCTGAGGGGCGACAGGCCGCTGCGCACGCCTCAGGACCTGAAAGACCACGTGCTGCTGCACACCAACAATGGCGACGACTGGCGGCTGTGGCTGACGGCCGCGGGGCTGTCGACCAACATTTCCAAGCAGACCGGCATCACCTTCGACATGACGCTCATGACGGTGCAGGCGGCGATCGACGGCATGGGGGTGGCGATGGGACGGACCACCTACGTCCAGGACGACATCGCCAAGGGCCGCCTCGTGGTGCCCTTCCGGATAGCGCTTCCCGCAGATGCCGGCTTCTACCTGGTCGCACCGGACGGCCGTCGCGAGGGGACGAAACTGGTCGCGTTCCGCGACTGGCTGGTCGCTGCAGCGCAGAATAAAGCCTGAAGAATCATCAGCTTCGGCGGCGAAATCGATTGACTCCCGCACCCTCGCGCGGGAGGGGTAAGACAGATTGTCGCAGCACGATCCGTCGCCCGCCGTGAAACTGAGTTCCGGTCCGGCCACATCTTCAGGGAGCAAGCGTCATGGCTGGACCAGCCACTTCAACCAATCCGCCCCAGATCAAGTCGCGCATCGGCGCCATCCTGCGCGCAACCTCGGGCAATTTTCTCGAACAGTTCGATTTCTTCCTGTTCGGCTTTTATGCCGCCGCGATCGGCAAGGCGTTCTTCCCCGCGGCCAATGAGACGGCCTCGCTGCTCAACACCTTCGGCGTGTTCTGGCTCGGCGCTTTGATGCGTCCCGTCGGCGCGATCGTGTTGGGGGCCTATATCGACCGCATCGGCCGCCGCCAGGGCCTGATCGTCACGCTCGCGATCATGGCGATGGGCACCGTGGTGATCGCGTTCTGCCCAAGCTATGCGACCATCGGCATTGCCGCGCCGATCATCGTGCTGCTCGGCCGCCTGCTGCAGGGTTTCTCCGCCGGCGTCGAGCTCGGCGGCGTGTCGGTTTATCTTGCGGAGATCTCGACGCCGGGCAACCGCGGCTTCTACACGTCGTTCCAATCGTCGAGCCAGCAGGTCGCGATCTTCGTGGCGTCGATCCTCGGCTTTGTTCTCTCTGAACTGATGCCGGCCGAAACCGTCGCGGACTGGGGCTGGCGCATTCCCTTCTTCGTCGGCTGCCTGATCATTCCCCTGATCTTCTTCCTGCGGCGAACGCTTCAGGAGACGCCGGAGTTTCTGGCGATGAAGAAACACCCGACCGCCGCGCAGGTGTTCTCATCGGCCCTCGCCAACTGGCGCATCGTCATCCTCGGCATGATGATCGCGATCCTCACCACCACGACGTTCTACTTCGTCACGGTCTACACGCCGACCTTCGGCAAGAACGTGCTGAAGCTGTCGACGCGGGATGCGCTGCTGGTCACGCTGCTCGTCGCCGTGACCAACTTCATCTGGAATCCGGTCGGCGGTGCGCTGTCGGACCGCGTTGGCCGGAAGCCCGTGCTGCTGACCATCGCCTGCCTGTCGCTGCTGACCGCCTATCCGGCGCTGCATTGGCTGGTGGCGGCGCCGACCTTCGGCAAGCTGCTCGCCGTCGAGATGATGTTCTCGTTCTATTTCGGTGTCTACAGCGGCACCATGCTCGGCGCGCTCGTCGAGATCGTGCCGGCGCATGTGCGCACCACCTGCTTCTCGCTCGCCTTTGCGCTCGCCGCAGCCCTGTTCGGCACCTTCACGCCCTTCGCCTCGACCTGGCTGATCGAAAAGACCGGCGACAAGGCATCGCCCGGCTTCTGGCTGATGTTCGCCGCCGTGCTCGGCATCATCGCTGCCGCGACCGTCTATCGCGGCGGCGGCAAGGCAGTGGCGACGTATGATCCGGTGGCGGAGCCGGTTGCGGGGCACTGATCGTCATTCCGGGGCGCCTCAAAGAGGCGAGCCCGGAATCCAATTTCTCCCGGCGTTCATGCGGCGCCATGGATTCCGGGCTCGATGCTCCGCATCGCCCCGGAATGATCGTGGTGCTAAAGCTCTACCACCACGTAATCGCTCTCGACCTTGACCGGAATCGTCTCGGCGACATACGGCCCCTTCACGACACTCGCGCCCGGCTCGACATGGGCCGGATAAGCCTTCACGCGGAAGCGGCGGGGATCGCAGTAGGATTGTCCGGTGCGCACGTCGAATTCCCAGCCGTGCCAGGGGCAACGGATGATCTCGCCCAGCCTGGTGTATTCGATCTCGCCGGGAATTTGGGATTGCGCGAGCCCGATCAGCGGGCCCTCGCACAACGCTGCGCCCTGGTGCGGACAGCGATTCAAGAGGCCGAAATACTCGCCCTTGATGTTGAAGACCGCAATCGGCCGCCCGTCGATCTCGAGGAATTTTCGCGTGCCTGGCGGAAGCTCATCCACAGGCGCGATTACATGACGCGCCATCAATTAAGCCCATAAAGCTTCCGCGCATTGCCGAGATAAAACGCTTCGCGGCTCGCTTCACTGACGCCGGGCGGCAGCACGCGCGATGGCTCGTCATAGTCCCAATGCGGATAGTCGGTCGCGAACAACAGCCGGTCCCAGCCGATCCATTTGATGACGTCGAGCAGATCCTCGCGCCGCTCGGGATCTTCCATCGGCTGCGTCGTCCACCACACCTGCGCGCGGATATATTCGGACGGCGGCCGCTTCACATGCGGCACCTCGCTGCGCAGCCGTTGCCAGACCTTGTCGAGCCGCCAGGCAAGCGAAGGCGCCCAGCCGAAGCCGGCCTCGATCATCACCATCTTCAATTTCGGGAAGCGCTCGAATACGCCTTCCAGAACGAGGCTCGCGAGCGCCGATTGCTGGCACTGCGAATGCCCCACCATCTCCTCGATGTAATAGCTCGGCCAGCCCGACGGCGTGATCGGATTGCCGCCGAACCCGAAGGCGTGCACACCAACCGGGAGGCCGGCCTCTTCCGCGGCTTGATAGATCGGCCAATAGCGGCGCTGACCCAGCGGCTCGACGTTGCGGCTCAGCAGAAGCACCTGCACGAAGTTCTTGTCGCCGGCACGCTCGCGGATTTCCGCGGCCGCCGTCATCGCATCCTCATTGCCGACGACGATCGAGGCCTTCAGCCGCTTGTCCTTTGAGGTCCATTTGTCGATCTGCCAGTCATTGATCGCCGAGCACAGCGCCGCCGAGAGTTCGTGATTGCGGATGCCCTGGCCGGTGCCGAGCGGATTGAGGACCCCCAACTGCACGTTGTTCGGATCGAGATGCTGCTGCTGCATGAAGGAGAGCGAAGAGCCCTGCGGGCCGCCTTCCGGCGGATAGGCATCGCGGCGCGAAGCGTTGGGCTGGGCTTTCGGATAGGGCGGGCCTTCCATCATGCCCTGATAGGCATGCACGCCGTAGACGTCGAGATGATGCTGCCAGCGCTTGGCGAGATAAGGATAGAGCTCGGTTCGGGTCGCGCGCGCCGGGTGAATATCGCAGTCCGCAATTGCGGTTTTAGCGGTCAGGGCAGACGCGGACTCGGTCGCTTCGCGGAACTGGATATTCATCGCCTTGCCTCCTTTGGCAGCGGCTAAGTCAGGCGGGGGTAGGTTGCGTGCGGATTGTCGATCATGATCTTGCGCACGAGATCGGGGGTGAGACCTTCGGGCAGCGCATCCTGGCCGTCGAATTGCCAGTGCGGATAGTCCGTCGAGAATAGGACTAATTCGTCGGACTGCATATGCTCAAACAGGCGAATTAATGTCGCCTGTTCCGGCGGCGCGTCAAATGGTTGTAATGAGAAGCGAATGTTGCTGCGCACAATTTCCAGTGGTGCGCGATCGACCCAGGGCGTCTCCATCCGCACCCCCCGCCAGAACTTGTGCAGCCGCCAGAGATAAGGCGCGATCCAGGTGATCCCGGATTCCAGCATCACCATCTTCAGTCGCGGATGGCGGGCGAACACGCCTTCGACGATCAGGCTGGTGAGCTGGGTCTGGAATGCTTGCGCCTGACCGACATAATCCTCGATGTGATACGAGCCCCAGCCCACAGCGGTCGGCGGGTTATGATAGGCGGAACCGGCATGGATGCCGACCGCGAGGTCGAGTCGCTCCGCCGCTGCATAGATCGGCCACAGCGCACGCTTTCCCAGTGGCGTGTCGCCCATCACAAGCATCAGCACCTGCACGAAGCGCCTGTCCGCCGCGCAGCGTTCGATCTCCGCCACCGACTTCTCGATATTTTGAATGGGAATCACGATCGAACCGCGCAGCCGCGGTTCCCGGTCGAGCCATTCCCTCGCCAGCCAGTCATTCAGCGCGCGGCAGAAGGCGTCTTGCATGTCTTCGGAAAACACCATCTGCACGCCATAGAGCGGGTTGCAGATGGCGTAGCTGAGCGCAAAGGGATCGAGCACATGGCGCTGCATGTCTTCGAGTTGCGATCCCGGCTTGCCGGTTTCGGGACGCCAGTCGGGGCGTGCCGTGATCGGCGAATTCTGCGGATAGGATTGCGAGATCAGATCGACCATGCCGCGCGTCGTCACCTGGTCGCGCCAGTAATCGTTCAGATATGGCAGCAGGCTGGTGAGATGCGGCACCGCCGGGTGCACGTCGCAGTCCACGCCGCCGGCGATCAGGGACGTCATGACGCTTCCTCTTCACGCACGCTTGGCCGCATCGCTTGTTGACGCCATTCAAGCAGGCCTGCAAGCCGCCTGCAACTCGGCCAGCGCCGCTGTCGTATGCTAGAAGAGCTCAGCTAGGTTGCTCGGAAGCGAGGCGCAAGATGAAAGAGCTCGTGGGGATTGCGGAACAGGTTGCGGCCAAATTGATTGCGCGCAAAGAGACGATCGCGGTGGCGGAATCCTCCGCAGGCGGTCTGATCGCTGCAAGCCTGCTCGCAGTGCCCGGCGCGTCGGCCTATTTCCTCGGCGGCGCCGTCGTCTACACGCGCGATGCGCGGCGCGCCCTGATGGATATCGGGGATGACGGCATGAGGGGCTTTCGCTCCTCGTCCGAGCCTTACGCAAAACTGCTCGCCGAACGGATGCGCGAGCGTTTCGGCTGCGACTGGGGCCTGTCCGAGACCGGCGCGGCCGGCCCGACCGGCAATCGCTACGGCGACGCCGCCGGCCACAGCTGCATGGCGGTTGCCGGCCCCGCGGCCGAGGTGATGACGCTGGAGACCGGCAGCAACGACCGCTTCGCGAACATGCAGACGTTTGCGGCCACGGCGCTGAAGCTGTTGCTGAAGAATTTGGAGGGGTGACGTTCGATCCGCAACGCTGCTTGTCCCGTCATCCTGAGGCGCGAGTAGCGCAGTGCATCGGCACTGCGCTGCGAGCCTCGAAGGATGAGCCGCCGGGACGTAACCGGGCCGTCGCCCTTCGAGGCCTCCGCTTCGCTCCGGCACCTCAGGGTGACGGCGAGAGATATTGCTCAATGCATCCAGGTCGGCAATTTGTGGACCCGTTACGCTACTTGCCCAGATGCTTGGTAAAAATCCGCACCACATACCCCCTGAAGCGCGGCGCTTCGTCGTAGAGATCCGACGCCATACGTTCGATGGTCTCGCGTAGCGACAGGAACTGCGCCTGGCGCGCGCTGCTTTCCGTACCCTGCATGCCGGCGAGCTCGTCCATCGCGGCGTCACTGATCTGGCACGTCACCTCCTCGCCATCGTCAAGCATGGTGAAGCGGAAGGCCAGACGTTCGAGGTCATGGCCAATGATCTTGTCGCGCGTCAGCGGCATCCACTTGTCCCGGTCGCGCCCCCGGCCGGGACAATGCGGAAATTTTTGTGGCTTGTCACCGATTTTGGGGTGATTCAGCCGTCAATACACCAGCGCTGTGCCCGTCGGCTTGTCCAGCGCTGCCGCGAGCGACTTGTACTCCTCGCAACTCGTGCCGCAGATCGCGGCGATCCTTTCCAGGTGATACATCGCCTGCTCGCGATTGCCCTGTTCGAGCTGCCACAGGCCGTAATATTGCCAGGTCAGCACGTGGTTCGGATCGACCGCCAGGGCGTGCTCGTACCAGACCTGCGACTGCTTGTAGTCACCCAGCTTGCGGTAGGAATAGCCGATGAGATTGGCAACGTTCGGATTGTCATCGCGGCCGAGCGCCTTGAGCTGTGCGATCGCGGTGGCATAGTCGTTGCGCTCGTAGATCGTGTCGTAGGCGGCACGATAGGCCTCCGCAAAGGCGGGATCGCCGATGCTCGACTGGTTGTTGGGCCTCTTGCCCTTCTGGGTGGCCTTCGTGCCGGAGCGATTCGGATAGGACGGCGCCGGCATATTCCGATTCTGGCCTGCGGACGTGCTCGCAAAGGGATCAACACCTCCCGCGCC